>CAZJSH010000074.1:0-14599 GCA_964548715.1 uncultured Halomonas sp. | reverse complement strand
AGATTGCCGAGCAGGAAGCGGGCGGTATTGCGGATGCGGCGGTAGGCGTCGGCGACCCGCTTGAGAATCTCGTCGGAGACGCTCATCTCCTGCCGGTAGTCGGCCGCCGCAACCCAGAGGCGCAGGATGTCGGCGCCGAGCGTCTTCATGACCGATTGCGGCGCGACGACATTGCCCTGGGACTTCGACATTTTCCGGCCGTCGGCATCGACCGTGAAGCCGTGGGTCAGCACCGCGCGGTAGGGTGCTTCGCCGTGCATCGCGATCGAGGTCAACAGCGAGGACTGGAACCAGCCGCGGTGCTGGTCGGAGCCTTCGAGATAGAGGTCGGCCGGGCGACCCAGCTCGGCGCGCTGGTCGAGCACGCAGTGGTGGGTGACGCCGGAATCGAACCAGACGTCGAGGATGTCCGGCACGATCTCGTACCGCTCGCCGTCGACGCCCAGGCGTTCGGCGATGTCGTCTTCATACCAGGGATCGACGCCTTCGGCTTCGACCAGGTCGGCGAAGCGCTGCAGGATGGCCGCGGACTCGGGATGCGGCTGCTGCGTCTCGCGATCGATGAACAGGCCGAGCGGCACGCCCCAGGTCCGCTGGCGCGAGATGCACCAGTCGGGCCGTCCCTCGACCATGCCGCGAATCCGCGCCTCGCCCCATTCGGGGACCCACTGCACCTCGCCGATCGCGGCCAGCGCATCGCGTCGCAGGTCCGCCTGGTCCATCGAGATGAACCACTGCGGCGTGGTCCGGAACGCTGTCGGCGTCTTGTGCCGCCAGCAGTGCGGATAGCTGTGGTCGAAGGATTCGTCGTTGATCAATGCGCCGCGCTCGCGCAGCAGGTCGAGCAGGGTGGCGTTCGCCTTCCAGACATGTTCGCCGCCGACGAACGGCGTGTCGTCGACGAACAGGCCGCGGGCGTCGACCGGGTTGACCACCGGCAGATCGTAGCGGCGGCCGACGTCGAAGTCCTCCTGGCCGTGCCCGGGCGCGGTGTGCACGGCGCCGGTGCCGGTCTCGGTGGTGACGTGCTCGCCGAGGATCACCGGCACGTCGTAGTCGTTGAACGGGTGCTTCAGCCGCAGGTGTTCGAGGCGTGCACCGCGGGTGGTGGCCAGCACCTTCGCGTCACGCAGGCCGGTGCGTTCGGCGACTGCCTCGCGCAGGTCGGAGGCCAGCACGATGCGCAGCGTCCGCTCGCCGTGGCGACCTTCGACCAGGTCGTAGTCGAGTTCGGCGTTCAGCGCCACCGCCTGGTTGGCCGGCAGGGTCCACGGCGTGGTCGTCCAGATCGCCACGCCGCAGGGCGCGCCGTCTGCCAGCGCGTCCGGCGCGAGGTCGAAGGCCTCCGCGAGGCGCTCCGGCGCCAGTGCTTCGAACAGCACGTCGACCGAGGTCGAGGTCTTGTCCTGGTATTCGATCTCGGCCTCGGCCAGCGCCGAGCCGCAGTCGAAGCACCAGTGCACCGGCTTGACGCCGCGTTTCAGGTGGCCGCGCTCGACGATCTGCGCAAGCGCGCGCAGCATGTCGGCCTCGAAGCTGAAGTCCCGGCTGGCGTAGGGGTGATCCCAGTCGCCGAGGCCGCCGAGCCGCTTGAAGTCCTCGCGCTGCCGTTCGATCTGCTTGTCGGCGTACTCGCGGCACTTCTGGCGGAAGGTCCGGGCATCGATCTTGTGGCCGACCTTGCCGACCTTCTTCTCGACCTGCAGTTCGATCGGCAGGCCGTGACAATCCCAACCGGGCACGTACGGCGCGCGATAGCCCGACAGCAGCGCCGAGCGGACCACGAAGTCCTTCAGGATCTTGTTGACCGCATGACCGATGTGGATGTCGCCATTGGCGTACGGCGGACCGTCGTGCAGGATGAAGCTGCGCGGCCGGTCGGCGGTCTGGCGCTGGAGGTGGCCGTACAGGTCACGGGCGTACCAGTCCTCGAGCATCTTCGGCTCGCGCTGGGCCAGCGACGCCTTCATCGGGAAGTCGGTCTGAGGCAGGTTGATGGTGTCTTTGTAATCCATGAATAGCGTCGTCGGGTGCGCAGCGGCACGGGAGCCGGTCGAAATTCGAAGTGGTTATTGTCGCTGATGTTGCGGGTCACCGAGCGCCCGTTTCGCCTCGGCCGCGTCACGATGCATCTGGACCGTCATGGCCGCAAGGTCCTCGAACGGCTGCTCCGGACGCAGCCACTCGATGAATTCGACGATCAGGTGTCGTCCGTAGAGGTCGCGCTCGAGGTCGAACAGGTGGACTTCCAGCAGCCAGTCGCGACCGGCCACGACCGGTCGCTGGCCGAGGCTGGCGATGCCGGGCTGCCCCCGGAGACCGTCGCCGTGGACGCGGACCGCGCAGATGCCGCTCAGTGCCGGCGGTTCGGCCACGCGGAGATTGACGGTCGGAAAGCCCAGCGTACGGCCGAGCTGATTGCCGCGCAGCACCCGGCCGGAGATCGAATATCGGCGGCCGAGGAGCCGCTCGGCGGTCATCAGGTCGCCGGCGGCCAGTGCGGTGCGCAGCGCCGAGGACGAAATCCGCTCGCCGCTGACCGGGTCGGTGACGGCCGGCACCGCCTCGACCTCGAAGCCGTAGCGGCGCCCGAACCCGACCAGGGCATCGACGTCGCCGGCGGCGCGCTGGCCGAAACGGAAGTCCTCGCCGACCACCACGAGGGCGGCGCGCACGCCGCCGGCGACCACGTCGCGAGCGAAGGCGTCCGGCGACAGCGACGAGAACGCGCGATCGAAGCGTAGTGGCGCGATCAGTTCAAGGCCCTGCTGCCGACCGATCCGGACCCGGTCGCGTAGTTTCATCAGCCGGGGCACCGGCCGGTCGGGCACAAAGAAGGTGCGTGGCAGCGGCTCGAAGCACATCAACCCGGGGCGCAGGTCGGGGGCGCGGTCGACGACGCGCTCGATCAGCGCCTGGTGACCGCGATGCAGGCCGTCGAAATTGCCGATCGCCAGCGCGGTGGGCCGGCCGTCGTCATCGCGCAGCGGGAGAGCTCGGAGCAAGTGCATCGCGCGAGTGTAGCCGTGTGGCGTGGCGCGGTGGTCGTGCCGGTTCAGATCGGGCGCAGCAGCTGGCGCGGTCGCAGGCCGGCGGCCAGCAGGACCAGCCCGTAGACCAGCGCGCCGCCGGCCACGGCCGCGACCAGCGCACCGATCCGCACGGGCAGGCCGGCAGCGATCCACCACGCGGTTCCTGGGACCAGCGTGATCAGCACGGCCGCCATGCCGATGCAGCCCAGCGCGGCCGCGACGAGCGGTCGGAACCCGGGCGTCGGCGCGAGCTTGTCGCGGCCGAGATGCCGCCACAGCAGGCCGGCGTTGAGCCAGGCCGACGCGCTGGAGGCCAGCGCCAGGCCGATGTGGGCGCCGGGGTGGGCCGCCAGCGTCGCGAACAGTCCGTCGCCGAAATCCCCGCCGGCCAGCCAGGCCACGATCGCCAGCACGAACAGCACGTTCAGCCCCATGTTGGCGACCAGCGCCAGTACCGCGATGCGGACCGGCGTGCGGGTGTCCTGGCGCGAATAGAAGCCCGGCGCCAGGATCTTCACGCCGATGAAGGCCGGCAGGCCGAGGCAGTAGGCCAGCAGCGCCAGTGCCGTCATCCGGACGTCCCGGGCGGCGAACTCGCCGTACTGGAACAGCGTGGTCGTGATCGGTTCGGCGAGCACGGCCAGGCCGACCGCGGCCGGGAGCGCGATCACCACGCCGAGCCGGACCGCCCAGGTCAGTGTGGCCACGAACGCGTCGGTCGTCGCGCGGGCGTGCTGGGACGACAGGGTCGGCAGGATCACCACCGACAGCGCGACGCCGAACAGGCCGAGCGGAAACTCCATCAGTCGGTCGCCGTAGTACAGCCAGGAAATGCTGGCCTCGACCAGCAGCGAGGCGATCAGCACGTCGAGCAGCAGGTTGATCTGCGCGACCGAGGACCCGAAAAGCGTCGGCACCATCAGCCGCAGGATGCGCTTGACGCCGGGATGGCGGAAGTTCGGCCACGGCCGCGGCAGCACGCCGTGCCGGGCCAGCGTCGGCAGCTGCACCGCCAGCTGCAGCACGCCGGCGGCCAGCACGCCCCAGGCCAGCGCGGTGACCGGCTCGGCGAAGCGCGGGCTGAACCAGATCGCCGAAACGATCAGGGAGACATTCAGCAGCGCCGGCGTCACCGCCGGCAGCGCGAATCGGCCGAGCGTGTTCAGAATGCCGCCGGCCAGCGCCGTCAATGCGATCAGCGGCAGGTAGGGAAAGGTGATCCGGAGCAGGTCGCTGGCCAGGGCTAGCTGGGCCGGATCGTCGGCGAAGCCCGGCGAGAAGATCCCGATCACCACCGGGGCCGCCAGCACGCCGGCGGCGGTGAGGACCAGCAGCACGGCCATCAGGCTGCCGGCGGCGGCATCGATCAGCGAACGCAGCGCTGCATGGTCGTCGCGCTCCCGGTATTCCGTCAGCACCGGTACGAAGGCCAGCGAGAACGAACCCTCGGCGAACAGTCGGCGGAGGAAGTTCGGAATCTTGAAGGCCACGAAGAAGGCATCGGTAGCCGCGGATGCGCCGAACATCCGGGCCAGTACGACGTCGCGCACCAGGCCAAGCACGCGCGAGATCAGCGTCATGCCCGAAAACGAAGCCACGGAACGGGCCAGGCTCATCGAGCGTCCGATGGGCCGAGGCCGTTGACAGAAAGGCCTTCAGTAGCCATACTGCACGGCTTGATTTTTCTCATTACCCGGTTTCGAGGAGTCATTCGTGGCCAATAGTGCATCAGCGCGCAAGCGCGCCCGTCAGTCCGAGCGGAATCGCCAGGCGAACGCCGCTCAGCGTTCGTACGTCCGCACCATGATCAAGAAGGTCGTCAACGCGGTCAAGGCCGGCGACAAGAGCGCGGCCGAGACCGCCTACAAGCAGGCTGTTCCGGCCATCGACCGGTCGGTGTCGAAGGGCGTCATGCACGCCAACAAGGCGGCTCGTCACAAGTCCCGCCTGAACGCGCACATCCGTAGCCTCTGATCGATCCTGTGCGCGAAGCGCGCCGTTCGCGGCGCGCTTCGCGTGTCAGTCTCCGCCGGTGGATTCATTCAGCCAGCCGGCGATCCGCCGGGTCCGGGGGTGCCCGGCGCCCAGCATGTCGACGATCCGCTCGAAATCGTCCCGCAGCGCCTCCGTCGGCGAGCCTCGCGGCGTGCGCGCGGCCCAGTCGAGCAACCTCGCTTCGGCTCGCCGCCATTCGCTGACCGAAACGGTGCCGCCCTGCAGCGCAAGACAGCGTTCGGCCGCCGCCCGCGCCCGGTCGAGGCCCCGTTCGATCCGGAGTGCGGCTTCCCGGCAGCGTGCCTCGGCCCGATGTCGGTCGGAGGCCGGTGCCAGTGCGTCCAGCGCCGCAATGCTTCCGTCCAGTCGATCCATGGCCCCGGGAAGACCGGCTTCCGCTGCGGTCAGTGCGGCATCCACTCGCGCGATCTCCGTGAACAGGTGATCCGGGCCCACGTGCCCGGAAAAGCGTTCGACGACCTGTTCGATCTCCCGAAGCGCCGCCGTGTGGTCGCCGGCCGCACGGATCACCCGCGCGCGGGCCAGCAGCGCCCGGGAGTAGCTGACGCTGTCGACGCCTTCGAACCGCTCGATCAGCGCCACGCCTTCGCCGACGTGGTCGCGCGCTTCCTCGATCCGATCGGTCATCGCCAGCAGGCTGCCGAGGTTCAGGTGCATCGCTCCGAGCGCGCCGGAATCGCCGTAGCGCGCCACCCTTCGACGGATGGTTTCCCGGTACAGCGCTTCGGCGTCGGCCAGGTCGCCGCGCTGGTGGCGCAGGCTGGCGAGGTTGCCCATCACGGTCAGCGCGGAGGTGGAGTCGGCGCGGTCCAGGCCCCGCCAGTTGTCCAGCGCGCGCTCGAGGAAGGGCAGCGCCTCGTCGCCGCGGCCGGCATAGACCAGCGTGGTGGCGAGGTTGTTCGCGGTGGTCGCGCGGATCCGGCTCGGTGCCGGCAGTCGCCGGGCCATGCCGTGCGCTTCGCGCAGCACGGCGATGGCCTCGTCCCACCGGCCGAGGCCCCGCAGCGCCTGGCCGCGAATCTGCAGGACGTCGGCGATGTATTCGAGGTTGGCGGCACCGGTCCGCGTGCGCAGGCGCTCGAGCGCACGTTCGGCCAGCGCAACGGCTTCGTCCGACGCGCCTTGGCGAAGGCGGATCTGGGCCAGGTCGGCCTCGACGAACGCCGCCAGCCGGTCCTGTTCGAGCGCCTGTCCGGCCAGTGCGGCTTCGAGCAGGGGCTCGGCGGCCTCGAAGTCGTCCATCGCGATGTAGATCTCGCCGATGAAGGCCTGGACGGCCGCCCGGGTGCCGGGATCGTCGGCGTACAGTCGCTCGGCGAGCTCGGTGGCCTCGGCCAGCAGGCTGCGCGTGTCGCGCAACTCGTCGCTTGCGGTCCGGCCGGCTTCGCGGAACAGCAGCACCATCTGCTCGCGCAGCAGCGCCAGGCGCTCGGCCTCGAAGCGCGCGGCGTCGCGTTCCTCGCGAATCCGGTCGGCCTGCCAGGCCAGCCCGATGGCCGCGGCCAGCACCGACGCCAGCGTCAGGCCGGCCATGCCGGCCGCCAGCCGATGGCGCCGTGACCACAGGCCCAGTCGCGCCAGCGCACCGCTGCGGCGAGCCCGGACCGGGTGCCAGGCCAGCAGCGCGCGGAGTTCCTGGATCAGCTCCGGGACCGACTGGTAGCGCCGCGCCGGGTCGGCCTGAAGGGCGCGCTCGAGGACTGCCGCGAGCGCGGCCGGCCGCTCCACGTCGAGCCGGCGCGGGTCGATCCGGGTGTCGGCCCGGCCCGGTTCGCCGGTCAGCAGCCAGTGCAGAAGCGCGCCGAGCGCATACAGGTCGGACTGGGTCGATGCCGGTTCTCCGGCCATCTGTTCCGGTGCCGAGAACGCCGGCGTCAGTGCCGCGAGGCCCTCGGCGCTGTCGTCTTCGCTGATCAGCCGGGCCACGCCGAAATCGAGCAGGCGGACCCGTCCGCCGGGCGACAGGCGCGCGTTGGCCGGCTTGATGTCGCCGTGCACGACCCGGCGCTGGTGGGCGTGGGCGACGGCCGAGGCCAGTTCGATGAACCGCTCGATCAGCGTACGAGGAGACGCCATCAGGCGGTCGCGTGCGTCGCTCAGATCGACGCCCTCGATCCACTCCATGACCAGGTAACCGCGTCCATCGTCCAGCGTGCCGCCGTCGATCAGCCGCGCGATGTTCGGATGATCGAGCCGGGCCAGCAGCTGGCGCTCGACGGCCAGGCGCTCGGCGAGGCGGCCGCCGGCGCGCGGGCGGATGAACTTGATCGCGGCCTGCATCTCGAACGCGCCGTCGGCCCGCTCGGCCCGATAGACCTGGCCCATGCCGCCACGGCCGACCGGCTCGATCAGCGCCCAGTCGCCGACGCGGGTGCCGGGCGGCAGGGTGGCGTCGGAGTTCTCCAGTGTCGATAGCGCAGCGGCCCCGAGCCGTTCGAACACTGCGGTGAATTCCTCGCCGTCGGGCTCGGCCGCCGCGACCAGCCGGGCCAGGTGGGCGTGCAGCCGGGGGCAGCGCTCGGACAATGACGCCAGCTCTCTCGCGCGCGCGGGGGCGTCGAGGTCCAGCAGGTGGTCGAGCAGTGCGTCGAGGCGCTGGCGGCGGGCCGGCGTGAGCCGTCCCGGTCGCGGGGATCGCGGCATGGAGTCGGGTCCGGTTCGGGTCGACGACGGCCTCTTTCAGCCGTCGCGCCGGAGTATAGCAGTGGCTCCGGGACCGGCGCCCCGGCCGCCTACCAGCCGGTGACGCCGTCGAGTTCAGCGGGCCAGGCGACCGATATGCCGAAGGTGATCTCGCGCGTCTCGCCCGGATCCAGCTCCAGGTCCCAGGCCATCCGCCCGGGCTGGTCGTCGACGTCGCGGCGATCGGGGGCCGTGCTGCGGTCGGTCAGCTCGACGTCGATTCGCTCATCGCGTGCGACCGGCATCTGTCCGAGCAGCGACAGCGTGATCCGTCGCTGGTGCCGGTTGCTGACGGTCCAGCGGTGTTCGCGGAGTTCCCGCACGGTCTTGTTCAGCAATCCTTCGGTCCGGCGATCCTGGCGAACCAGTTCGACGTCGATCTCGATCCGGTCGTCGATGCCGAAGCTGGCCTCGATCCGGCCGCCGGGCGCTGCGCCGGAGAAGTTGGTCCGGCCCATCGACGCGCCGTCCTGGATCAGCTGAACCGGACCGGGAGGCAGCGCAGCCTCGCCGATCCAGTCGGTCGCCACGAAGGTCCAGGCGGCGTCGCGCCGCTGGGGAACGGCGCGGGCGGTCAGATCGGCGTCCAGCACGTGCTCGTCGAGCCGGAACCGGCGCGGACGGTTGTCGGACGGGACGTCGATGCGGCCGGGCAGGGCATAGCGCTGGGTCAGTCCCGTGGTCTGAAGTTCCGCAGCGAGCACGTCGGCGCTTGCCCCGGCGGCTTCCATCGCGCTCAGCGCCTGCGGCGCCTCGGCGAATTGCCGGCGTTGCAGTTCGGGCCGGGCCGCGATCACGTCGATCCACCAAGGGCCCAGGGTCGGAAGCTGGCCACCACTGGCCGGCCGGGCCAGCGAGAATGCGACCGAGGCGTTAGCCCAGTCCTCGCCGGTCGACTGCCGGAGTTCGGCCGACTGGACCAGGCGCAGCGTGGCGGCGGTCGTGTCAAGGCGCCATTCGTAGACCGGTCGCCAGTTGGCGCCGCCGACCGTGTAGGCAATCTCGAACCGGGCCGTTCCCGCGCCCGGTGCATCGACGGCGATCGTCAACGCGAGCACGTCGCGCTGTTCACCGCCGAGGTCTGCGAGTTCCCTGCGGAGCCGCTCGATCGTTTCGCCGAGATCGTCCTGCTGCATGCGCAGCTCGCGCTGCTCGCTGTAGACGCGGTCGGCCAGTTCACCCAGCCGCTCGAGTTCGGCCAGCAGTTCACCCGGGGGCGGTGCCGCTTCGCCGGTGGGAGCGGCCACCCGCTGCAGCAGGCTGAGCTGCAGGGCGCGCGCCGCGATCCGGTCGGCCACCGCGCTGCGCTCGGCCTCCAGTTGCTCGATCCGTTCGGCCAGCGCGCGGGCTTCCGGCAGCACCCGCTGCTCGCCGCGAACGATTTCGAAGTCGAGCGCGCCGATCCGCAGGCCATCGGGACCCTCGGCACGGACCCGGACACTGTCGCGGTCCAGACCGACCGGCAGGTCGGCGATCCGGATCCGGTCGATGCCGGGGCCGACACGGTGTTCGCTGATCCGCTCGATCGTCGCCCGGTCGGGATAGACCGTGACGGCATCGACCCGGGCAGCGGCGATGGTGGTGGCGAAGCCGGAGGCGACCAGCAGGCCCGCGAGGACCGTGGGCAACAGGCGTGATGAGGCGGAGGCGGCGGTGGGTCGAGAGTGGGTCATCGAGGGCTCCAGGTCGATTCCGGGGGCGGCGGGTCACGCCGGCTGCCGGTTGGAGTCCGGCGCGGGCTCAAGGTTCCGCGTGGTCTGCGCCGCCGTCGAGCAGGTGACGAGCCATCGCCGTCTTCAGCGCGTCCAGCCCGTCGCCGCTGAGCGAGGAGATTCCGAACGCCGGTGCCGTCCAGTCCAGCCGCTCGACCAGCGCCCGGACCGCCGAGTCATGCTCGTCGGCCGCGCGCTGGTCCAGCTTGGTGACCACCAGCCAGCGCGGCTTCTCGAGCAGGCCGGGATCGAAGCGTGCCAGTTCGGCCTCCAGCGCGCGGACCTGGTCGACCGGATCGCTGCCGTCCAGCGGCTCCACCTCGACCAGGTGCAGCAACAGTCCGGTGCGTTGCAGGTGCTTGAGGAATCGGTGGCCGAGGCCGGCACCTTCGGCGGCGCCCTCGATAAGGCCGGGGATGTCGGCGATGACGAAGCTGCGGCCGGGTTCCAGCGAGACCACGCCGAGATTCGGGTGCAGCGTGGTGAACGGGTAGTCGGCGACCTTCGGCCGGGCCTTGGACACCGCACGGATCAGCGTCGACTTTCCGGCGTTGGGAAAGCCAAGCAGGCCGACGTCGGCGAGGACCTTCAGTTCCAGCTTCAGTTCGCGCTCTTCGCCGGGCGTGCCCTCGGTGAACTGGCGCGGCGTGCGATTGACCGACGACTTGAAGTGAATGTTGCCTCTGCCGCCGATGCCGCCGCGCGCCACGCAAAGGCGCTGGCCGGGCTCGGTCAGGTCGCCGATCCGCTCGTCGGTCTCGATCGCGGTTACCTGGGTGCCCAGCGGAACCCGGATGACCACGTCGTCGGCGGATTTACCGGTCTTCTGCTGGCCGCTGCCGGGTTGGCCGTTTCGGGCCTTGAACAGGCGCGCGTGGCGGAAATCGACCAGGGTGTTCAGGCCGGTATCGACCTCCAGCCAGATGCTGCCGCCGTCGCCGCCGTCGCCACCGTCCGGGCCGCCCTTGGGGATGTATTTCTCGCGCCGGAAACTCACGCAGCCGTGGCCGCCGCGACCGGCGCGGACCTCGATGCTGGCTTCATCCACGAATTTCATCGGTGAGGCGTCCTCGGCAGCTACGGGCCTGAAAGAAGGGTCGGGCATGAAAAAGCCGGCGCGCGGCCGGCTTCTTCGGGTTCCGATTGAAGGGACCGTGGCCCTGATGGGCCGCGATCGGGTCGAATCACTCGACCGGTTCGATCGAAACGAATTTGCGAGCCGGCTTGCCTTTCTGGCGAAACACGACCTTGCCGTCGACCAGCGCGAACAGCGTGTGGTCGCGGCCGACGCCGACGCCGTCACCGGCGTGGAAGCGCGTGCCGCGCTGGCGCACCAGGATGTTGCCCGCATCCACGCGTTCGCCGCCGTAGCGCTTCACGCCGAGGAACTTCGGATTCGAGTCGCGGCCGTTACGTGTCGAGCCGCCTGCCTTTTTATGTGCCATCGTTTCAGCCCTCGATGCCGGTGATCTTGAGTTCGGTGTAGTACTGGCGGTGGCCCATCTGCTTCATGTGGTGCTTGCGGCGGCGGAACTTGATGATCCGCACCTTGTCGCCGCGACCGTGCGCGACCACTTCCGCCTTGACCTTGCCACCCTCCAGGGTCGGAGCGCCGACGCGGATGTCGTCGCCGTCGGCGACCATCAGAACCTCGTCGATCTCGATCGAGGCCCCCTTGTCGGCCGGCAGTTTCTCGACCCGGACGATGTCGCCGGCCGAGGCCTTGTACTGTTTGCCACCGGTCTTGAATACCGCGTACATGCTGTCGCTCCAGAAAATCCGTGACTAAAGAGCGGGAATGTTAGCGGAAACCGGGGGCCGGGTCAACACGGGCCGCGGTTTCCCGACCCGCCCGTCGGGGCCGCCGGCGGACCGCCTCCCTCCGTACGGGAGCCGCTCGCGCGATCGCCTTCGGGCGGCCCGTCCCGGCGGCCGGGCAGCCGGAGATCGGCGACCACCAGGCGATGATCGGACAGCGGCGCGCCTGCCCGATCGACGGCGTCGGCGATGGTGACGCAGGAAGCGGCTGGATCGGCTGCGCCGCGCACGAAGACGTGATCGATCCGCTGCGGCGGCGAACTGCTGTGCGGGCCGGTATGCGTGAGGGCATTTTCCGGCGTCCAGGTCGCGCGCAGCGGGCTGCCGTGATTCTCGGCCTGGTCGAAGGCATCGACGAATCCGGCGGCTGCGAAGCGGCGGTAGTTGTCGGTCGATACGTCGGGGCCGGCATTGAAGTCGCCGGTCAGGACCACCGGCGCAGCCTGCGCATCGGCCGCGTCGAGGAGTTGCCGGATCTGGCGATCGCGCATCCGCTCGACCCGCCCGCGTTCCGGGTCGCCGAACGGGCCGGCGGTGAGGTGGGTGTTGAACAGCTGCAGCGGTGGACCGTCCGGCAGCCGGACGCGGGTTCGCAGCAGGCCGAAGGTGGCGAACGGGCGGACCATCATGAAGTCGTGATCGAAGCGCTGGAATTCCGAGTCCTCGATCGGATGGCGCGACAGCGTCACGAGGCCGTTGCCGACCCAGCTGGACGAGTCGGCGAAGGCGGCGTTCGGAAAGGTCGCGCAGAGCTGGTCGACCAACCGAGTCCGCGCGCCGCGGACGAACACCTCCTGCATCGCCAGCACGTCCACGTCCAGCGCGCCGAGCAGCCGCGCCAGGCCGGCAATCCGTTCATTCACCCTCGGGACCGGTTCGAACAGGGTCCAGCGACCCAGCTGCAGACGCAGCAGTCCGGCATTCAGGGTCGCGATCCGCACCGTGCGAAGTCCGCCGGTTTCGCTCACAGCAGCTCCGCCAGGATGTCCCATGCGGCGAGAACGTAGAACACGATGCCGATGAACAAGCTCGTTCCGGCGACGCCGCCCATCACGTAACTCATCGTGCCCCAGAGTTTCAGGTGCAGCTTGCCGCCATAGCGCACGAATTCACTGGCCATGGTGCCGTCCATGTACGGGTCGTCGGCGTGGACGTGGCCTTCCTGCAGCGACTCCGGTAGATCGCGGGGCAGCTTCCCGCCGTCGTCGATGATGGTCTGTAGCCGCTGCACCGACGGGTGCGCGACCCATGCGGC
Organism: uncultured Halomonas sp.; assembly: GCA_964548715.1. Taxonomy (GTDB): domain Bacteria; phylum Pseudomonadota; class Gammaproteobacteria; order Xanthomonadales; family Wenzhouxiangellaceae. Next base: position 2,084 of record CAZJSH010000074.1, on the reverse strand, counting down.
ATGCCGGATCGACATCACCAGCCAGTTGTAGGTGATCACCAGCGTCAGCAGCACGGAAATCATGCTGAGACCGAGGAAACCGAACGACCACGAGAAGCGGACCAGATTGTGCTCGACGGCATCGAACTGGATGTTTCCGGCCAGCGCGTCGCCCATCAGGATCGAAACCGTGAAGGTGAGCATGCCGGCGGCGATCGTGCCGATCCATCGCATCACGTTCTGAAACGACTGATACCAGAGGTAGATCTGGGCAATCGGATACTTCAGGTCGAATGTGGTGCCGTGCGCTGCTTCCAGCGCCTCGCGCAATTCGAGGGCCCTGCGTTGGCGCTCATCGCTTTGTTTCTGCGCTTCGTCGGTCGTGCCGCCGCCCTCGTGCTCGGTCTGCATGTCGTTCCTCCTGGATCGTGAATTCGCTGGCGCCCGAATCGGGCGGCGGATCCGGGCCGGCGAGTCCGAAGCGGAAGCGTCCTTGCCGCGGATTCACCGCAAACCTTATACTATCCGGTTCGCTCCAATGCTGGATTCGTCTTGGACAAGATCACCCTTCGCGGCGCACGAACCCACAACCTCGACAACGTCGATCTCGAGCTGCCGCGCGACCGGCTGATCGTGTTCACCGGGCTGTCGGGCTCCGGCAAGTCGTCGCTGGCCTTCGACACCATCTACGCCGAAGGCCAGCGGCGCTACGTTGAGTCGCTTTCGGCCTATGCGCGGCAGTTCCTGTCGATGATGCAGAAGCCGGACCTCGATCACATCGAGGGGCTCAGCCCGGCGATCTCGATCGAGCAGAAAGCGGCCAGCCACAACCCACGCTCGACCGTCGGCACGGTGACCGAGATCCACGACTACCTGCGCCTGATGTTCGCCCGGGTCGGCACGCCGCGCTGCCCAGAGCACGGCGAGACGCTGGATGCCCAGACCGTCAGCCAGATGGTCGACACCGTGCTGAACCTGCCCGAGGGCACGAAGGTGATGCTGCTCGCGCCGGTGGTTCGCAACCGGAAGGGCGAACACGCCAACCTGCTTCAGGAACTCCGCGCGCAGGGCTTCATCCGGGCCCGGGTCAACGGCAGGGTCGTCGACCTCGACGACGGCCTGCCCGCCCTGGAGCTGCGCAAGAAGCACACCATCGAAGCGGTGGTGGACCGGTTCAAGGTGCGCGACGACCTGGCTCAGCGCCTGGCCGAAAGCATGGAAACGGCGCTGGCGCTGGCCGATGGCATCGCCGTCGCCGCGCCGATGGATTCCGACAGCGACCTCGGCGAATTGCTGTTTTCTGCCCGGTTCGCGTGCCCGGTCTGCGACTACAGCCTGCCCGAGCTGGAGCCGCGGATGTTTTCGTTCAACAACCCGAACGGCGCTTGTCCGGCCTGCGACGGGCTCGGCCACCGCCAGTTCTTCGACCCGCAGCGCGTGGTCGGCAATCCGGAGCTGAGCCTGGCCGGCGGCGCGGTGCGCGGCTGGGACCGCCGGAACGCGTACTACTTCCAGATGGTCCAGTCGCTGGGCCGCCATTACGATTTCGACCCGGAGACTCCGTTCGGCGAGTTGTCCGGGAAGGTGCAGGACGTGATCCTGCACGGCAGTGGCGACGAGAAGATCGGGTTCCGATACTTCGCCGACGGCGGTAGCCAGACCCGCAAACACTCGTTCGTCGGCATCATCCCCAACCTCGAGCGACGCTATCGCGAGACCGATTCGCGGGTCGTGCGCGAGGAGCTGTCGCGCTACATCTCCGAGCAGCCATGCCCCGAATGCGGCGGCCAGCGCCTGAACGCGGCGTCGCGCAACGTGTTCATCGCCGATCGCTCGCTGCCCGAGGTGGCCTCATGGTCGATCGAGCAATGCCTGGCCTTCTACGACGATCTGAAGCTCGACGGCTGGCGCGGCGAGATCGCCGGCCGGATCCTGAAGGAAGTTCGCGAACGCCTGCAGTTCCTGGTCAACGTCGGGCTGGACTATCTGACGCTGGATCGCCAGGCCGACACGCTTTCGGGCGGCGAGGCCCAGCGCATCCGGTTGGCCAGCCAGATCGGCGCCGGCCTGGTCGGCGTGATGTACGTGCTCGACGAGCCCTCGAT
>CAZJSH010000073.1:0-14676 GCA_964548715.1 uncultured Halomonas sp. | reverse complement strand
CCCTGATCATTCCGGATTCGTCCTGCACCGTTCCGTACTTCTTCGGTCAGGGCACGTTCGCGGATGAAACCCAGCGCTTCGGTTCGGTCGATTTCGTCGACTTCGCATACACCGGCCCGAACGACGACTCCGGCCCGCAGGGCATCGAGCGTACGGCTTCCGGTTACATCGAAGTCATCGAGATGGGTACGCTGGTCGACATCACCGAAGGTTCGGCTGCGGCCGCAACCCACGTGCTGACCACCGTTCCGGGCCCGGGTGGCGCCAACGTCGACGTTCCGCGTCCGGCCGACTGCCAGCAGCTGGTTGACGCCTGGACCATCTTCGGCGGCACCGGCGGCTACTGGATCCAGGACGAAAGCATCGATCACGAGATGCCCTCCGGCGGTCTGTTCGGTGGCGGCAGCATCATCAACGTCGGCGACGGCACGATGTTCAGCTACAACGCTGATGCCATCGACGCCTTCTCGACCGCGGTCCTGCACACCGATCCGGGTGACATTTTCCCGAACCTGAACTCGGGCGATAACGTCTCGAACGTGTTCATCAATGGCGTCGTCGATACGCAGACCTGGCAGGAAGGCGTCGAAGCCGTTTCTGCCAACGTCCTGTACGACACGGTCATGAACGAGTACGTCATCGACCCGACCATCAACTCTCGCTCGGAGTGGGTCGTCAACTTCCCGACCAAGCGGTTCTACGTTGACGGTCCGTTCGCGATCGGCACCCCGCCGGTTGAGCCGTTCACCGTTGCGTGGTCCGGCGATGCTTGCGAGCCGGTGACCTTCCAGTTCTGGGATCGCGAAGAAGCGCCGTCGAACCCGGTCATCCAGCCGCCGATCATCTCGCCGCCGCCGCCGACCCCGCCGGGCTCCGGTCCGTTCACGCTGTGCTACGAAACGAACGTCGTTCGCTTCGACCAGACGGGTGGCTCGGTGCCGACCGAAAGTGAAATCCTGAAGGAGCCGCGTTTCGCGACGATCCCGATGGGCAACTTCACCAGCGGCTGGCTGCGGTTCGAGTTCAACACGATCCCGGCCAACGTGCAGGTTACCCGTCCGTCCGCTGCCGGCATCCAGTACATCGGTCTGCCGACCATCGGCTTCTGGGTGAACACGTACTCCAACGGTCAGCTGGGCGGTGGTACCGTTCTGGCGAACTACGGTGGTACGTTCAAGCATCGCGGCAGCCGTCGTCTGCAGGTTGCACCGCCGACGCCGTAAGTCTCGTGCTTTCGACCGGTCGGCCTCCGGCCGGTCACCACGAAACACAAAGGGCTGCCTCCGGGCAGCCCTTTTTTAAACTTTTCTTAACCGGGTCTGTCCTACATTGCGACCCAGGTGCCGGCCCTTCGCGGCCGGTTTGAACGTTTCGAATTCCCGAGTCTGCCATTCATGAATCCTTCAGAAGCCAACGAGAAGAGCGGGCGCGCCCATCCGGCGATGCGCCTTCTTCCCGCAGCAGCGCTCGCGCTGCTCACGGTCCAGGCCGTGGCCCAGTCCCAGAGCATCATCCTGAATACCTCGCCGACGCCGACCGAGATCGAGCTGCTCGATGGCGCCGACGTCAACCTGGATCCGGTTTCCGGCGATCTCACGGCGACTCCGCTGGACCCGGCCGCCTGCTCGGCGACCACCGACTGCTCGGATGTCCAGGTTTCGATCACCGGCTTCAGCGTTTCGCCGACTACGGTGACCCAGGGCCAGAGCGTGTTGTTCAACTGGAACGGCCGCGGCGCCTGGGAATGCGAAGGCTCCGGCCTCGCAGGTACTACCTGGAACGGCGCGAAACTGCCGAGCGGCAGCCAGTCCGTGTCGACCGCCGCGCTGGCGCCGAATACGACTTATAACGTGACGCTGGATTGCAGCAACGGTCCGGTGTCGGACACTGCCAACGTTTCACTGACGGTCAACCCGAGCGGTGGCACTGGCGTTCCGCAGTTCTGTATCGACGACGGCCGGGTGCCGCCGGCCGGTCTGATTCGGGATACCCAGATCCTCGACGGCAGCAGCGCCACGACGACGACCTGGTTCCAGCTGTTCGGTCAGGAGTTCCCTGACGGAAACGGGCGCGACATGGCCATCCAGAACGGGCGGTATGCGCAACTCGATTTCGACACGGATGGCCTGACGACCGGCGTCAGTGGCCGGGTGACCTTCGACGTCCTCCAGACCTTCGTCCCCAGCGGGGAGAAGATCATCACACTCAGCCAGTGTCCGGGCGATTTCACCGATCTGAACGATGCCAACTGCAAGAAATTCGTGGGTCAGGGTGCGATCCGCTGGGGCATCAACTCGGGTGGGGGCTTCGACTGCGTCCTGAGTCCGAACACGACCTACTACCTGAACATCCTGTACACCGCGAACGACGATCCGCCGTACGACGACTGGGCGTGCACCGGAGCCTCCAACCCCACGGGCGCAGCGGTCTGCGGCGATATCATCAACTCGCTGGTCAATTGACGAATCGCGGACCGGGGAACCACGCCCGCGATTCGTGATCGAAACTCACGCGCTTCCCGCCCGGCACTGTCCGGGCGGGTTCATCTTGAGTCACCCGTTTTCGAAGGAAATACCGTCATGCGATTCATCGTTCTTTTCACTCTGATTCTTTCCTGCACGAGTTCGCTCGCCATCGAACGCAGTGTCCGGATCGACCTGGACAGCCCATTGATCGCCGCTCGTGGCGAGACCGAAATCTCGATGATGGATCTGCATGGTCGCATGATGGCCGTTCCGGCCGGCGATCGAGCCGGCGTGGTTTCGTCCCCCGAGCGACTCGAGAAGCTGCTCCAGGACCTCCTGACGGTGCATTCTCTGGCCCAGCGTGGGCGCGAGGCCGGCATCGCCGATACGCTCGATTTCCAGGCCGAACTCCTGCACATGATGACCGTCCGGCTGGCCGAGAAATACCGCCAGAACTGGCTCGACGAGCGTGAACTCGAAAGCTACGAGAACCAGGCGCGCGAAATCTACCTGAGCGATCCGGGGCAGTTCACCCAGCCCGACACGGTGACGTTCAAGCACATTCTCGTCCGGGATTTCCGGGACGATCCACAGGCCCGGGCCGCGGCGCTGATGGAGCGACTCGAACAGGGCGAGCAGTTCGCGATGCTGGCCCGCAGTTCGTCCGACGACCCGAGCGTCGTTCAGAACAAGGGTCACCTGGCACGGATCGACGTCAGCACGCTCGAAGCCCAGTTCGCGGCCGGGATCGCGCAACTGGACGAAGGTGAAATGGGCCTGGTCGAATCCGGGTTCGGCTGGCACGTCGTGCTCGTCGAAGAGCGTGCCGCCGGCGGCCAGCAGGATTTCGAGGAGGTCCGCGAACAGCTGACCGCCCAAGCGCGCGAGCGACACCGCGACCAGCTGCTGGATCGGTTGATGCGCGATCTCATGGGCGGTGAACTGGAACTGGCCGACGGTGCAGTTGCCGAGATTCTCGAGCGGTATCCGCCGCCCCAGGAACTGATCGACGCGATCCAGTCGGGAGACTGATCGCGAGCGACGCCGGCGATGTTCCGCGACCTGCTGCTTCGGGACCTCCGGAGCCGCTTCGTCGGTAGCCGGTCGGGCTGGCTCTGGCTGGTCCTGACGCCGCTGCTGTTGTTGGGCGTCTACGGCTTCGTGTTCGGCGTGATCTTCCGGGCGCGCGTCCCGCAAGGCCTGGATATTCCGTTCGTTGCCTGGCTGGCAATCGCGATGTGGCCGTGGCTGGCCTTTCAGGACGCGATCCTTCGCGCGGCTTCCAGCATGCCCGAGCATGCCAACCTCATCAGCAAGGTGCCGCTGGCCCGGGACCAGCTGGCGCTCAGCGCGGCGACCGCGGCGTTCCTGCTCCAGATGCTCGGCTACGTCGCGGTCCTGACCGCATTGCCGCTGTTCGGCGTTGAGCTGACCCTGCAGGGGCTGGGCGCTGCCCTGGTCACTCTGGCGGTGCTCTACGCCTTCGCCGCGGGCCTTGGCTTCATCGCCGGCGCGCTCCGGGTCTTCTATCGGGACCTGGAGCAGCTGCTGCCGACGCTGCTGATGTTCGGGTTCTTTCTGACGCCGATCCTCTACGCGCCCGAGATGCTGCCGGAATCGCTGCAGTCCCTGTGGCTGTTCAATCCGATCGCCGGCCTGGTGGACGACCTGCGCGATGCCCTGCTGCACGGGCAGGTACTGCCGGGCAGCCGCACGCTGTGGTTGCTGCCGGTCTCGCTGCTGGTTCTGCTGGCCGGCCGGGCGTTCTTCCGTCGCCTGGCTCCGTATTTCGAGGATTACCTGTGACCGCGCCGCTGCTGGAGGTTTCCGGCGTCGGCAAGGCGTACCCGGCCGGGGCGCTTGCGGGCGGTCGCTGGCGAGCGATCCTGGATATCCTGCGGTCAGGCCGATCGCAGGGCGTCAAACGCGTGCTCGGGGGCGTGGATTTCGAGGTCCGTCCCGGCCAGTCGGTCGGCATCATCGGCGCCAACGGTGCGGGCAAGTCCACGCTGCTGAAGCTCATCACCGGCGTGCTCGCGCCCAGCGAGGGCCGGGTCGAGACCCGCGGCAGCATCGCGGCCCTGCTCGAACTTGGCGCCGGGTTCGAGCCCGACGTGACCGGGTTGGAGAACCTGCGGATGAACGCCGCGTTTCTCGGCCTGTCCCGGTCCGAGGTGGACGAACGTCTGGATGACATCCTGGCGTTCGCCGACATCGGCGAAGCGATCCACGAACCGATCAAGAACTACTCGTCCGGCATGGTGGTGCGGCTGGGATTTGCGGTCGTCGCCTCGGTCCGGCCCGACCTGCTGATCACCGACGAGGTCCTGGCCGTCGGCGACGAGTCGTTCCAGAAGCGCTGCATCCGCTGGATCGAGCGGTACCTGGCCGAGGGCGGCACGCTGCTGATGGTTTCGCACAACATGTACCAGGTCCAGAAGCTGTGCCGCCACGCCCTGTGGCTGGAGCAGGGTCGCGTGCGGGCCTGGGGCGACGTGTTCGAGGTCACCCAGGCCTACCTGGCCTGGCACGAACGCCGCGACGCCGAATCGCGGGAGCAGGCCCGCGCGGCGCGACTCGACGGCGCCCGGTACCGAGTCGACCGTCTGCTGCTGCGGCCGGCCTCGACCGACGGCCCGCTGCGGATCGAGAGCGGCGCCGGTCTCGGCGTGGACCTGGAGCTGTATGCGCCGGACGGGCGGACGCCGCAGGCCCTGGTCGGCATCGTTCGCGCCGACGGCACCCCGGTCTACGGCATCGCGACCGACCACGACGGCGTCGAGCCGGCCCGGATCGGAGACGGCCGGTACGCCATCGGACTCGACTTCTACGACCTGCCCCTGCTGCCGGGCAGCTACATCGTCCGTGCCCACGCCATGGACCCGGAAGGCCTGCGCCTGCAGGACACCGTCGAGGCCGAGTTCACCGTCTCGGGGCGCAGCCGCGCGCTGGGGCTGGTCGAACTCGCGCACCGCTGGCGAGCCCCCGACGACACACCGACATGACACCCGCGGCGAACGTCGGCGGGCCGGTGATCGTCGTGCCGGTGTTCAACGCACCGGTCGAGACCCGGCGCTGCCTGGCGGCCCTGCGCGCGACGATCGATCCCGATGCGGACGAAGTGATCGTTATCGACGACGCCTCGACCGATCCCGCGATTCCCCGCTTGCTGGCCGAATTCGGCGGTGACCGCTGGCACTGCGAGCGCCAGCCAGTAAACCTCGGTTTCGTCGGGACCGTCAACCGGGGCATGGAGATGGCCGGCGACCGCGACGTCGTTCTACTGAATTCCGACACCGTGCCGGCTGGCAACTGGCTGGACGCGATCCGTCGATGCGCCGAGGCCTGTGCCGACGCGGCGTCGATCACGCCCTGGACCAATAACGGCGAGATCGCCTCGCTACCGGAGTTCTGCCAGGCCGGGCCGGTGCCCGACGACGTGGAGCGCTGGGCGCGCGCCTGCGCGGCATCCGCGCCGGCCTATCCCGATCTGCCGACCGCGGTCGGGTTCTGCATGTTCCTGCGCCGCGCCTGTCTCGACGCGGTCGGGCACTTCGATGCCGAGACCTTCGGCAAGGGCTATGGCGAAGAGAACGACTGGTGCATGCGGGCGAGTGCCGCCGGCTGGACCCACCGGCTCTGCGACGATGCCTTCGTGGCCCACAAGGGCCAGGCCAGTTTCGGGCCGCTCGGTCTCGAGCCGGACGCCTCGTCCATGCAGCGTCTGCTGAACCTGCACCCGGACTACCTGGAACGGGTGATGGCGTTCATCCGCTCCGATCCGCTCGCGCCACACCGCGCACGGGTGCTTGCCGCGCTCTGAAACTGTCGCTCTGCGTCCCTTCGGCGGTCGGCCGGCAATGACCTACAATGCCGGCATGGCTCTGCAGACCGGTCTCAAGCTCAAGCTCGGGCAGAAACTCAAGCTGGCGCCGCAGCTTCGGCAAGCCATTGCCCTGCTTCAGCTGAATCGACTCGAACTGCGCGAACACCTCGAGCAGGCGCTGGAATCGAATCCGCTGCTGGAGCTCGAGTCGCCGGGCGAGTCGAACGAGTCCGGCGACGGGCAGATCGACGGCGAGGCGGACTCCTGGGACGAGCCTGTCGACGACGGCATCGACGAGTTCCGCGACGACAGCTGGAACGACCTTCCCGAAGGGTTCTCCGAAATCGCCGAGGCGCCCGATTACGACCGGTTCATCAGTGACCCCGACGCTGAATCGCTGACTCAGCACCTGCTCTGGCAGGCCAATCTCGCGAACTTTTCCGAGCAGGACGAAGCGATCGCTCGCGCAATCATCTACGCATTGGGTGACGACGGCTACCTGGCCGATGATCTGGCCACGCTGCGCGCGTCGCTGGCCCCGGAGTACCTGGTCTCGATCGACGAAGTGGTCGCCGTGCTCGGCCGTGTCCAGCATTTCGAGCCAGTCGGCGTGGCGGCGCGGAATCTCCGCGAGTGCCTGCTGATCCAGGCCCGGACCCTGCCGTCCCGAACGCCATCGCGCGGACTGGCCGAGCACCTGATCGAGCACTTCCTCGACGACGTCGGTGCTCTCGATGCGGCTGCGCTGGCCGGGCGCACCGGCTTCGGCGTCGAAGACATCGAGGGCGCGCTCGCGGTCGTCCGGCGCCTCGATCCCCGCCCGGGCATACGCTACGGCCGCGAGGACGAGAACTACCTGGTTCCCGACGTCTACGTGTTCCCGTCCGAGGGAGGCTGGCAGGTCCGGTTGAACCGCGACAACGACCCGCGGCTGCGTCTCAACGACGCCTACGTCAAGCTGATCAAGAAGGCCATGGGCGACGACAAGAGCTACCTCAAGGATCGCCTGAAGGAAGCCCAGTGGCTGATTTCGAGCCTCGAATTGCGCAACCACACGCTTCGATCGGTGGCCGAAGCGATCGTCCGGCACCAGGCCGGTTTCCTCGAATGCGGTGACGTGGCCATGCAGCCGCTGCTGCAGAAGGAGGTGGCCGAGCGGGTCGAGGTCCACGAGTCCACGGTATCGCGCGCGACGACCGGCAAGTTCATGCACACGCCGCGTGGCACCTTCGAGTTGAAGTACTTCTTTTCGGTGGCGATTCCCACCCGCGACGGGCAGCCGGTGTCAGCGACCGCGGTCAAGGCCCGGCTCGAACGCCTGGTCGCCGAAGAGCCGCCCGAACAGCCGCTGTCGGACCAGGCGCTGGTCGAACGGCTGGCCGCCGATGGCCTGATGCTGGCCCGGCGGACCGTGGCCAAGTACCGCGAGCAGCTCGGCATTCCGAACTCATCGCGTCGCCGCCGGGCGGCTCGCTGACGCCGGTGGTCCGGCGCTCCGGGCGATCGTCCCGACAGGGCGATCCGAAGGACGGGCTGAAGCGCGCCCGGCGACTGGTATACCATTGATCGTCCGTCGGGGCGCCGCCGGTCCGATTTGCGGATCGACGCGTCCCGGGCGGCTGAACCAGCCAGAGGAGCAACGCCATGCAGATCGAGATCAGCGGACAGAACGTGGAAGTCACCCAGGCCCTGCGCGCCTATGTGTCCGAGAAGATGCAGCGCGTGCAGCGTCACTTCGATCACTTGACCTCGGTCCACGTGGTCCTTCGCCTCGAGCGAGTCCAGCATTTCGCCGAGGGCACCATCCACGTCGGCGGGCGCACCAAGCCGATCCACGCAGATGCCGATGCCGAGGACATGTACGCCGCGATCGACCTGCTGATGGACAAGCTCGACCGGCAGGTCCGGCGGCACAAGGACAAGATCACGGATCACCATCGCGCCGAACGCCGGGCAGAAGCCGGCTGAGCGCGACTGCGCACTCCCCTGGAACGTCCCGAACCACGCCGCACGCCATGCGACTCGCTGACCTGCTGACTCCGGATCGCATTGCGCTGGATCGCACCGTATCGAGCAAGAAATCCCTGCTCGAAGCGGCGGCGCGATTGCTCGGCGGCGCCGCCGACGCCGCGTCGGGGCGCGATATTTTCCACGGCCTGTGCCAGCGCGAGCGGTTGGGGTCCACCGGACTCGGCCACGGCGTGGCCATTCCGCACTGCCGGGTCGAGCAGGACAGCGCGTCCGGGGCGCTGGTCCGGTTGACTCGACCGATCGACTTCGACAGCCCCGACGCCGAGCCGGTCGACCTGTTCTTCGTTCTTGCCGTGCCGTCGACCTGCAGCGAGGGCCACCTGAAACTGCTGGCCGCCATCGCCGAACTGTTTTCCGACCCGGGCCAGCGCTCGCGGCTGCGTGAACTCGACGATGTCGACGACGTCATTCGCGTTCTGAACGAATTCGAGCCGTGAACCAGACCCTTGCCGTTGCCGACCTGGTGGAACGCCTCGGCGAGCGGCTGGAACTGCACTGGGTGCGAGGTCGTCGCCAGGCCGCTCATCGAAGTCTTTCCGCCGTGTCGTTCCGGACTCGACCGTCGCTGGTCGGTTTCCTGAACCTGATCCATCCGAACCAGGTCCAGGTGCTCGGTGACGAGGAACTGGACTGGCTCGACAAGCTCGATGCCCGCCAGCGCTGGCAGACCCTGGCCGAGATCTGCGCCCGCAAGCCCGCCGCGCTGATCGTGGCCGGCGGCGGCGAGGTCGGCGACGATCTCGAGGAGCAGGCCGCCGACAGTCAGACGCCGCTGTTGAAGAGCCCGCGCCCGGCCTGGGAGTTGGTCTCGACTCTGCAGTACGAAGTCACTCGCGCGCTGGCCAACCGCGAGGTGGTCCACGGCGTGTTCATGGAGATCTTCACCATCGGCGTGTTGATCACCGGCGATCCCGGCGCCGGAAAGAGCGAGCTTGCGCTCGAACTGATCACCCGCGGCCACCGGCTGATCGCCGACGACAGCCCCGAATTCACGCAGATGACGCCCGACATCATCGACGGCACCTGTCCCGAGGCGCTGCGCGACTGTCTCGAAGTGCGCGGCCTCGGCGTGCTGAACGTCCGCCGGATGTTCGGCGACGCCGCGATCAAGAGCAACAAGTTCCTGCGCCTGATCCTGCACCTGCACCAGCCGCAGGCCGGCGACGAGTCGTCGATGGACCGGCTTTCCGGACGGTCCGACGACGCCCGGGTGCTGGACCTGGATGTCCCGCGGATTCTTCTGCCGGTGCTGCCCGGTCGCAACCTGGCGGTGATCGCCGAGGCGGCTGTACGCAATTTCATGCTGAAGCTCAAGGGCTTCGACGCAACCAGCGATTTTCTCGAGCGCCACGGGCGATTGATGGGCCATGACCGGCAACGCTGACGCGCCACGCCTGATTCTGATCAGCGGCCTGTCCGGAGGCGGCAAGTCGGTGGCCCTGAACGCACTCGAAGACCAGGGCTTCTACTGCGTGGACAACCTGCCGGCCACGCTGTTGCCGTCGCTGGCCGAGCAGGTCGAGGCCGTGCCGGAGCGGTTCCGCCGGGTCGCCATCGGCGTCGACGCGCGGGCCGGGCTCGATGCGCTGGCCGCGCTGCCGGACGTGCTCGAGACCCTCCCGTTCCGGGTCGAGGTGATCTTCCTCGAGGCCGACGACGAAGTGTTGATCCAGCGCTACTCCGAGACCCGCCGGCGTCATCCGCTCGGCGAGGGCCGCACGCTGGCTCAGGCGATCGCGGAGGAGCGGCGGATGCTGCAGCCGCTGGCCGCGCGGGCCGACCACGTCATCGATACCAGCGCCTTGAACCTGCACCAGCTGCGCCGCCGGATCTGGGAACAGGTCCGTGCCGGCCGCCCGTCGGAAATTTCGCACCTGGTGCTGGAGTCCTTTGCGTTCAAACGAGGCGTGCCGCGCGACGTCGATCTGGTGTTCGATGCGCGCTGCCTGCCGAACCCGCACTGGCAGCCGGGCCTGCGCAGCGCCACCGGGCTGGAGCGGCCGGTTCGGGAGTATCTCGAAGGCGAGACGCGGGTCGGGGCGTTTCTCGACGACATCGACCGCTTCGTGCGGCGCTGGCTGCCGGCCTGGGCCGAAGAGCAGCGCAGTCACCTGACCGTCGCGATCGGCTGCACCGGTGGGCGTCATCGCTCGGTCTACCTGGTCGACGAGCTGGCCACGCGCTGGCGCCGGGACGGCCTCGACGTCACCACCCACCACCGGGAGCTGCAGCAGTGACCCGCCTGCTGCTCGTCACACACCAGGGCATCGGCGAGACCATGCTCGAGGTGGCCCGCACGATCATCGGCCAGACGCCCGACGTCGCGACCTTCGACGTCGACCCGGACGCCGATGCCTCCGCAGTCGAGGGCAGGCTCGCACGCTGGCTGGAGGCGCACCGCGTCCAGGCGCCGTTGCTGCTGTTGACCGACCTGCCGGGTGCGACGCCGCACAACCTGGCGGTGCGGGTCGCGCCGCCGTCGGTTCCGGTCGTCGCCGGCGTCAATCTCGGCATGCTGCTGCGCGCGATCAATCATGCCGGCCATCCGCCCGAAGAACTGGCCGAGCGGGCCGTGGCCGGCGGCCGCCGCGCGATTCTGCGGGTGGCCGACGAATGACCCGGCGGACGATCCGGCTGGTCAACCGGCTCGGCCTGCATGCGCGTGCGGCCAGTCGGCTCGTGCAGGTGGCCGCGGGGTTCGAGTCCGCGGTCTGGCTGGAGCGGGACGGCCGGCGGGTCAACGCCAAGTCGATCATGGGGGTGCTGATGCTGGCCGCACCGGTCGGCAGCGAACTGGTCCTGGAATGCGACGGACCGGATGAAGAGGAGGCGACCCGGGCAGTCGAGGCGCTGGTCGATGATCGCTTCGGAGAGGCCGAGTGATCCTGGCGCTGAGCGGGACCGGTGTGTCCGACGGCATTGCGCTGGGGCGCCTGCACAAGCTGTCGGAGCGGGAACTGGACCTGCCCGAATACCACGTCGAGGGCGAGGAAATCGAACGCGAGGTCCGGCGGCTGGAAGCGGCCAGCGAGACCTGCGAGGCGATGCTGGGCCGGATGGAGGCCGGGCTCCCGGAGGAGGCGAAGGGGCCGGCCGCGGAATTGCTGCAGGTCCATCGCCTGATGCTGCGCGACGACACGTTGATCGGCGAGAGCGTGCGCCGGGTCCGCACCGAGGGCATCAATGCCGAGTGGGCACTGGACCGGCAGGCCGCATCGATGCGCGCGGCGCTGGAGCGCTCCGAAGACGCGTACCTGGCACTGCGCTCCGAAGATCTCGACCAGATCGTTCAGCTCCTGCAGCGCGAACTGGCCCAGACCGGGGCCGGTTCGCTGGCCGAACGCATTCCCGCCGGCCTCGAGGGCACGGTCGTGGCGGCGCGGTCGCTGAGTCCGGCCGACGTCGCGGTGCTGCACCAGCGCCGGGTCGCCGGTGTGGTCACCGAGCACGGCGGCAGCTGGTCGCACAGTGCGATCCTGGCCCGCGCCTACGGCATCCCGACCGTCATGGCGGTCCGGCGCGCGCTGCGCGTTCTGCGCGAAGGCGAATGGGTGATTCTCGACAGTCATTACGGCGCGGTCCTGGCCACCGAGGACGACGGTCTGCATGGCCACTACGGCGAGAAGTTCCGCCAGTTGGCCCGGCGCCAGGCCCGCAACAGCCGCGCGCTGTCGGTGCCCGATCGAACGCTCGATGGCCAGCGCTTCCGGCTGTTCGGCAACGCCGAGCGCGGCCCGGAGCTGGCCCGTTGCGTGGAGCAGGGCGCAGCGGGTATCGGCCTGATGCGCACCGAGTTCCTGTTCACCGACGCGACCCTGCCCGACGAAGAAACCCAGTATCGCGCGCTGCGCGAGGCGCAGGCCGTGCTCGACGGACGGCCGCTGACGGTGCGTACCCTCGACGCCGGCGGCGACAAGCTGCCCGAGGCGCTGGCCCGGTTCGACGGCCCCAATCCGGCGCTCGGGCTGCGCGGCATCCGGCTGTCGCTGGCCCTGCCGGAGCTGTTCGACCTCCAGCTTCGGGCCATCCTGCGGGCTTCCGGGCATGGGCCGGTGCGCATCCTGCTGCCGATGCTGACCCGGCTCGACGAATTGGAGCGGGCCCGCGAACGAATCAGCGAGTGCGCCGAGGCACTGCGCGAGGAGGGCGTCGCGGTCGATCCGGATGTCCAGGTCGGTGGCATGATCGAGACCCCGGCGGCCGCCTGGGCGACCGAACGCTTCGCGGCCCGACTCGATTTCGTGTCGATCGGCACCAACGACCTGGTCCAGTACGTGCTTGCGGTCGATCGCCAGGACGAACGCGTCAGCCACCTGTTCGACCCGTCCTGTCGGGCGGTGATCGAGCTGATTCGACATGTCGTCCGAGGGGCAGCGGTCCACCAGCGACCGGTCCAGATCTGTGGCGAAATGGCGGGTGATTCGCGCATGGTGCCGGTGCTGGTCGGGCTGGGCGTGCGGGAGTTCAGCATGCCGCCGGGGCGGCTGGCCGAGATCAAGGCTGTCCTGATCCGGCTGGATGCCGCCGAGGTTCGGCGGGCGGTCGAGGCCTTCCTCGACGTACCGGGCAGCGATTCGGTCGACGCCCTGTGCGATCAGCTGATCCGGTCCCGCGGCTGACGTCCGGGAAGCTCAGGATTCGATCAGCGCGCATGCGGACCGCGAGACGCCGATCCGACGTTCCCAGACCCGCTCGTGGACGAAATACGCCGCCGTATTGACGGCCGGCTCGATCAGCGCGACCAGGCCGCCGAGCGTCCAGGACCCGGTCATCAGCCCGACCACAGTGAACGCGACCACCATGTGGACCATCGCGAACGTCGCTGTCTTGTACTTGGTCATCGCGGCACCTGCCTGTCATGGAACGAGAATCATTATCATCCAAGAACATGCGGCAATGTGCAATACCGATTTTCGATCCGTCCGATACGCGCATCGAATCGCCCGGCACCCCGTCGACAGGCTGACCGAACGTACACGTGACGCTCGGGGCACGGTTGGTTAAGCTTCGGCGTTTACCACGCTTCTCCTTGGGTTTCCGGTATGACCGATCCGATCTGGCGCCCCACTCCGGCGCGCATCCAGTCCGCCCATCTGAGCCGATTCATCGATGCGATCGCGCGCGCCCACGACCCCTCGGTGACCGACCCGCAGGGCCTGTACCGGTTTTCGATCGAGCAGCCGGAGACGTTCTGGAGCGCCGTCTGGGAGTTTGCCGAGGTACGTGCGGCCCGGCGCGGTGACCGGGTCACCGAGGGTTGGCCGGCCATGCCGGGCACGCGCTGGTTTCCAGAGGCGCGGATGAACTTCGCCGAGAACCTGCTGCGACGCGATGATGACGGCGTCGCGATCGAATTCGCCAGTGAGGGAGGAGATGAGCGATACCGTCGTTCGTTGAGCTGGCGCGCCCTGAACCGGCAGGTCGCCGCCGTCGCGTCCCGCCTGCGCGAGCAGGGGATACGGCCCGGCGACCGCGTCGCCGGTTACCTGCCGAACCTGCCGGAGACGATCATCGCGATGCTCGGCGCGGCGTCGGTCGGCGCCGTCTGGTCGTCGTGCTCGCCGGACTTCGGCGTGCGTGGCGTGCTCGATCGTTTCGGCCAGATCGAGCCGCGCGTGCTGTTCGTCGCCGCGGCCTACCGCTACAACGGCAAGACCCACGATTGCCTCGCGCGGGTTCGCGAGTTGTTGCCCGAGCTGCCGTCAGTGGAGCAGATCGTTGTGGTGCCGTATGCCGACCCGAATCCCGACCCGGCAACGCTCGATCGGCCTGCGATGACCTGGAATTCCTATGTGGACATCGACGCCGGTGCTCGACCGGAGTTCGAGTCACTGCCGTTCGACCATCCGCTGTACATCCTGTATTCCTCCGGCACCACCGGCGTGCCGAAGTGCATCGTCCATGGCGCCGGCGGCACGCTGCTGCAGCATCTCAAGGAGCTGCTGCTGCACACCGACCTCAAGCGCGACGACCGGTTCTTCTACTTCACCACCTGCGGCTGGATGATGTGGAACTGGCTGGCCTCGGGGCTGGCCGTCGGCGCCACGCTGGTCCTCTACGACGGCTCCCCGTTCCACCCCGACGGCAACGTGCTGTGGGACCTGGCCGACGAGCTCGACATCGCCGTGTTCGGCACCAGCGCGAAGTGGATCGCGGCCTGCGACAAGGCCGGCGTCAAGCCGCGCGAGACACATCGGCTCGAACACCTGCGCGCGATCCTGTCGACCGGCTCGCCGCTGCTGCCGGAGTCGTTCGAGTACGTCTACCGCGACGTCAAGGCCGACGTCCAGCTGAGTTCCATCTCCGGCGGTACCGACATCGTCTCCTGCTTCGCACTCGGCAACCCGCTGCTGC
>CAZJSH010000072.1:0-14870 GCA_964548715.1 uncultured Halomonas sp. | reverse complement strand
CGCAGATTGAAACCGGCGATTCGACTGTCAAGCTCCGGTCCGGTGCAGCGTCGGCTTGAAAAATGAAGTTCCGTGCGGCCGGCCTTTCAGCGCGCACTCAGGTCATCACGCGCATGACTGAGCTTTGAACGATCGAACCCGCTCGACCTGCTGACGCGCGATAGGCAACAACCGTCTTCCTACCGTCTTTACCTGCGTTCAACTGCGTCCATCCGCAGTCAATCGTCTTTTCGAATTCCGCCCGTGAACCCGGACATCCATCGACTCGAACGACCGGATGAATGCCCATGTGGGGTGCTGACCCGAAAAGGTTTTCAATCTGCGTTCATCCGCGTTCATCTGCGGTAAAAAACGCTTTTCACCGTTCAGGAACCCTCAGGACCCCCATCCACCGAGCGCATCCAGACATCTCGCTGCGGGAACGGGATCTCGATGCCGGCGTTGTTCAGTTCCTTGTAGATCTTCATGTACAGCTGATGGCTGACCAGCCCCCGCAGGGCGGGCTGCTTGACCCAGCACAGCAGCTCGAAGTCCAGCGAGGAATCGCCGAAACCGCGCATCCGGACACGAGGCTTCGGGTCCTGGACCACGGTCTCGTGTTGCAGCGCGATCTTCTCGAGCAGCTCGACGACATCGTCGACGTCGGAGCCATAAGCGACGCCCACCTTGATCCGGATGCGGAACCGCTCCCAGCGGCCGCCGGACTCGTTGACGACCTTGGCGTTGGCCATGGCCGAGTTCGGCATGATGATCTCGACGTCATCGCGGGTCAGGATGCGGGTCGAGCGCATGCCGACCTTGGTGACCTCGCCACGCTCGCCGGTATCGAAGACGATGTAGTCGCCGACCTTGTAGGGCGTATCGGCAATGATGAAGAAGCCGGCGAACAGGTTGGCCAGCGTCTCGCGGGCCGCAAAGCCGACCGCGATACCGAGCACACCGGCCGAGGCCAGCCAGGCCGTCGGGTCGATGTTCCAGACGATCAGCAGCGCATAGGCCGCCGCGCCGATGACCAGCACGTTGGCCAGCAGGTCGAACAGCGGCATCGTCCGCTCTTCGACGATCTGGTAGCGGTCGCGCAGCGCGGCCAGGACCTTCAGGCCGATGTGCGCGGCCCGCATGCCGCTTCGCATCAGCTGCAGGATCAGCAAGGTGACCAGGATCCGCGTGGTGATGGTCTCGACGGTCTCGGGGAGCCCCAGCACCTGGATCGCTGCCACCAGCGCCAGGTAGCCGATCAGGAATGCGCCGACGTTGGCGATGACGCGCAGCATCTGCTCGGCCAGTTCGCCAGGCAGCGGGCGCACCAGCCGCCCGATGGTATGCAGCAGGATCAATCGGACGATGATGGCGACGCCGATCCCGACCAGCGCCACGACCGCGGCCAGCGCCAGCGGGTAGGCCGCCAGGAACTCCCAACCGGGATGCAGCGCAGCCGGAACCCAGGCGGGAACATCCACACCGGTATTCGCAGCCGCCTGCTCGCTCATGACTGGGCCTCCGGACCGAGATGGGCCGCGCCGCGTTCGGCGGCCAGGGCGACCTGGCGCGCGCGCTCGCGCAGCCCGGCCAGGCGGTCGTCATCGAAGATCTCACCACAGGCCGTGCAGCGCCGGCGCTCGATCGGCGGCATGCCGCGGGCGTCGAGGCCTTCGGCCGGACGTCGACAGCCGATGCAGACGACCCGGCCGGTCGGCTTCAGGTCGGCGTCGATGCTGACCCGGTCGTCGAACACGAAACATTCGCCGCGCCAGCGCGACTGTTCGGCTGGCACCTGCGCGAGGTAGCCGAGAATCCCGCCGTGCAGCTGGAAGACCTCGCCGAAGCCTTCCTGCTCGAGCCACAGGCTGGCTTTCTCGCAGCGGATTCCACCGGTGCAGAACATCGCCACCGGGCGGCGCCGATCAAGGTGACTGCGGGCCCAGTCCTTGAACTCGGTGAAGCTGCTGGTGCCGGGATCGACGGCGCGCTCGAAGCTGCCGATCGTGTATTCATAGTGATTCCGGGTATCGACGACCTGGACGTCGTCCCGGGCCAGGAGATCATTGAATGCGAGCGGGTCCAGCGCCCGCCCCCGATCGTTCCCCGAGGGCCGGGTTTCGGGATCGAACGTGACGATCTCGGGCTTGACACGGACCTTCAGCCGACGGAACGGCGGCTCGGTTACCGCCTGGCGATTGACCAGCGGCGCGTCGATGCCGAGATGATCGGCCAGCCAGCCGAGCCAGGCATCCAGCGCCTTCGGCGCGCCGTAAAGACTGAAGTTGACGCCTTCGGGCGCGAGCAGCACGGTGCCGCGCAGGCCGAGCCGATCGCAGGCCTTGCGCGCTCGTTCGCGGGTCAGCGGCAGGGCATCGAGCGCGCGGAACTGGTAACCGGCGATCAACTCGAACGACGGCTCGCAGTCCTGTTCAGCCGCCGCTCGGCCTTCGGCATCTGCAGTCCTGGAGTGCGGTCCGGTCATATCGGCATTGTACCCAGCCGGGCCCGGGGCCCGGCCGGTCGTCGCGAGTTCAGCGATAGGTCTTGAGCCGGCCGGCCTTGTAGTCGGCCCAGTAGATCCTGAGTTCGCGCTTGACCACCGGGGCCAGCAGGTACACGCCGATCAGGTTCGGCAGCGCCATGGCCAGGATCATCGCGTCGGCGAAGTTCATCACCGAGGCCAGGTTGATCGACGAGCCGACGACCACGGCGGCCAGCACGATGCCCTTGAAGACAAGCTCCTTGCTCTGCCCCTCGCCGAACAGGTAGGTGAACGACTTCAGTCCGTAGTACGACCACGAAATCGTGGTCGAGAACGCGAACATCAGGACCGCGACCAGCAATACGATCGGGAACCAGTCGAAGGCCTCGCCGAAGGCGCGCGAGGTCAGCGCCACGCCCTCGATCGTGCTGCCTTCGGCCAGCGAGCCGGTGATGATGATCACCAGCGCCGTGATGGTGCAGACCACGACGGTATCGATGAACGGCTCGTAGAGCGCGACCAGCCCTTCGGTGACCGGCTTGTCGGTGCGAACCGCCGAGTGCGCGATCGCCGCCGAGCCGACGCCGGCTTCGTTGGAGAATGCCGCGCGCCGGAACCCGAGGATCAGCACGCCGATGAAGCCGCCGTAGATGCCCTCCGGGTCGAACGCGCCGTGGATGATGGCGGCGAATGCAGCCGGCACCTGGTCGACGTTCAATCCGATCACGAGCAGCCCCGAGGAAACGTACAGGATCGCCATCAGCGGGACGATCTTCTCGGTGACCCGGGCAATCGATCTGATGCCACCGATGATCACCAGCCCGACCAGTGCCGCGATGACCAGCCCGAACAGCCAGCCGTAGCCATTCAGCGCACTGCTCTCGCCGCCGGTGACGTTGACCAGCTGGCTGAAGGCCTGGTTGGTCTGGAACATCGCGCCGGCTCCCAGCGCCCCGCCGATGCAGAACACCGCGAAGACCACCGCCAGCACCTTGCCGAACAGCTTGAGTCGCGGGTACTCGGCCGCGAGCCCTTTGCTCAGGTAGTACATCGGCCCGCCGGACACCGTGCCGTCGGCGTACTCGTTGCGGTACTTCACGCCCAGCGTGCACTCGACGAACTTGGTGCTCATGCTGAACAGGCCGGCCAGGACCATCCAGAACGTCGCCCCCGGGCCGCCGATGGAGACCGCCAACGCGACGCCGGCGATGTTGCCCAGCCCCACCGTTCCGGACAGTGCAGTGGCCAGCGCCTGGAAATGGGTCACTTCGCCGGCCGCGTCGGGCGACGTGTAATCGCCCCGCACCAACCGGAAGGCGTGCTTCATCGCTCGCAGGTTGATGAAGCCGAAGTAGAACGTGAAGACCAGTGCCGCAACGACCAGCCAGGCGACGATGAACGGAATCCCCTGCTCGACGCCCGGGATCGGGATTTCCCAGAAGATCATCGCCGAGAGACCATCGGACAGCGGGGTGACGACGCGGTCGATCACGCTGTCGACGCCCTCCTGGGCGAACGCCGGCATCGAGGCCAGCAACGCGAACAGCGCAAGGCTGCAGCGAGATGCGTTCATGGTTCGTTTCCTTGGGAGACGGGAAGAGTCGGGGATCGCAGCAGTCGCGTTCACGGCACGACCAGCACCGGACACGGGGCCGACTGGACCAATGCAGCCGCCGTGCCGCCGAAGATGCGGGTCTTCATCGGGGTGTCCCCGGCACGCCCGATCACGATCATGGTCGCGTCGTGCTCCTCGGCGAGCTGGACCAGGGTCCGGGCCGGGTGACCGTGCCGGGCCATGCCTTCGGTCTTGATGCCGGCGCCGTTCAGCGCCTCGACGCGCGGCTCCAGGATTTTCGTCCGGGCCACGTTCAGTTCTTCTTCGCGGCGACGATGCCGCTCGGCGTTCTCCTGCGGCGTGGAGAAGGTGAACGGCGACCAGTTGATCACGTAGCAGACCAGCAGCTCGGCACCGGCAGCCCGGGCGTGCTCGCGCGCGACGTCCAGCGCGCGCTCGCCACAGTCACTGCCGTCGATTCCGACGAGGAAACGGCTCATGGAAAATTCCTTTTCGCGACAGGATGCAAGCCGACAAAACTAACCAAGCCCCCGGGGATTTGCAAATCGGATCGTGAAGGGTTGCCGACGCTTGTTCGCCTGTCTCCTCGCAAACCTCACGTAAACGATTGATTTATCCAACCGATCGAGGGCATGATGACCTGGGTATCGGGGACCGTTTCGACCAAACTTCCGCGCGCTTCGGCGGTCTGAGCCTGACGATGGGACGCAATCCGCAAAATTCGAACTCGCTCCAGCTCGCTGCAGCCGCGCTTGCGCTCGGCCTGTCCGGCCTGTCGCCGCTGGCCGCGCAGTCGAACGAGCCGGCCCCCTGGCCCGGGTTCCAGGCCGTCGGGGCACCGGCTGGATCTGCGCGGTTCGACCCCGTGGTCGATCGCGTCATCGACCCGAGCATCCGTCCGGCCGTAGATCCGAACCCACGCCCCCGCCTCAGCGTCACTCTGACCGATCCGACCCGCGGCGTCTCGATGGCCGCACCCGATCCGGGACCTGCCTTCTCATGGTCGCTCGACGCCTGGGAGATGAACACCGCCAGCCTCGCGCACATCCGCTGCAGCCGGGCCACTCGTCGGCTGGAGTCGTTTCTTGTCGAGGATTGCCGGATCATCGACCAGCCGCTGCCGGCCGACGCTGGCAGCCTGATCCAGTTGCGCGGCCAGTGGATCGCCGCAGCCGGGCTCCAGATCGGGGCCGGAGCGTTCACCGGGCGCGACGTGCCCGGAGCTGGGTTCCGACCACTGGTCGTCGATGCCGTGGACGCCGCGATCGATCCGCGCATCCCAGTCAGCGAGACCATCGAGGGCGTGAACATGAACGTCAGCTTCGGGCTGCACACCCGGCGCATCGGCGATCTCCTGCTCGACCTGCAGCTCGAACGCTATCGCCGCTCGCAGGCCGACTACTCGAGCGGCCTCGGCTTCACTCCGCTGATCGACGGAAGCCTGCCGAGGTCCGGGCTGGAAAGCAACGTCGAGACTGCGGGGCGCGTCGGCATCGGCTGGAGACTCAACCGCTTCCGCGCCGACCTGACCGGCCAGTACCGCGAACTGCCCTACTGGCTCGGCGAGGATGCGCGCGGCGAGGGGTTCTCGTCGTTCGATATCGAGCTGTCGTGGCGCGCCCCGGCCAATGCATCGATCAGCGTCGGCGTGACCAACGTGCTCGACCAACGTCCGGACACGGCCGATGCTGGCGATGCGTCGCTGGATGCCTCGATCGACCGGATCTACGGCCGAATTCCCTATGTCCGGTACAAGCACGACCTGTAGAATGCAGGTCCCCTGAGCAACGAGAGTCCGATCTGCCGTGAAACACATGCTTCCCGTGGCGCTGTTGCTGGCGCTGGTTTCTCCGCCGCTGCTCGCTCAGGACGAGATCGGCTTCTCCTCGCTCGAAGAACGCATGACCGCGGCCGAGTTCCGGGCCGCCGGTCTGGACAGACTGTCCGATCAGGAACTGGCCGCGTTGAACGACTGGATCCGGATGCGCTCTCTGGCCGAGCAGGAAGCGCTGGCGCTGGCCGAACAACAGCAGCAGCGCAGCGGGCCGGTCCCGATCGAGGACATGCCTGAAGAATCGTTCGAAGCGACCATCGTCGGGTCGTTCGACGGCTGGAGCGGCAAGACCGAGTTCGTGCTCGACAACGGAATGGTCTGGCAGCAGGTCGGCAACGACCGCTATACCACTGCCCCGATGGAAAATCCGACGGTGCTGATCCGACATGGACTGTTCGGCAACTGGACGCTCCAGGTCGAGGGCTACAACAAGCGAACCAACGTCGAGCGAATCCGCTGACCGATGCGGCTCAGCGGCCGCTGGACTTCGGACGAGCGAAGAACTTCAGCCAGACCAACCAGGCCCAGGCGGCCAGGTAGGCGACCAGCCCCACGCCCAGCAGCAGCGCAGCCGGGACCGGCGCCGGCAGGCCGAGCCCCTGGGGCGGCGCGAACCACCACCAGAGCATGCCGGCAACAACCAGCGTCATCGCCAGATAGGTGAAATTCCGAGCCCGGTAGGCGCGTGCCCGCCAGCGTCGGATTGCCAGTCGATCCCGCTGTTCCTCGGTCAGTTCGCCAACGGCAGCATGACAGGACGGGCAGGCGGTGGCCCTGGACGACATGCGCGCAGAGCAGGCGGGACAATGGATGATGGCCATGCGGGCTCCGAGATGGAGAAACGGCGCACGATCATACCTGACCGGCCGGGTCGTCCGCGTCGCGTTCCATCCGGTCCAGGTCGGGATAGAACGCCACCTCCACGACCAGGCCCGACCGGTCGCTACGGTTGCTGAAATCGATCGTCCAGTCATACAGGTCGCACAGGCGCTTGACGATCGACAGGCCGAGGCCCGATCCCTTTCCGCCCGAGCCGCTGCCGCGGAAATGCCGATCGAAAACGTGCGGAAGTTCTTCGTCGGGAATCCCGGGCCCGGTATCGACGATGCGGACCATGCCTGCGGCCACATGCATCTCGACCCGGCCCTCATGGGTGTAGCGCAAGGCGTTGCCGAGCAGGTTGCCGAGGACCACGGCGAGTACCGCCTCGGGAACGATCACGCTCAGCCGGGTCTCGTGGATCACTTCGAGCTCGACCGGACGCCCCTCGATCAACGGTCGGTAATTCTCGACGAGCTGATCGACCACTTCGCCGACATCCTGCTTGGTTGCTTCGCCGCCGGAGCCGCGCTCGGCCCGCACCAGGTGCAGTAACGCGGTCGTGATATCGGTGGACTGCCTGGCCGCACGAGCGATCCGGAGCAGACGCTGCCGGGTTCGATCGGGCAGGTCGGGCTGGCCCAGCAGCAGCTCGGTGGCGCCGGAAATGACCGCCAGCGGCGTGCGTAGTTCGTGCGAGACGTCGGCATTGAATGCCTTGTCGCGCTCGACCAGGTCGTGCAGCTTCTCGGCATACTCGTCGACCACGGCAGCCAGCTGGCCAACCTCGTCGTCGGGGAACTGCCCGGCCAGGTCCAGCCGCCCTTCGGTGCCTTCAAGGGCTTCCAGCCGGCGGGCAAGATTGGAGACCGGCGCCATCACGCGCCCGGCCGACCACGTACCGAGCGCCAGCGACAGCAGCGAGAACAGCACCACCGCGCCACCCAGCGCCCAGAGCAGGCGCCGGGCCAGTTCCCGGTTCTCCGACACGTCGTAGGTCAGAAAGGCCCAGACGTCCGGGTCCTTGCGGATGGCCGCCTTGTAGACCGCACCGTCGTCGCGCACGTCGTGCACGCCGGTCGGCAGGTCGCGGAACGCGCTCGGCACGATCTCGGCGCGGCCCGGGCGGGTGACGTAGCCCTGGATTCGCGAGTAGAACGGCTCGACCAGCGACGGGTCCTGGCGGAATTCGATCAGGTACTGGTCGAGCTCCTGCTCCAGGGTCCGCGCGATCAACGCGTCCTCGAGCTGACTCTGCATCAGCAGGACTGCCGCGGCGAACAGCACGCTGAGCAGCGTGCCGAACAGCACGAACGACGTGATGATCCGGCTCTTGAGCCTATGCCGGTACGTCATCCGGATCGACGAGGCTGTATCCGATACCGTGCCGAGTGCGAATCATCGGCGTCTCGAAGGGTTTGTCGATGGCCGCGCGCAGGCCGTGGATGTGCACGCGCAGGCTGTCGCTGTCGGGCAGTTCTTCGCCCCAGACGTGGTGCTCGAGATCCCGGCGGGTGACCACCGCCGGCGAGGCCTTCATCAGTTTCTCCAGCAGCTTCAGGCCGATCGGGTTGAGATCGACCCGGATCCCGGCGCGCGATACCGTCAGGGTTTCCAGGTCGAAGTGCAGGTCGCCGACGTCCAGTTCGCGCGGCGCGATGCGTTGGCCACGTCGCGCCAGGACCTCCAGCCGGGCCTCGACCTCGCGCAGCTCGAACGGCTTGACCAGGTAATCATCGGCGCCGGACTCGAATCCGGCCAGCTTGTCGTCGAGCTGGTCGCGCGCGGTCAGCATGAGCACCGGCGTTTCCTTGCGACCTTCCTCGCGCAAGCGGCGGCACAGTTCGATGCCGTCCATCCCCGGCAGCTGGAGATCCAGCACCATGGCGTCGAATTCGTGGGCCAGTGCAAGTCGGAGTCCGGTGATGCCATCGAAGGCATAGTCGACTTCGTGGCCGCGGTCGCTGAGGTAATCGCCGAGGTTGGCGGCGATGTCGCGGTTGTCCTCGATGATCAGAATCCGCATGGCTGGCGCTCCTGGAGGCGCATCGGCAACCTTCGCATAAAAAAGCCCGGGCGCGGTGCCCGGGCCGAAGAATGCCCCGTTTCCGTAATCACTAGCAGTGTCGGACCCCTCGTCCGTCCAAGGGACCCCAACAACTACAGCGAGAGCATAGCCACGGGCCGGTTAAGTGGTTGTTAAGCAAAGGGAACCCCGTCCCCGCGGCCGCACGATCACTCGTGGTCCAGCAGATCGACATCGCGCAGTCGTTCCGACAGCGAATCGGCATCGCCGCCCTCGCTGAGCTTGACCGCCAGCCGGACCTCGTTGGCCGAGTCGGCATGGCGCACCGCTTCGTCGTAGGAAATCAGGCCCTCCTGGTAGAGCTTCAGCAGGCTCTGGTCGAAGGTGATCATGCCGTGGTGGGTGGAGTCCTTCATCAGTTGCTTGAGTTCGTCGATCTTGCCCTTGCGGATCTTTTCCTGGACCAGCGGGCTGTTGAGCAGGATTTCGAGCGCAACGTGACGGCGGCTGCCGTCGAGCGATGGAATCAGCTGCTGCGCGACCACCGCCTTGAGGTTGAAGCTCAGATCGAGCAGCACCTGCTGGTGGCGATCTTCGGGGAAGAAGTGCAGGATGCGGTCCATGGCCTGGTTGGCGTTGTTCGCGTGCAGCGTGGTCAGGCACAGGTGACCGGTTTCGGCGAAGGTGATCGCGTGTTCCATCGCCTCGCGGGTCCGCACCTCGCCGATCAAGATCACATCCGGGGCCTGGCGCAGCGTATTGCGCAGCGCGATTTCGAACGATTCTGTATCGATTCCGACTTCTCGCTGGGTCACGATGCAGCGGCGATGCCGGTGAACGTACTCGATCGGGTCCTCGATCGAGATGATGTGGCCCGAAGAGTTCTCGTTTCGGTGGCCGATCATCGCGGCCAGCGTCGTCGACTTGCCGGTACCGGTTGCACCGACCATGACCACGATGCCGCGCTTGGTCATCGACACGTCAGCCAGATTCGGCGGCAGATCGAGGTCCTCGAAGCTCGGAATGCGGGTCTCGATGCGCCGGCAGACCACACCGATCGAGCCTCGCTGGTAGAAAGCGCTCATGCGGAACCGCGCGAATCCCTCGATCGAGATCGCGTACTGCAGCTCGCGCTCGCGCTTGAATTCCTCGACCTGATCCTCGTTCATCGTGCCGAGCACGATGCTGGTCGCGGATTCCTTGCTCAGCGGCTCCCGGTTGACCGGCTTGATCTTGCCGTGGACCTTGATGCACGGCGGCGCGCCGACGGTTATGAACAGGTCCGAGCCCTTTTCCTCGTGAAGCTGCTTCAGCCAGCTGTCGATCACGCTCATGGTGGTCTCCGTAAGTCTGTGTTGGCGCGGGCGCCGAATCCGGTCAGGCGAAGGCCTGCTTGTCGACCGCCTTCCGGCGGGCTTCGGGCTTGGCCACCAGGCCGCGCTGGACCAGTTCGGTCAGGGCCTGATCCAGCGTGCTCATGCCGACATTCTGGCCGGTCTGGATGGCGGAATACATCTGGGCGACCTTGTCCTCGCGGATCAGGTTGCGGATGGCAGGCGTCGCGATCATGATCTCGTGCGCCGCGACGCGGCCGCCGCCGACGCGCTTCATCAGGGTCTGAGAAATGACCGCGCGCAGCGACTCCGACAGCATCGAGCGGACCATCTCCTTTTCCTCACCGGGGAACACGTCGATGATCCGGTCGATGGTCTTGGCCGCCGAGGAGGTGTGCAGAGTGCCGAACACCAGGTGCCCGGTCTCGGCGGCGGTCAGCGCAAGGCGCACGGTCTCGGTATCGCGCAGCTCACCGACCAGGATGATGTCAGGGTCCTCGCGCAACGCCGAGCGCAGCGCCGCGTTGAAGCCCTTGGTGTCCTTGTGAACCTCGCGCTGATTGATCAGGCACTTCTTCGAGGAGTGGACGAATTCGATCGGGTCCTCGATCGTCAGGATGTGCCCTGCCACGTTCTTGTTCAGGTGGTCGACCATCGCCGCCAGCGTTGTCGACTTGCCGGAGCCGGTCGGCCCGGTCACCAGAATCAGCCCGCGCGGAACGTCGATGATGTCCCGGAACGATGACGGCGCCTGCAGGTCCTCGAGCGTCCAGATCTCGTTGGGAATGACGCGGAACGCCGCGCCTGTGCCTCGGTCCTGGTGGTAGGCATTGACGCGGAAGCGCGCCAGTCCGGGAACATTGTAGGAGAAGTCGACTTCCAGTTCGGCCTCGAAATCGCGCCGCTGGTGGTCGTTCATGACCGAGTAGATCAGGTCGGCCATTTCCTTCGCCTCGATCGCCGGAACATTGATCCGGTGGATGTCCCCATCGACGCGGATCATCGGCGGTAGTCCGGCCGACAGATGCAGATCGGAGGCATTGTTCTTGACGGTGAAAGCGAGCAGTTCGGTAATATCCATGACAAGCCCCGTGTCGTCGTTTGCCGGCGCCAGCGCGCCGTGCAGGTCACACTCGTAGAATCAGGCTCCCGATCATACCCCCAAGCACCCGGAACGACCAAATGCCGGAAGAGACCGATCTCAAGGCTCGCCACGAAGAGGTCCGCGAACGGCTGGAGCGCGCCTGCGAGGCCGCCGGGCGGGCGCCGGAATCGGTCCGCCTGCTGGCCGTCAGCAAGACCCGGAGCGCCGACGAAGTGCGCGCACTCCATCGGCTCGGCGCCACGGCCTTCGGCGAGAACTACGTCGACGAGGCCTGCGCCAAGCAGGATGCTCTCGCAGCGGATGCGTCGGGCGATGCCGAATCCGGTCTCCGGCCGCCGATCGAGTGGCATTTCATCGGCCCGATCCAATCGAACAAGACGCGCCGGATCGCCGAGCGCTTCGACTGGGTACAGAGCGTCGACCGGATCAAGATCGCGCGCCGCCTCGCCGACCAGCGTCCAGCCGACCGGCCGCCGCTGAACGTCCTGATCCAGGTCAACGTCGACGCCGAACCGCAGAAGGCCGGCTGCCGCCCCGACGCGCTGGACGCGCTGGCCGACGAGATTGCCGGCCACGACCGCCTGATACTGCGCGGCCTGATGGCGATTCCGGCAGCGCGCGAACCGGCCGGCGCCATGCAGCCGGCCTTCGCGCGGCTGCGCGATTGCTTCGAGGCGCTGACGAGCCGGCATCCGCGGATCGATACGCTTTCGATGGGCATGTCGGCTGACCTCGAGCCGGCAATCGCCGAGGGCGCGACGCTGGTCCGGATCGGCACGGCGCTGTTCGGGCCCCGCGATCCACGGCCCGATCCCGGGCGTGCCGTAGAATCGGGACCATGACCTCATCCAATGGATCCAGCCGGGCGCCGCTCGTTGCCTTCGTCGGCGCCGGCAACATGGCCCAGGCGCTGATCGGCGGCCTGCTCGACAGCGACCACCCGGCCGAGCGCCTGCGCGCGGCCGACCCCGGTGCCACCGCCCGCGACCGGGTCGCCGCGCTCGGTCCCATCGAGGTGACGAGCGACAACGCCGCGGTCGTGGCCGGCGCCGACGTCGTCGTGCTCGCGGTCAAGCCCGAGGTCCTGGACGACGTGGCCGGTCGACTTGCCGGCCGGCTGGACGCCTCGGCGCTGGTCGTCAGCGTGGCGGCCGGCATTCCGACGGCGCGGCTGCAGCGCGCGCTCGGTGGGGCGCGCCCCGTGGTGCGCGCCATGCCCAACACGCCGGCGCTGCGCGGCCTGGGTGCTACGGGCCTGTTCGCCTCGACCGGCTGCAGCGACGCGCAGCGAGCCAGCGCCCGGGCAATCTTCGAGTCGGTCGGGGTGGTCGTGGAAGTCGAGGACGAAGCCCTGATGGACGTGGTCACCGCCGTGTCCGGCTCCGGGCCGGCCTATTTCTTCGCGCTGGCCGAAGCGCTGGCCAAGGCCGGAGAAGCCGCCGGCCTGTCGCACGAGGCCGCCCGGCGGCTGGCCGATCGCACCGCCGCCGGTGCCGGCGCGATGCTGGCCGACGGCGCCGACGACGCGGCCACGCTGCGCGCCCGGGTCACGTCACCCGGCGGCACCACGGCCGCTGCGCTCGACCGATTTGCCGCCGACGGGCTCGATACCCTGGTGCGACGCGCGGTCGACGCCGCGATCCGGCGCGGCCGAGAACTCGGGAGCGACGCCTGATGGGTGGTTCGGTCAACAATGCCTTCGCCTTCCTGGTCGAAACGCTGTTCAGCCTCTACCTGGCGGCACTACTGCTGCGGGTGCTGCTCGAGGCGGTCGGCGCCGACTACTACAACCCGATCAGCCAGGTCCTGCTGAAGATCACGGAGCCGCTGGTGGCCCCGCTGGCGCGGATCGTTCCGCGCTTCGGACGATTCAACACCGCGGCCGTGATCCTGATGCTGATCCTGCAGGCCGTCGCGGTGTTCCTGGTGCTGACCCTGAACGGGTTCTCGATGCCCATCACCGAGCTGCTGGTCGTCTCGGTCATGCGCCTGGTCCGGCTGCTGCTGACGATGTACCTGGTGCTGATCCTGGCCGAAGTCATCCTGTCGTGGGTCGGCGGCGGCCTGCGCCACCCCATCATTCCATTGATCTACCAGCTGACCCGGCCGGTGCTGGAACCGATCCGCAGAGTGCTGCCGTCGCTCGGCGGGCTGGACCTGTCTCCGCTGGTCGCGCTGATCGCGATCCAGTTCCTGATGATCCTGATCGGGCTGCGCTGACCCTCGCCTTGCTTCCCCGCCGCTGCCGGGAGTAGCATCTCCCGGGAGAGTCGGCCGCGCCCCATCGTTCCATCCCGCCGGAGCGCCAGCGCCTGCCGGCGACCCGATTCACGACTCGAGGAGTCCGTCATGCCCAGCCTGCACGTTCCGAGAATCCGCCGCACCATCTTCGCCGTCACCGCTCTGGTGCTGCTGCTGGCCTCCGCCATCGTCCCGGCCCAGCAATCCGAGCGTTTCGGGCTCTACGAGGTGCACTACAACACGCTGAACACCAACATGCTGACGCCGGAAATCGCCCAGGTCTACGGTATTCAGCGCGCGGGGACCCGGGCCCTTCTCAATGTCACCGTGATCCATCGCGACGGAAATCGCCCGGTGCCTGCCGAGGTCTCGGCAAGGGCGACCAACCTGACCGGACAGCAGCGGACCATCGAACTCCGCCAGATCCGCGACGAGGACGCCGTCTATCAACTCGGCACGTTCCGGGTCCGCAACGAGGAAATGCTGACCTTTCTTGTCGAGGTCCAGCCCGAAGGACGCGTCGGTCCGCCGTTCACGTTCTCGTTCCGCAAGCAGTTCTTCACCGACTGACGCGGCCCGGCGCTCCGGCGTCCGGGCCCGGATCACTGCTCAGCCCGGTGCCGCGCGGTGCTTGCGCCGGATGAACTCCCGATGCGGGACCCCGAGAAGGTCGGCCAGCCGCCGCACCAGGTGCTCTTCGTGCCGACCCAGCTCCCCGTCGGCCCAGGCCACGCGCCACAGCCACTCGATCAGGTCGCCCCGCTGGCCGGCATCCATCGCCGAACGCAGCTGGTGGGTGTAATCGTGCAGCGAGACCGAATCGTCGCGCAGGCGCTCGGCCTCGGCGATCAAGTCACCGAGCTCGCCTCGTGGCAGTTCGAAATGCGCAGCGATGGCGCGCTCGATCATCGCGCGTTCGGCGGCGTCGCCGCCTTCGTCGGTCACCGCCATTTCCAGCAGCAGCACCGCGGCTGCCCGCGGCAGCGCCTGCGGTGCATCGTCGGGTTCGCGACTGTTGAGAATGCCGCGTAGCGAATTCAGGAAATCGGTCATGAGGAACGGGTCGTTTTCGATGCGGGCCGTGCGCTCGAGCAAGCGGACGGCCCGCCGAGCGCTGGACAAGGCTACCATTCACACATGACGCCGCAACGAAGACAGCGCATCGAGACCACTGCCTGCACCCGGCAGCACGACCTGACGGTGCTCATGGAGCGCGTCCACAAACCGCACAACCTGGCCGCGGTGCTCCGCACCTGCGACGCGATCGGCATCCAGCGCGCCCATGCCGTCCCGGGCGACCACGGGCTGCCGTCCCTGAACAACACCAGCCAGGGCGCGCAGCGCTGGATCGATCTCGAGCGCCACCCGGACACCGCGACCGCGCTCGGCGCACTCAAGGCCGCCGGGTTCGCCTGCCATGCCGCGCACTTCTCCGGGCGGGCCGTGGACTTCCGCGACGTCGACTACACCC
>CAZJSH010000071.1:0-14956 GCA_964548715.1 uncultured Halomonas sp. | reverse complement strand
GGCAATTCCGGCAACATGTCCAGCCGGATTGCGCGCTTTCACTCCATGCGATTTATCCTCGGACTTGCCTCGACGTCACTGAATCGACATTGAACAGGAGTCCGGTCCAACGTCATGCGGGAGAAGGTCAGGAACCGAGTCCTCTACCAGTCCAGGCGCTTCGCGGTCTACCTCGTGCGCTATTCGGCCGGCCACGCGATCATGCCGCACGTGGACATGGTTGCCGAGGGCCGGCTCTACAAACTCAACTGCGTCCTGGTCAAGCCGAGGGCGGGCGGCGAGTTCCGGTGCGAGAGGAGCATCCTGAACCTGTTCGGCCGCATCGTGCTGTTTCGACCCGACCTGTACCGGCACCAGGTCTCGAGGATCGAGCGCGGGAATCGCTGGCTGCTCAGTTTCGCCTTGACTCGCCGCTGATCAATGGCTGCCTTGACGCGGTGTGCGCGTCGATGGGGGTACGTCAAGCCCGAACTGGATGTTGAACTGCCCCACGCCACGTGGAGGCTGGAGCTGCGGGCCGGGGTCCGGTGATTGCTGCAGCGCTACTTGACGATCTCACGTTGCAGGTTCTCGCGCCAGACCGACAGGGCCGGGCGCGCTTGCCCGTCTTCATCCCAGAGGCCCGTGTCCTGCCATAGCCGTTCCCATCCCATGCACTCGATCGAGTTGCACAAGGCGTCGTAGTCCTGGGCAATGAAGTTGACCACGAATCGGAATCGATACCGCTGTGCTTCGGTCAACAGGGCCTGGATGAAGTCCTGCTGTGCTTCGGGCGTGCCATCGATGACGAACGGCGGAGCACCGGGGGCGATCTGCAAGGACTGGAACTGGGCCGGTAGGCCGGTTTCGACAATGGCCTTGGGTTTTCTGCTCAACTGATCGATCTGCTGGAAGATCTCGCGCGGTACCGGGCCGATGCCCAGTGAGGACAGAAACGGGTAGAACGAGATGCCGATCAGGTCCATGTAGGGCTCGAGATCGGCCAGCGCGTCACGTTGATCTTCGAGATCGGCATCGGTCAGTTCGCCCAGCATGTCGGCGGCCGTGATCGAGACGAAGATCGGCAGGGAGGGATAGCGGATCCGGAGTTCGGACCAGGTATCGCGATGCAGCGCGAGGTAGGCGGGCCAGCGCTCCGGGCTGAGTTTCTTGAGCAGATTGACTTCGATGCCGATGGCCAGGTAGTCCGGGCGAAAGAATTCGATGGTCGTTACGGCGTGGTTGAGAAAGGCCGTCTTGACGATCTCGCTGTCGAAATCGGCCACCGCCCATTCGGGGCCGACCAGGTCGAGCGGCGTATCGGTTTCGGCGCCGCGGTACGGGGCGAGCTGGTCTCTGGAAATGCTGATCGGCGTGATCGCGACATAGACCTGGTGGCCTGCCGGCGACATCGATCGTCGAAACGCCCAGTCGGCCTGCAGGTTGGGATGGTAGCTTTCGAACCCGCCACCCGCCAGGGCTTCCGGCCAGGGAATGCCGTCATCGAAATGATGCGCGATCAGGTCGCCGTTCTGGCGCAGCAGTTCATAGGTTTCAGTCAGGGCCTGCCCGTCCGGCGCCGGCACGCTGGGCGGAAACGGTGTGAAGCCCAGGCGAAACGGTCTTCGGTCGTCGCAGGCGCGGCCATCGATGGTCGACAAGCGAACCATCCGGCGAGTGCCCTGGCCGAAGTCCGGAGGTCCGGAGTACTCGAACGTTGCGCTGGAGCAGTCGTCGAAGTCGAGGGACATCGATCCCCATGTCTCCAGCGTCGCCGGTTGCAGGGAACTCGGAACGTCGAACAGGCCGCCACTGGTAATCGAAGCTTCTTCGATCTCGATCCGGTTGCCCTGCATGGGGCCTTGACCGAGAATCCAGATCTGGTTGCCTGCATTGTCATAGGTGAACCAGAACACCAGGCCGTTGCCGTTTTCCAGCACTTCGAAGGTCAAGCCCTGACCGTTGAACTCCGGGTCGTACCAGTGGCCGCTCAGATCACCGGCACGCCCGATGGCCTGGGATTCTGCAGCCGCGATCGACGAAGCCGTACCCAGCCAGGAAAGGATGAAGATTCCGACCATCAGTCTCTGCATAGCGGCATGCCTCCGAGGCCAGGCTCTTCCGTCAGCTTGACCGAATGACTCGAGTCGACCGTGAATGCTACACCAAGCGGGTTGTTCCACGTCTTTCACAATGAACACCGAGCGCTTCCGAGCCTCCTTCGGAAGAAGCTCAGGAGCGTTGGCGTTCAGACCTGAAGGACCCGAGTGGCGCATGAAGTGCATGTGCTCCAGCGGCCCGCTTCGCCGATGCGGTTTCGGCCGCGACTGGAGCGTACTCCCGTTCTTGTTGCTGGGCCCGGAGCGTCGCGGTGCTCGCTGCCGTTGGGCGTCGCGCGCAGGGGGCATGGCTCGCCGCCGGAAACCTGTAGAGCCCAGGGCCTCTTGTGTCGGCCTGGCCGGAACGAACGATCCGACTCATGTGGTCTCCCCGCACACGTGGACTTTTCGGGGCGGGCTCCGCGTTCAGTGAGGATGCCCGGGCTCGAGCCGCTCCGGTCAGGTCGGCGCTGCACTCCTGCGCTGCTCCTTGCCGAGGAAGTTCTCGACCAGCAGGAACGCGAACGGGATCATGCCCGCGAGCAGCGTCAGCAGCCAGGTAGCCACCGACCAGTCCTGCCGGTGCGAGACCAACAGCGAGAGCACGCAATAGACCATGAACAGCACGCCGTGGGTCATGCCCAGGACGAATACGTAGTCGCGGCTGATGAAGCCGGCGGTGACGCTGAGGATGACGAGTAGGGAAATCCCCTCGGCCAGGCTGGCGATGCGGAACAGGTTGAGCATGTGGGCCCTCGAAAATCAGAAACGCGAGTGCGCTCGGCGCTCGAAGAGTATATAAGCCGAGCGGCGCGTGTCGGTCGGCATCATCTTTGATTGCAGCGGACGGTCCCGCCTGCCCATCCGCAAGAACGATGCGCAGCGGGCCCGGGAGCCGGCCAGCGAGGTCGGCCGCGCGGACGGTCGAGTTCGAGCCGTTGCCGGGGAGCGGCCACCGTTCGGTCGTTCTGCGCGTACCCTTACGGCAGTCACGAATTCCGAAGACCGGGATGCATTCTTCTCTGTTGGTTAGGCTGGAGGGTCCATCACAGCAGAGGAACGCAACCATGCCGAAGCGAGTCGTCGATATCATCAGCAGCCAGCCCTACAACGGATCCGACAGCGCTGCGACCCGGGGATTCAATGCAGTCAACGGATGGTTGGCAAAGGACGCCCGGCGAGAGGTCGTGCGCGCCGAAGATCCCTACGATCACCCGGATGACCCGCAAGACCGTTTCACCGCAACCCTGATCTGGCCCGATGATGATGACAAGGCGATGGTCGATCTGGAGCGGTGCATGAACGAACAGTCCGTGAGGCTCAAGTAGGCAGGCCGCCGTCCACGCCTTCCGAAGAGAATCGGCGCGACGCCCGGATCGCCTCTTTCGTTCGGCCGATGTCGTTGGTGCTGTCCCGGTCGTTCTGCCGGGCATGGCACGGGGGCGACGATGGCTTCCCGGGCCGGATCGGTGCCGGTGACGATCGCGCCGCGGACGCCGCAGGACTCCCGTTGCTCGGCGACTCTGATGTAGATCGTCGGGTCTTTGCGCATCGGGGGACTCCGGGAGTCTCCGAAACGTGGAAGAACATGGGGCACGGGCGCCCGAGAGCGCGCGAAGCGCTCGCCGAATGGCGCTGAGAAGCGCCTTCCCTTCAGTCGAGGGACGAGCAGGTCGTAGGCGGTCATCTCTGTGCGCTTCTCGGCTCGATCGCTTGCGACCGCCTGCCGAGCACTCATGGTCGTTGCCGAGGCCTCATGTACACTGATTTCATTCAAACTGGAAGAGATGAATGATGAAAGCCAACATCTCGAATGTAACCGCGGCGCTTCTGCTGGCCGCGATGATTGCCGGATGCGGTAGTGAGCAGGATTCGGCAGAAGACACGGCAGCGGCGTCCGATCGGACCGAGCCCGTATGGGACGTCAAGCAGGAGAGCGCGGCGGCCGCAGACAGCATGGAAGAGAGCGCGGAAGCGGCTGGCGAGGCGATCGAGGAAGCCGGCGATGAGGCCGCGCAGATGGCCAACGAAGCCAGCGACGACTTCGCTCGTATGGCCGACGACACCGGTGATGAAGCTGCGGAGATGGTGAACGAGGCCGGCGAGCAGGCGCGCGAAATGGCTCAGGAAACCTCGCAGATGGCCAGCGAGGCGGGCGATCAGGCGGAACAAGCGATGGCCGATGCTGCCGGTACGATGTCGACGGACGATGGCGCTGCGGCCAGCGGCGACTCGGGTGATCCCTGCGTGGTCGATGTCGAGGTCGGCGATTCGCTGTCCTACAGCGTGGACAGCATTTCCGTTCCCTCGAGCTGCGAGTCGGTCACGATCAATCTCGCCCACACCGGCACGCTGCCGAAAGAGGCCATGGGTCACAACTGGGTCCTGGCGCCCGCCGATTCGCTGGATGCGATCGGCCAGGCCGGCATGTCCGCCGGCCCCGAAAACGACTATGTCCCGGACGACGATCGGATCGTCGCGTCCACCGAGATCATCGGCGGCGGTGAGCGTACCAGCGTGACGTTCTCGTTGGACGACCTCGAGGACGGCGTCGACTACGCGTTCGTGTGCACGTTCCCGGGCCACTGGTCGGTGATGCGTGGTCCGTTCAACGTCGAGTAGGGCTGACCGTTCACGACGCAGGCCGACATCGACCCCGGGTCGATGTCGGCCTGTCGTCGACTCGATCGACAGCGGCATCGAACTCGGCCCGGTGCTGCCGACTCCACACCCGGTCCGGTGAATCTCAGTCCGACCCGCCGCGGCTGCGAATGCCTTCCAGCGTGACGCTGCCGCTGCCGTCCTCGCGCAGTTCGAAGTCTTCGGCGTCGCGCACGGTAATGCTGCCGCTGCCGTCGGCAACGCTGACCGTGCCGCCGACTCGAACGACCGTGATGCTGCCGGAGTCGTCGTCGATCCGGACGTCGCCGCCGACGTCTTCGATCGTGATCGAGCCCGAGCCGTCTTCGACGGTAATGGCCCCGCCGATGCCGGCGATGGTGATGCTGCCCGATCCGTCCTCGATGTCGAGGTCGCCGTCCAGGGTGTCGACGCGGATGCTGCCGGAGCCGTCCTCGATGCGCACTTGCATCGAGCGCGGCACGCGGACCGACAGGTCGATGTATTCACTCGTGCCGAAGCTCGACGACGCGGCCTCGGCGATCAGGCGCGCGCCGGCTTCACCGTCGGTTTCCAGTACGAGCTGATACTCGTCACTGGCCGAGTGCTGATAGATGCCGGCCTCGACGAGGATCGAGTCCCCGGCGTAGCCCTCCAGCCGCATCGGCCCGGCACCGGCCTGGATCGTGAGCTGGCTGCCCGGGGCTACGGTGAGTTCCATCTCTCGGGTTTCCTGCAGCGTCGGTTCGCCGAAGGAGCATCCGCCGAGAATCAATGCGGAGGCGGCGATGCAGGCGTTGCGAGTCGGGTGCGTTCTGGCCATGGTGGACTCCGGTGCGTCTGGATTGCGATCGATCGAACAGGATCCTGAGTCGACAATCTACCACCCGGCTTCCCGCGGATTTCGCGGGGGGTCGGCGAGCGGCGAGTTCGTCGACGGGCAATCCTGCCGCTCGAGAGACCGCGTTGGAGAACGGCCTGCGCGGGCCGGCTCGGGAAGGCGCAGGGCCGCAACCATTGGGTGCATCGCGGTGGCGGTCCGCGTTCGGACGCTGCCGAGGACCGGGTCTGGACCGGCGGACCTGCCGGCTCCTCCGGCCGCGCAGGACGCCCGAAGACGCCGCTTGCCGGGCGGTTCAGTGAATCGCCAGCTGGAACACCATCATCGCCAGAAACGCGAGGACGACGACGACTCCGATCGACGCCGGGTCCAGCGCCTTGTTCGCATCGGGCATCAGTTCGGCAAAGACCATCCAGATCATCGCTCCTGCCGCCAGTCCCAGGCCGAACGGGAGAATGGTCTCGAAGGTGCTGACGAACATGTAGGCCGGCACCGCCATGATGGGCTGGGGCAGGCTGCTGAAGATGCTCCAGCCGGCCGCCTTCAGGACGGACATGCCCCGGGGAACCAGGATGAGCGCGATGGCAAGGCCCTCCGGAACATTGTGGACGGCGATGGCCGCGGAAATGAAGACCCCGAGATCCTGGCTTCCGCCGTAGGACACGCCGACGCCGATTCCTTCGGCGAACGAATGCGCCGTCATCACGCCGACGATCAGGAGTGATTTCTTTGCGTCGGCGCCTTCGAGTTCGCTGACGTCCGGTGCGCCCTGTTTTTCGATCCAGCGGTAGGCGAAATACACCAGGACAAGCCCGGCGATCATTCCGGCCAGCGTGAGCCACTCCTGCCGGGCCATGCCCTCGGAGGTCAGGCTGTGGCTGGCCGCCAGCATCAGGCCGGCGGCCAGCGCCGCACCGACGCTCAGCCATTTCGCGTCGACCTTTTTCGAAAAGGCCAGCGGCAACGCGCCCAGGCCCGTGGCCAGCGCGGTCACCAGCGCGGCAATGAAGACAATCGTGAGTGTGACGTCGAGGCTCAAGCCCGCTCTCCAGTCGGTCGGGAATCGGGTGGGCAGCGAGATATGAGCATACAACATGGCCCTGCAGCGACCGCCGGGCCCTTCCCGCGAGCGGTGCCGGTAACGTGATTTTCGTCGTGTCGACGACCACGTCCGAACTGCGCCGGTTTTGCCGAAGGCTCCATCATTTGAGAGGATGGAGCCATGAAGGCCAGAGCAAAGTACGGTCCGGAGATTCGGGATCGAGCGATTCGAGGGATGCGCGAACCGCCTGATCGGTGCCCGTCGGAGCGAGTGGCGATCGGGTCACTTGCCGGTACGTTCGGCTGCACGTGCGACAACCGGTGAGGCGCATTGACTGCATCCGGTCGGACCGGGCTGCGGCGCCCGGTATTGTGCCGGCACTCCTCGCCCTGCTGGTGCTGGCCGTTGGCCTGGATGTTGCGGCGGCGTCGGAGCCGGTGTCGCTGTCCCTGGAGCGGGCGCTGGAGGTTGCGCAGGCCGATAACCCCGTCATTGCCGCCGAGCGGGCGCGCAAGGCGCGCGCTCGCGGTACCCGGGTAAGCAGCCGCCAGGCGTTTTCGCCACGCGTCAGCTTCGATGCGACCTACGCGCGGCTGGATACATCGGTGCTCGACGGCATTCCCGTGATCGAGCCGGGCTTTCCGCCGGTGCTCGGGACGCGCGGCCTGGGCCCGCTGGACGGTCGAGTCGTCGGTGTGCAGCTCGTCCAGCCGCTGATCAACGTCGGCGCATGGAACGCGCGCCGCCAGGCCGGCAGTGCACTGGATGCCGCCGAACTCCGTTTGCACAGAAGTCGCCAGGAAGTGGAAGTGGCGGTCTTCGAAGCCTACTTCGGCGCTCGCACCGCACGGCGTCAGGTCGAAGCAGAACGAAAGGGCCTGGCCACCGCATTGCGCGCCTTGCGCCAGGCCGAGGCCGGATTCGAACAGGAACTGGTTGCCCCGGTCGACGTGCTCAGCGCGCGCACACGAGTCTCCGAGATGGAGTCGCGGGTCGCTGTTGCCGAAGCGCGCGTGGTCGCGGCGCGATCCATGTTGCGCCGGGTACTGGGCATGGACGGCGATGTGCGCCTGCATCTGACCGATCCGGTTCCTCGGCCGCGCGCGCCCGCAGCGGAATCGTCCATCGACCGGCACGCGCTGTCCGGCCGCCGCGATCTCCAGGCGCTGGAGCAGGGCCTGGAAGCGGCCGAGTTCGGCGTCAAGCGCGCGCGTGCCGCCTGGCTGCCCGACGTCAATCTCCTCGCGCGCTACGACCACCTGGACGGCTACGATCCGCTGGAATTCGACGAGAGCGGCTGGCTGCTGGCTGTGAACCTGCGCTGGACGCCGTTTGCCGGGTTCGGCCAGGCCGGTGCGCTCGACGAGGCGCAGGCCGTCGAAGCCGAGACGCGGGCAAGGCTGCAAGCGCTGCGGC
This sequence comes from uncultured Halomonas sp., assembly GCA_964548715.1. Lineage (GTDB taxonomy): Bacteria > Pseudomonadota > Gammaproteobacteria > Xanthomonadales > Wenzhouxiangellaceae. The sequence goes on along the minus strand of CAZJSH010000071.1, from coordinate 6,960 downwards.
AACAGGCCTGGGCCGAAGCGCAAAGCGCGCACGCCGACTGGAAAGCCCAGGTACAAGGCTGGGAAAGCGCCGGCAAAGGCGTGCTGGATGCCGAAGAAGCGCTCGCGCTGACCGAGGCGCGCTATGCCGAAGGGCTGGACGACATCACCGCGCTGCTGCGCGCCCAGGCCGAAGAGCTGGCCGCTCGAACGCGCGAGATCAATGCACGGTACAGGGCCGTTGTCGCCGCCCAACGCTATCGACTCGCGCTGCCCGCCGCGCACGGGGAGAGACTGCCATGAAGTCATCGAAGCGTCGCCCGGCGGCACCGTCGTCCACCGGATCGAGCAGACCGGGCCCGAAACTGGCCGCGGTCCTGGCCGCGGTCCTGACGATACTCGTCGGCTGCGACAACGCGTCGGACTCCGACCGCACCGGCAACGAGCCCGACCACGAGCCGCAGCCCGTTCGGATCGCCGTGGCGCGCTCGCAGAGCACCGAAGCCACGTTCTCGACCGCCGGCGTGGTCACGCCGGTGCGCCGGGCGCGGCTGGGCACCCGCCAGGCCGGCAACATCGTCGAAGTGATGGTCCGGGCCGGGGATTCGGTGCAGGCCGGGCAGTCGGTGATGCGGGTCGATGCGCGCGATCTTCAGGCCGCGCTGACTGCCGCGCGACTGGCGCAGAGGGCGGCCAGGACCGCCTCGGAAACGGCAGACCGCAACCGCGAGCGCTTTCAGCGCCTGTTCGACGAGCGGTTGATCGCCCGCGCCCGACTGGAGGAAGCCGAACTGGCCGCCGAAGATGCACGCCGGCGGCTGGAGCAGGCCCGGGCCGAGCTCGCCGCGGTCGAGGTCAACCTCGATTACGCCGTGCTGCGCGCGCCGTTCTCCGGCGTGGTCAGCGAAGTGCTGGCCGATGTCGGTACGTTCGTCGCGCCCGGGCCGCCGCTGGTGATCTTCGAAGATCGCAGCCGGCTCGAGATCAACGCCGCCGTCGATCAGGACACCTCGGCATCACTGGTCCCCGGCCAGGCGCTTCAGCTGAAGGCGCAAGGCCTGCGGCAGGAAATCACTGCCCGGGTCCAGGCGGTCCTGCCGGCACTCGAGCCGCCGGGCGTCGGTCTGCGGCTGCGGCTGGTAGTCGATGATCCACCGCCCGGTCTTGCGCCCGGCATGGTGGTTGAACTGCAGCTTCCCGCGCCGGGGACGGATCGGTCGTTCGTGGTCATTCCTGCTTCTGCCGTATTGCGGCGCGGCCAGCTCGACGGGGTATTCGTGGTCGAGCCGGACGAACAGGATCGCCTGCGCGCTCATCTGCGCTGGATTGCGCTTCTGCCGGACGCGGATTCCGACGACGACCGCTCCGCAGGCGACACGGTGCGCGTTCTGCGAGGTCTCTCGCCGGGTGAGCGCGTGGTGGTGGGCGAGACGATGGATTCGCTCGCCGACGGCCAGCCGGTGATGCCGGACTCGTCATGAGCGAGCTGGGCTTTGCCGGGCGCATCGCCGATCGCCTGATCGATTCGAAGCTGGTGCCGATGATCGTCATCGGCACCCTGATTGCGGGTGCCTGGGGATTGATGGTGACGCCCCGCGAAGATCGGCCGGACATCGAAGTGCCCACCGCGCGCGTCATCATTCCGTTTCCGGGGGCCGGCGTCGAACGTGTCGACGACTTGGTCGCGCGCCCGGTCAGCGCCTGGGCCGGTCAGCTCGAGGAGGTGGTCGAAGTCAAGTCGGTCGCCGCCAGCGACGCGGCCCTGATCCAGATCGAGTTCGCCGCCGGCCTGGACGATTCGCGCGCCTACAGCCTGTTGACCGAGATCATCGACAGCAACCGCGGCCTGCTCCCGGCGGCCGCCGGGCCGGCAACGATCCGGACCGTCGGCGAAGAGATCCTGACCGGCCTGATGGTGACCCTGTCCAGCGCCGAGCTCGGCAGCGACGAGCTTCGGCGTATCGGCGACGAGATGGTTGCCGAGCTCGAAGAAGTGCCCGGCGTGCGCAGCGCGGAGGTGTTCGGCGGGCAGCCGCGCCAGGTCCGGGTCGAGCCGGACCCGGTCCGCCTGGCCGCCTACGGAATCGGGCTGGTCCAGGTCTTCGACGCGATCCGTGCAGCCAGCCTGCGCCTGCCGGCCGAACCGCTCCGGGGTGATCGCACCCGCCGGGTCCGGGTCGGTTCGCTGCCGGCCGCGCCGGCCGACGTGGAACGGATCCAGGTCGGCGCCGGCTCGGCCGGGGTGGTCTACCTGGGCGACGTCGCCGAGGTGATCGACGGCCCGGCTCCGGTCGAATCGGCGAGTCTGCATTGGCAGCGCGGTTCTGCCGGTGACGTCGCTGCGGTCAGCGTGGCGTTGACCAGCGTGCCGAATGCCAACATCAGTGCCGTCACCGAGCGCGCACGGGCGCGCCTGAATGAACTCGAAGCGACGCTTCTGCCGGCGACGGTGCAGCTCTCGGTCGCTTACGACGCCGGCGCCATGGCCACCGATACCGTCGTCAGCGTGCTGGAGAATTTCGCCACCGCGACGGTCACGGTCATCGTGATCATCCTGATCGGTCTGGGCTGGCGGGCCGCGGCGGGCGTCTCGCTGCAGCTGCCGTCCAGCCTCGCCATCGTGCCGATCGCCTACCTCTGGCTAGGCTATACGCTGAATCCGGTCTCGATCGCCGCGATGATCCTGGCCATCGGCTTGCTGGCCGACGACAACGTGATCATCATGGAAAACATCCGGCGCCATTTCCGGGCGGCAGGCAGCAACGATCGCGATGTGGCGGTGAGGGCGGTCGATGAGGTAGGCAACCCGACCATGTTGGCGGTGTTCCTGATCATCGCCACGTTCCTGCCCACGGCCTTCATCACCGGTGAGATGGGGCAGTACACGCGGGCCATCCCGGTCGGGACGTCGCTGGCCATCGCCTTTTCGCTGGTCATTGCGCTGACCGTGACGCCGTACGTGGCGTACCGCATCCTGGGGTCTCCGTCGTCCGACGGCGACAAGACCCCGGAAAGTGGCGAGAACAGCCGCGGCGGCGATGACGACGGCGATCCGCGCAGCGGACTTGCCGATGAAAGCGAGGTGCCGAGCGGTCGACTCGCCGAAGCCTATCGCAGCGTGCTGAGCCCGTTCTTCGACCACGCTGTTCTGCGCTGGCTCCTCTACCTGGTGCTGGCGGTGTTGTTCATCGCGAGTATCGCAATGGTGGCGCTGCGCGCCGTGCAGCTTACGCTCGTGCCGATCCTGGATCGCGACGTGTTCGTGGTGGAACTGGAAATGCCACCGGGCAGCCCGTTGGAAGACACGCTGGCGGCGGCGTCGGCGGTCGGGCGCGAACTGCGCGACGATCCCGGAGTGGCGGCCTACACATTGTTCGCGGGCACTCGCGGCCCCTTGATCGTGCCGCCGCCCGGCCCGCCCGATCTACCTGGTGCGACATCGCACCGGGCCAGTCTGTATGTCCAGTTTCCGCCGGTGGAACAGCGCGAGCGAATGAGCTTCGAGATCAGCCGGGAGCTGGCCTTCGAAAAGCTGCCCGAGCTGCTCGAGCCCTTCGGCGCCCGCGCCTGGGTTCGTAGCATTCCGTCCGGGCCTTCCAGCGACAACGACATCCAGGCCGAGATCGTGGGCGAGGATCTCCAGCAGCGCAATCGCCTGGCCGACCTGATTGCCCGGTTGTTCGAGCAACACGAAGCCATCGGCGCCATCGAGCGGTTTCCCAAGCCGACCGGCCCGGAGCTCCGGCTGGACGTGGACCTGGTCCGGGCATCGGCGCGCGGCGTGGCCCCGGCTCGCGTCGCCGAGGCGGTGCAGCTTGCCTTGACCGGGCGCACCGCTGCGGCGCTGGATTTGCCCGAGGAGCGGAATCCTCTGCCGGTGGTGGTCCGGCTGGCGCCCGGTCTGCGAAACCGGGCCAGCGATCTGGCCGGAATCTACCTGAAAAGTCGATCGGGCGAATCAGTGCCGCTACTGGATCTCGTCAAGGTAGACGAGCGGCCGTGGGGTGCCCACCGTCACCGTCATGACCAGCTACCGACGACGTACGTCGCCGCACGCGTCGATCGCGACCTCAGCCAGCCGGTCTCGGTCCAGCGCGACATCATCGGGCAACTCGAGGCGCAACCGGGCCCCATGCCGGAGATCAGCTGGACCGGGGTGCCGGACAGCGACAGCCGGACCGCGCTTTACTGGGGTGGGGAATGGTCGATGACGCAGCAGGTCTATCGCGACCTCGCGGTCGCGGGGATGGTCGTGGTGGTGTTGATCTATCTCGTACTGGCCGGCTGGTTCGGTTCCTACGGCGTGCCGTTGATCATCATGATCCCGATCCCGCTGGTTTTCATCGGCGTCATCCCCGGTCACTGGATGGCCGGGCTCGATATTGCCGGCCTGGGTGTCCTGGGGGTGATCGCGCTGGTCGGCATCGTTGTGCGCAACGCGCTGCTCCTGGTGGACTTCACCCGGCTTCGGCTTGAGCGGGGCATGGAGCTGCGCGACGCGCTGGTCAGCGCCGGCGTGGTCCGCACGCGCCCGATCCTCCTGACCGCCGGCACCGTGGTGTTTGGCAGCGGCGCGTTGGTCTTCGAGCCGGCGCTGGAACCGCTGGGCGTTACGCTGGTCAGCGGCGTGGTGGTGTCCACGCTGCTGACGCTGATCCTGATTCCGACCCTCTATTTCCACGCCTTCGGCAAGGAATGAGATGACCGGATGAGGCCATCCGCGCCGACATGGCCGCCCGGAAGCGCCGGGAACGAACGACTCGCGATGATCGGGAACGGCTCGAGTCAGGAGGCCCGAGTCGCGGGAGGCGTCGATCGCTTTCGGCGTTCTAGTGTGCCCCGTCACTAGCGGGGTGCCGTCCGTTCACGAGCCCGGTCCGGCCCGTGCCGGCGCCGGTGGCATACTTCCGCCCATGAAAATCCCTGCCCGTTTGCGACCGCTGGCCGAGGACGGCTTGATCGACGAGGTGCTCCGACCGCTGAAGAGCGGCAAGGAGGCCGATGTGTTCGTGGTGCGCTGCGGCGGCGAGGTGCGGTGCGCGAAGGTGTTCAAGGAAGCCAATGTTCGCGGCTTCCGGCAGGCGGTGCAGTACCGCGAGGGCCGAAGCGTCCGCAACAGTCGCAGCGCACGAGCGATGAACAAGCGCAGCCGCTACGGCCAGAAGGAACAGGAGAAGGCCTGGTTGAATGCCGAGGTCGATGCACTCTACCGGCTGTCGTCGGCCGGCGTACGGGTGCCGCGACCGCACGGCTTCGTCGATGGCGTGCTGCTGATGGAGCTGATTACCGACGCCGAGGGCAACGTCGCGCCGCGGTTCGACGGACTGGTGCTGACCGCCGAGCAGGCGCGCGAGTTCCACGACCGGATCATTGCCGAGGTCGTCCGGATGCTCGCCGCCGGCCTCATCCACGGCGACCTGTCGGAGTTCAATGTGCTGCTCGACGGCCAGGGCCCGGTGATCATCGACCTGCCGCAGGCGGTGAATGCGGCGGCCAACAACAGCGCCGCGATGATGCTGGTGCGCGACGTCGACCGGATGAAGCGCTTCTTCGGCCGCTTCTCGCCGGCGCTGCACGAGACCGAATACGGCAAGGAGATGTGGTCGCGCTACGCGGCGGGCGCGCTCGACGCCGATACGGTGCTGACCGGGGTCTACCAGCCGACCCACGAAGACGTGAACCTCGGCGAACTGATGGCCATCATCGACGCTGCGCGCGAGGAAGAGGAAGAGCGGCTGGCGCGGATGCGCGAGCTGGAATCCGGCGAGGCGGACGACTGACCGGGCTCGATTGCGGCGGGAGCGAGCGCGGCCCACGCAGCTTGCCCGCCCAATGCCCGCCTGCTTCTTTTCGTCGTTCCGGGGTGCCGGGTAGGCGAGCCCGTGACATCTCCCTGCCCGCCGTCATTCAGGGGGGGCTCGAAGCCGCAGTGTTTCACCACCCTTCGTCATCCCGGGGCCCCTAGGGCGAACCCGGGATCTCGCCGATGGGCGGACCAGGGTCCGGCGAGCGACTGCGCCACGTGGTCCCGGGTTCCGGCTGCGCCGGCCCCGGGACGACGCGTAATGAGAAGCGCCGGCCGCGGGACGATGGGGCATCAGGGGCGCCGGCCCCGGGACGGCGGGAAAATGGGAAGCGCCGGCGCCGGCATCGCCGCACCGTACAATGCCCGGCTGGCGAACGTCGCCCATGAATCCATCGAACGGAGTTGTCCATGACTGCATCAGAAAACCCCCGAGTCGCTTTCGACGTCAAGATCGGTGACGAAGACGCCGGCACCATTGTTTTCGAACTCTTTGCCGACATCGTGCCCAAGACCGCCGAGAACTTCCGGGCGCTGTGCACCGGCGAGAAGGGCGAGAGCATGAGCTATGCCGGCAGCCCGTTCCACCGCATCATTCCCGGGTTCATGATCCAGGGCGGCGATTTCACCCGCGGCAACGGCACCGGCGGCACGTCGATCTACGGCGATCGCTTCCCGGACGAGAACTTCGAGCTCAAGCACACCGAGCCGGGCTTGCTGTCGATGGCCAATGCCGGGCCGAACACCAACGGCTCGCAGTTCTTCATTACCGTGGCGGCCACGCCGTGGCTGGACGGCAAGCACGTGGTGTTCGGCAAGGTCGTCGAGGGGATGGACGTGGTCAAGGCGATGGAAGCCGTGGGCAGCCGCAGCGGCGAAACAAGCCAGCCGGTTACGCTGGCGGCCTGCCGGCAGCTCTGAGGCCGCTCGATCCAATCGCCGCCGGACCGGTTCGCGCGGAATCCGCCCTCCCACAGTCGACCTAATCGCCGGTGCCGGACCGAAGGCCTGTGGGAGGCCGGCTGTGCCGGGCGAAGGGTCAGCGAATCCCGACTGGCGATCCGGCCAGCGCTGCTGCCAGGTGGTGCCGCCAGAATTCCGGCGGGTGCGCCATCGTGCTTCTTCCCACGCTGATTTCGCAGACGCTGTGGCCGTCCTTGTCGACGGCACGCGGGTTGG
>CAZJSH010000070.1:0-15071 GCA_964548715.1 uncultured Halomonas sp. | reverse complement strand
CCGGTCGCGCCGCAGCCCGAGGACGCGTTCAACCTGGCGCCGGGCGAGACCTATCGCGTGGTCTTCGACGTGGCCAGCGGCTCGGCCGACGAGCACGTGCTGAACCGGCGGCTGGAGTCGGTCGCGCGCTTCGTCAATCTGCACGCCCGCGCCGGCATCGACCCCGCCGACCTCCAGATCGAGGTCGTGACCCACGGCGGCACCTTGTTCGACGTGCTCTCCCGCGAGGCCTACCAGGAACGATTCGGCGTGGACCATCCCAACGCCGACCTGCTCGACGCGCTGATGGCCGCCGGCGTGACCGTCTACCTGTGCGGCCAGAGCGCCTCGGCCCGCGGCGTCGCGCCGGACGAACTCGCCCCGGGCGTGAAGATCGCCCACTCGGCAATGACCGTGCTGGTGCGCCGGCAGGCCGAGGGCTGGGCGTTGCTGCCCTGATCGTTCGGACCATCGTTTCGGTCGCCCGTCCGAACCGCGCGGCCGGGGCCGGTATCATCGAACGCTGATCCTGCACCGGAGTTCGCCCCCGATGGCCGCATCGCTCGAAGCGCTCGACTGCAAGTACCTGTTCCACCCCTCGACCGACCTGCGCATGGTCCGCGACGGCCAGCCGCTGATCTGGACCAAGGGGCAGGGCATCCACGTCGAGGACCAGCACGGCAAGCGCTACCTCGAGGGCATGGCCGGGCTGTGGTGTACGGCGCTGGGCTACGGCGAAAAGGAACTGGCCAAGGCCGCGGCCGAGCAGATGGAGACCTTCTGCTACGGCCCGCTGTTCGCCGCGCGGGCCAACGAGCCGTCGATCAAGCTGGCGGCCAAGCTGGCCGAGTGGGTGCCGATCGACGGCGCGCGCTTCCTGTTCGGCTGCTCCGGCTCGGATGCCAATGACACCCAGATCAAGCTGGCTCGCTACTACTTCAACGCGATCGGCAAGCCGCACAAGAAGAAGATCCTGTCGCGGAAGAGCGGCTACCACGGCACGACGCTGGCCACTGCCGCGCTGACCGGCCTGGCCCCGTTCCACGCCCACTTCGACGTACCGGGGCCGGACGTCGTCCACCTGACCGAGCCGCACCACTTCCGCCAGGCGCACGACGGCGAAACGGAAGAGGACTTCGCGACCCGGCTGGCCGAGGAGCTGGAAGCGACCATCGAGCGGGAGGGCGCCGACACCATCGCGGCGATGATCGTCGAGCCGCTGATGGGCGCCGGCGGCCTGATCATCCCGCCGAAGACCTATTACGAGAAGATTCAGCCGATCCTGTGCGAGCACGGGATCCTGCTGATCGACGACGAGGTGGTCTGCGCGTTCGGACGCACGGGCAATCCGTTCGGCTGCCAGACCTTCGGCATGCAGCCGGCGACGATGACCATGGCCAAGGCGCTGTCGTCGGCCTACCAGCCGATCTCGGCGGTGGCCATTCCGCCGTTCATGTACGAGGAGATCGAGCGCGCCGCCGGCGAGGTCGGGATGTTCGGTCACGGCCTGACCTATTCCGGCCACCCGGTCGCCGCCGCCGTCGCGCTGCGTACGCTGGAGCTCTACGAAGAGCGCGGCCTGATGGACCATGCAGCGTCGATGGGCGAGATCATGCAGGCGAAGTTGGCGGCCTTCGCCGACCACCCGCTGGTCGGCAATGTCCGCGGCGTCGGCCTGATCGCCGGGCTGGAGTTCATCGCCGACAAGGCGTCCGGGCAGCGCTTCGACCCGGCCGACAAGATCGCCTTCCAGGTCCAGAACGCCTGCCTCGAGGCCGGCCTGGTCATCCGCGCGCTGCCCGGCGACACCTGCGCCATCTGCCCGCCGCTGATCATCGACGAGGCCGGCATCGACGAGCTGGTCGGCAAGCTGGCCGAGGGCCTCGACCGAGTACAGGCGGCGCGATAGGTCGTTGCCTTCGTTCGATGTGCGTGCCGGCGTCCTTTAGAGGATGGGCGCAAAGGCGCAAAAGGGGCGAAGAGCGCGAAGAGAAGCCATGAAGCTGGATTGAAGGTGCTGACGAGCATGGTCTCGCAGAGGCGCAAAGCGAATCGGGTGTTCGGGTTCTGCCGAATCAGGATCCTGCTCCATCTTTGCGGCTCTGCGTCTTCGCGCGAACTTCTTTCCGGTGTTCAGGTTTCACGACCCAGGCTTGAGTGCGAGGGATCGATCGACCGATCGCGGACGGCGAGCGGGCAAAAAAGGCCCGGGACCGCAGTCGCCGGGCCAGCCTGCCCCAATCCCGTGGAGAGTCTCGGGCGTCAGGGTGCCGCCATTGCTTCAGCATCCGTATGGCTGCCGAACATCATGCCGCGTTCGAGCACCCAGCCGGTCGGCGAGCTGTTCTCGGCGCGTTCGACGGCCGACCGCACGGTCCCTTCCTCGATCGCCACATGGCCGCGGTAGTCCTCGGGCCGGCCCTCGGGGACCATGAAGTGCGGTTCGCCGAGGAAGGCGGTCTTGCCCTGCGGTGAGCCATCGATGTGGTCAACTTGGCGTCGCCGATCCGGAACCGGTGGCGGTAGTCGACGGTCGGCTCGACCCCGTCGATCGGCAGAACGCCCGTGTAGGTCACCAGGTCGACCTTTTCCTGTCCCTGCTCGGCGACGTGCCACATGGCCGTCACTGCCTCCGGTTGGCTCGTCCTTCCTGGAGCGTGCTGTAGCCGAAAGATATTGCAAACCGCGCGCCCTCGGCGACCAGCGTCTCGTTGCTGCACTCCCCGCAGCCCCGTTGAACCGCCTCGGTCGGCTGCCATCATGATGGCCTCTATCCCATCGATAACAACGCCATGGAAAAAATCATCCGATCCTTCGCTATCGGCAGAAAGAACGGGCTGTTCTCGAAACCAACCACGGGTACCCGCGCCCGGCCAAAGTCTACAGTCTGATCGAAAAAGCCAAGTGGCATGACAGCGAACCCTGCGGCTGATTGCGCCGCATTCTCAAAGAACTTCCACTGACCTTAACTGCGGAGGATATCGGCGCTTCATTGCCGCAGGTGTTCAAGATTGGGGTTCGTGGGCGCTGACCTCACTACCAGTTGAAAGTTGCAGAGAGGAACGGTCCTTCGTGGGTCAGTTCGGTTTTGCCGTTCCAGTTGGACTGTTCGACGTCGACATCGATCTTGAAGAACTTGTAGGTAAACCCGAAGCCCAGGTGTTCCCATGCCTGGAAATTGATGCCTATGCCCGCATCCCAGAGACTACCGGAATATTGATCGATCGAGGCGCTGAACCAGTCCAGGTGCGTGGTGAGCAACCACCGAGGCGAGAGGGACCGCCAGTACCAGGCGCCGATATTCGGCAATGGCAAGTCGGCGCTGACCTGCTCGCGGCGGAATCCCGTGGACTGCTCGTTGACGAAGAACTCGCCATCCATATAGGCCTTGATCTGCAGCCAGTGCAAGCCCGCGCCGAAGCCGAGTTCGTGATGATCCGCGTCGGTAAAGAACTCACGCCCGAAGAACAGACGGGATACGTCAGTGCTGACGCCGGCGCCCACGTTGCTGCCGGCCCTGAGTACGTTCTCGCCCCAGGTTACATCTTCGGTGAGCACGGCTTCCCCGTCGTTCTCGGTTCCCCAGTATTGCCCGGTAACGGACCATTTCTCGCCGAACTTCCAGCGAAAGAGCAGACTGGCGCTGGCGTCATTTTCGCTGATGCCGGCGGTCTCACCGAAATCGATGTTGCGTCCGGGGACCTCACCGTCGACGCGGATCTGGAATTCCTTGCTCGGCAGGAAGCTGCCCAGGCTGATGATGAATTCGTCCTCGAGCCAGGGATGGACATCGCCGCTGCTCTGGGCGAACAAGGAACCTGCGTGAAAGGCCGAAATGATGAGCAGGGCGGCAAGGATTGGATGTGGCTTCATTGTTGTTTTCCTTCTCGATGGGCGCGACCGATCGGCGCGAGTACTGCGTGGAAGCAGGCCAGGTTCATGTGCATCAAAGACTCAGTTCCTGCTTGTCGTCATCGGGAAATCCTCGATAATGCGTTTGGCGACGTCGTCCAGCCGGCTCGTGGCGGTGCAGGGGTTCTGTCGGTGAGCTCGTTGCGCGCCGTGCCTTCCCACACCAACTGCTTCGTTCGCGTATCGGACAGAGCGATGACCAGCGCGCTCTCGAAAAACTTCGGGACCTCGATCGAGGTGGAATCGGATGGCCACGTGCCGTAGAAATCATGGTGAAAATCATGGAACGAGGAGACATACCAGGGGTCGTCAACCTGACGGGCCCGGATCTGCTCATCCAGATGGCCAAAGAAACGGACGGGAAAATCGGCCTGCTCAACGTTTTCAACGAACTCCAGTCCTCGAAGGTCCAGCTCACGTCGGGACGAGGTCATGCGATGCTGCGAAATGGTCGAGGCAGGGCCGGCCCGGTCCGTACCCAGCGGCTCAACGAAGGCAAAGCGCTGATAGCGGATCAAGTCGGAACCTGATGCAGTAGCGGCATTCACCGCCGGGCCAGTTGCGCATGTTGCCAGCAACGACAGCATCAATACGACAGGCATCATTCGAACGGTCATGAGCTTTTACCCCTCCCGCGGTTAGTCGCTCATCAAGGAAGCACAGTAAAGTCCGGGGCCAAGTGATCCGCGAGCGTCCGACGGCGGCCGCCGATGGCGATATGCCATTGGAGCGCGAGTGTCGAACGCCGAAATCACTGATCGTCCCCGGAAAGGGCAAGAACCTCTTCGCGCAGGCGAACGAGGGAATCGTCATCCGGCAAGACAGCCAGCGCCTGTTCGATAACAGCCGTGGCGGCTTCGGGACCACCGGTTGCGGCCGCCAGACGCACCAGCATGACCCATGCCTCGACGCGCTGAGGATCGAGCCGAACGGTTTCACGGAAAGCCGCCTCGGCCTGCGGAAAAGCGCGCAGGGTCAGGGCCACGCCGGCCAGCTGCAAATGCGTTTCCGGGAAATCCACCCGACTTGCCATGGCGGCGCGCCACTCGCTCATGGCGGCATCGAGTTCTGCTTGTCTGGCGCTCGGCAGGCGGGCTACCGGGGCTCCGAGCAGCGCTTGCGCGGCGCCCATACGCACGCTGCGGACAGGGTCATCAAGCACTTCAAGCAGTCGCAGGACACGCGCCTCGGCCGGGGCGCTGCGCTGAAGACGCACCGCGGCGGAACGCACCACCGGATCGCGGTCACTCATCAACGGGGCTAACTGCTCGGCCAGCTCGGCGTCGCTCTCGCTCTCCAAGAGCCAAAGGGCCGTAGCGCGGGCGATGCCCGGCTGGCTCTTGTCCTGTGCCAACGTCGCCAGGTCCGAACGGGCCGCTATGGCATCGATCCGACCAGCGGCCAGCACAGAACCGAAATGCCGCCGGCGGTGACGGCTTTCTGGATATCGTGCCGCGATTTCTGCAGCCGCCCAGGCCGAAGATTGGCCGACATGGCAGCTGGTGCAGGCGTCAGGGGCACCCGTCTGCGCGGCCAGATCCGGTCGCGGAATGCGAAAGGAATGATCGGCACGCCAGTCGTTACCCATATACACCCGCTCGGGGGCATGACAGCTGATGCACTGCGCGCCGGCACTTCCAGGGGCGTGAAAATGATGCTCGGCAGAATCATAGACGGCTTTACGAACACTTGGGAAATCGGTATTTCCGGCCGGTGAATGGCACTGCATACACAGTGTATTGCCCTCGCTGCGAAGGTCGGCGCTGTGCGCATCATGGCATTCGAGGCATCCGACCCCCAAGGCATATTTGCGGCTCTGCAAGAACGAGCCATAGACATAGACTTCCTCGAGAATCTGGCCATCGGCGTGATACAGGCCCGGCTGTAACAAGGCCAGGCCATAAGCGTCATGGAACGGTGTCCCGGGCACGGGCGAGGCATCGTCGTGCGCTTCGCGGCGCGAATGGCAGGCCGCGCACTGCTGGATCGTTTCCTCGGCGCTGGCGAAGGATTGGCTGAAACCGTAACCATCGACTCCCTCGGGCGCAGCCCAGGTGTCTGGGGCATCGGCCCATTCGAGGTGTGCCGCACCGGGCCCGTGACAGGCCTCGCAGCCCACCCCGATCTCGCTGAAGGTCGAGGCGTAGCGGCGCAGGGACTGGTCATAGCTCTTCTCGAATGCGGTGGCATGGCACTCGGCACAGCGCGCGTTCCAGTTCTTGTAGGGCCCGGTCCAGTGCAGGGCATCATCCGGCGGCAGGTTCTGGTCCGGGTAGAGGTGAAACCAGCGATCTTCCTGCGTGTCCCAGACCACATCGAAACTCTGCAGCCGGCCCGGCCCGGTCTCGAGCAGGTACTGCTGCAGCGGTTCGATGCCGGCCACGGAGTGGACGCGGTAGTCGGTTGTCGCCCCGTCTTTCTCGGTGACGGTGACGTGGTAGCTGTCATCTGATTCGATCCGAAACCGCGATCTCATGCCGTCATGGACGAATTCGGTGCCGTCGAAATCGGCCACCACGGTCCCGGTCGAGGGCCAGGTCCAGGCCAGCGCGTGGTGCGACTCGCGCCAGGCGCCGGCCTCGGACTTGTGGCAGCTCGCGCAAGCCTCGGACCCCACGTATGCAGGCTCGGCGGCATCGACCGCGACCGGTGCCATCCACAGTATCCCGACCAGCGCGCTGAATCGCACCGCTATCTCCCGGTCAACCCGGGCCCGATGCCTTGGCTCGCGACAGTTGTGTCGCGTGTCCGGAGCCGAATCCGAAGGAGCGCATCAGTTGATGAGTTCCGCGGCCGGCAGGACGTATTCCCGTTTCAGCACGGATGGACCGGGACGGTAGACGCGCATGAGAAAGTTCCAGCCTGTCGTGATGTCGACGCGGTTCGGCCGGTCTTTGCAGTGTTCCTCTGAGCCGAAATAGACGGTGAAACTGCCGTCGTCATTCAATACGACGTTGCGATCATTGACGATATTGTTGTCGGACTTCATGAAACCGTCTTCGCCGTAGACGGTAATCGACCAGAAAGCATCGTTATCGGGTATCTCGTAGGTTGCCACATAGCATTGCTCGGCATCCGGCGGCCCGCTGTAGTTGATGTAGACCGCATCCTTTTCCGGGAACAGGCCCCATGCCCCGGCAGCCGCGATATGCCGGGTCTGTTCATTGACCTCCCCACGCGGCCCCATCCAGTCGGGTTCATACTGATCAAACTTCTGGAACTCGAGCTCATATTCGGATCGCAGCGCCAGCATGCTTTCCATTTCCCAATTCGGCGCCGGAAACAACTCACTGCTGGCGGCATTGATAGTGAATTCCTGCTGCAGACGGTTGACCACGGCAAGATCATCCGGGTTGGCCGGGTCCATCAGCTGGATGCGCTGGACCACCGTGACATAGCGGGTATCGTCGGGAATCTCATGGGTGCCTGATTGGTAAAAAACCGCCGGCGCATAGTGATCATTGTCGATCAGGAGGAGCGAGAAATAGCGATCGTCCGGGAAGTCGGGGATGGTCACCGTGGCACCGCCGCGGGTATCGACGACCGCTGCGGCATACAGCGTGTCGCGGTTCATCCGAACGACCGGCTGCTGATCCAGGGGCGTGGGCTCGGTAATGTAATAGAACTGATTGATTCGATTGCCCGCGTTCTTCTGGAACCCGGCAAAAGCAAAATCGGTCTCGGCCCGAATATAGTTTTCAGGCGTGACCATGGACACCGCCAGGCTGTCATCGCCAAGCAATTCAATCTGGATAGTGCGCTCGGCATCCTTCATGTACTGGACGATGGCCTCCCTGCTTTGCGGAGCGTAAAGCCGGATCAGCATGGTCCATCCGTCCACCACGTCGATGTTGTTCGGCTGGCCGGGGGCATTGAAATGGAAGGTGTAGGTGCCATCCTCATTCGGCCGGGCCGTGCGGTTGTTGAGGGCGAAATTCTCCTTGACGATCCACCCCGCACTGTCATAGGTCGTTACGGAGAAGAACCCACCCTTGTCGAAATTCAGGGGCGGAACCGGCAGGGTGATCCTGGAAGGTTGGCCAGACCTCGCCTCACCCGTCGGCTGGATCGTGTTCAGGTAAGCGGCATCGCCAATCGGCAGCCCGAAAATCCCGACCGCGGAGGCAATCAGAAACGATTCAGGCTCGACCTGATCGGCAGTGCCCATGGCCAGGTCCGGGCGCGAAATTTCATCGGCACGAGCCTTGAGACGAACCCGTGTTTCATCCAGGCTCTGGGTTTCAAAACCTTTGGGCTGGTAGGCCGTGGCGGAATTGGCGAGAATCCCGACGCTGTCCTGATGCTGGTGCGCTTCTTCAAAGCCGGTGTCATCCAGCGAACGAACCCCGGTTCGCATGTTCAGGAAGACGTGGTTACCCAGTGCGACATCATCCGGCGTGAATGTCTGCTGCTCGCCGGGATAGATCGATGCAATCGTGTACTGGTTTTCGTCAATGACCTGGATGACCGAAAAGACATCCCAGTCAGGATTGATCAGGGTCGCGCCGTCGGAGATATCGACGACCGCATGGCTGTAAAGCACATCGCGGTTTTCACGGACGACGAACTGGTTATCAACGCTCGACATCTCACGCGCATGTCTGAAGGTATTGACCGGATGCTCATTGGAGTGATCGAGCATGTACAGATCGGTCTCTGCAATGGTGAAGTTTCGCTCATCAACGAGAATCTCACCCTCGGCGTTGCGTTCGAAGGCATATTCAGGTTCCTGCGGCTGAGAGCAGGCCGTTGCACCAATCAGGGCCGCCAGGGCCAGGGCCGGCAATTTCCGAGCGGAGCATCTGTGAAGCATGGTATTCCTCCTCATATGATCGATTTCATCATTACCGTTAAAGCACTCCGATCCTGCCAGTTGACCGCTCGATAAAGCCATGGGGCCCGACGATGGGGCTGTTCCAGGCCAGTCATCGACCCGGCCAGATTCGTTCCCAGTCGCTGGCCATGTCGACGATCAACCAGCCCCGGCCCGGACCCTCGTCCAGCCCTCGGGCCAGACGGCCGACCGGGCTGTCACGGTCGTAGGCCCACTCGCGCTCGGCATCGCTGTGGTGAACGATCATTCCAAAGCGCGGCCCGGCGCCAGCCATCGTGTACTCGAGCATCTCGAAGTCGCCGTCGGAGTTCCCCGCCGCAAAGATCGGTCGCTTGCCGATATGGGTGTCGATGCCAACCGGCTTGCCGGCCTTGTCGTCGATAAACGCAATGGCAGGATCCTTGATCAGCTGCGGGGTGCCGCCCATCACCGCGTAACGCGTCTGTCCGGAACTGCCGACGACCTGCTCCGGCGGAACACCGTACAGTTCCTCGGCGATCGCACGGAGGAAATGCAGTCCACCGCCGGAGACGATGTAGATCGAAAACTGCTTGGCGCGTAGATAAGTGAGCAACTCCAGCATCGGCTGGAATACCATGGCGCGGTAGGACAGGCCGGTCCCGGGGTGGGTCGCCGTGCCCATCCACTCGACCACTTCCCGTTGGAAGTCGGTGACCGTGGTATCGGCATGGGTGGCCTTCAGGATTTCCAGCAGGCCTTCGTGACCCGCCTCGGCGACCGCCTCCAGATCCCCTGCAATGGCGGCCCGGAGAAGATCGGTGCCCAGGATGGTCTCATCCTCGCTGGCCATCTCACGCAGCCGGTCGATGGCAAACAAGCCCTGAAAGTAGATCGGCTTTTCCGACCACAAGGTTCCGTCGTTGTCGAATACCGCGATTCTGTCGGCAAGGGTGAGGTAGTCATCCGAGCCCGGATCGCTCACTGCCTCGACAAAATCGATGATGCGGGTGCGGGCCTCGCGGTCGGCCCAGGAGGGCAGCGGATCGGCCTGAGCGGGAATCGCCAGAGCAAAAACGGCGCACAGCGCCAGCAAGCAGTGAAATGGGGGCTTCATCAACACATCCTCGTGCAGCGCGGCTGTGGACAGCAGCGCGGGGCACATCAAGCTGGCCTCATGCTGGCCCGCTTCGACGCCAGGCAAGGCGGCGCCGAAGCGGGATAACCTGTGGCCTGATTTCAGCGTGCCGTGGGCATGTTGCGCATGCTCTGCAAAATGCCGTTGAGATCATCGACCTTGGGCGAGAAGCTCGGCTGACGCGGAGGAAATTCCTCGAAGCTTCTGACAAAGGTTTCCAACTGCATCAGGGCTGGTCCGAAAATCCATGAGCGGTTCTCCGCCCACTCGTCATAGCCACGGGCATCGTGGAAACGCTCGAAAGGATCCATCTTGAGGTTGGTAATGAACGGCGAACTCAGCACCGGCTGTTCGGCGCGAAACCACTCTTCCTGATTGGTGTACATGATCTTCCAGTCGCCATAGCGCAGGCCGTGGAAGGTAGTCTCTGTGAAGTAGTAATAGTCCATCCGCCTCGACTCACCGTTGCGCAGCACGAGATCAGTCTGATCGTAGCCATCCAGATGAACCTTGTAGGTACGACCACCCACGCGCTTGCCGCTCAGCAATTCCTGTTTCAGATCCGGTTGGCCCAACCATGACATGAAGGTCGGCAGCCAGTCTTCCATGGTCATGAATTCACCGGTGGTCGTGCCTGCCGGAATACGTCCCGGCCACTTGATGGCCATCGGCACCCGGAAGCCGCCTTCATAGCCGCCGACGCCCTTTTCGCCCCGGAACGGCTGATTGCCTCCGTCAGGCCAGGAGTTCGAAGCCGCCCCGTTATCGGTCGAGAACATCACGATGGTGTTGTCAGCAACGCCCAGCTCGTCGATCAGATCAGTCAGGGCCCCGACGATATCGTCAAGCTCGGCCATGCCATCGGCATACACGCCCAGCCCGGTTCTGCCCTCGTACTCAGGTGAGAGATTGGTTCGATAGTGCATGCGGGTGGAGTTGTGCCAGACGAAAAATGGCTGGCCTGCGGCCACTGCGTCGCGAATGAAGCGCGTGGAGTGCTCGAGAATCTCGCTTTCGAGAACGCGCTGGCGCTCCCGTCCGAATGGACCAACGTCCTCGACTTGATGGGTTCCGTCGGCCAGCCGGCGCGAATGGATGATGCCTCGCTGCTTGTCCAGGCCGTAGCGAGCCAGTAACTCGGGATCGGTCGGATAATCATCCTGTTCCGGGTATTCGCCGGCGTTGAGGTGATACAGAATCCCGAAGAACTCGTCAAAGCCATGGGCCGTGGGCAGGTATTCATCCAGATCGCCCAGATGATTCTTGCCGAACTGTCCGGTCGCGTAGCCCAGTGGTTTCAGAATTTCCGCCAGGGTCGGGTCTTCCGGCTGCAGCCCCTGGGGGGCACCCGCCAACCCCACCGTGCTCAGGCCGGTCCGCATCGGGTACTGGCCGGTAATGAACGCGGCCCGTCCTGCCGTGCACGAGGCATGCGCGTAATGGTCCATGAACAGCATGCCGTCTGCTGCGATGCGGTCAATGTTGGGGGTGGTAGTACCCATCATGCCGCGATGATAGGCGCTGATGTCCCACATGCCGACGTCATCGCCCCAGATCACGAGAATATTGGGGAGCTCCGCCGTTTGCGCCGCTGCGCTTGCAGACAACAGCAAGGCGATCACGCCGGCCTTCCATTGGCTGTATCTGTTCTGGTTTCTCGGTGTCATCGTCCACTCTCTCCATTCGTTAGCTTGATTGCCGAGATCGACTTTCGTCTGTTCCTGCACGTCATCGGGGCATCCCTCTTCCTTCCAGTTCCAATCACATCATTTCGGGAACAACAGCGTGAACGTCAATCGAACTCCCAGTCCTTCTGCCGCCCCGTCCGGCGCATCCGCCCAGTAGCGCAGGCCAACCCCGGCGCTGAATAACTGCGAGCCCAGGGTCGATACCCGGCTCGCCACAGCGCTGACCGGAACCGACCACTGCTCGGACTCCCAGTCGTAGGTGGTTTCGGTCTGCAGGCTGAAGGTCCAGGCTGACGGGAGGGTGTATGACACGAAAGGCTGGACATAGGTGGCATTGATGTCGGGCCGATCGCTGGCGCCGGCGACCGAGGTGATGTGATTTGCCAGCCCACCCACGGTCCACGGGCCGCTCTGGTGTAGTGCGACCACCGAAGGGCCGAGCGCCCACTTCTCCGTTCCCAGCAGCTCATCGGTGGCGGTCGGCAGAAGGAATACGGCACCCGCGCCCCAGATCCAGCCACCTTCCGTCGGCCTGACCGGCGAGAACAGCAGACTTTGCTGAATGTCGCCCAGGCCGGCCTGACTGCCCGCGCCCGGA
The DNA here is from genome assembly GCA_964548715.1 of uncultured Halomonas sp. Taxonomy (GTDB): domain Bacteria; phylum Pseudomonadota; class Gammaproteobacteria; order Xanthomonadales; family Wenzhouxiangellaceae. The sequence continues at coordinate 2,964 of CAZJSH010000070.1, read as the reverse complement.
AAGATCCTGCTCTGGTCCACCAGCGGCATGATGGTCCGCGAGATCAGGTTCCAGTCCTCGTCGAGCGAGAATGGAATCACCGGCTGGACGTTCATCATCCAGCGCTCGCCCTCATCCAGAGGGCCGATATCCTGATCGTAGTTGAGCTGGAAAGGCACGCTGATCAGCGCCGCGACCGGGTTGGCCAACTGCATGGCCAGGTTCTCTTCGCTGTCCTGGGCCAGCGCCGGAACGCATGCCAGCGCCGATGCGATTACCGGGGCGGTGCAGAGTCGAAGCATCGTTGACTTCCTCTGGATAAATCCGCATAGTCAGGTAGAGCATCCGGTCCGGATCAGGCCCGATCGACTATTTTCCGCCCCGCATGCCGCGAACGATAGCAGCGCGACGAATCGCGAACTGTCCAATCAGGACAATTGGCCATGAGTGGATCGACGCTTTCCGAGCTTTCCGATGCACGCGCGTGGCTGGCCGACAGCCCGTGGTTGCGGCGCTTTCCCGCCGACCTCCGCGAGCGGTTTCTGGAGCGCACGCGCCTGCTTCCCGCCCTCGATCGTGGCGACCGGGTCTACAACATGGGTGATCCGCCCGATGGGATCTACGGCGTGGTCAGTGGTTGTTTCGCGTTCGAAATCGCGCCGCAGGAAGAGGGGCCCCAGCTGGTGCACCAGTACCGCGCCGGAAGCTGGTTCGGCGAACTCGCCCACGTGCTGAAGCAGCCGCGCCTGGCCACGATCTACGCCACTCAGCCGAGTCGATGCCTGCGGATTTCCGGTCCCGAACTCAATGGCCTGCTGCGCAGCGATCCGCGGCTCTGGCAACAGGTCGCGCTCTCACTGGCCGACGCCAGCCGACTGGCCATGACAGTCATCAACGACATGATGGTCCGGTCACCGAAACGGAGGCTGGCCGCTTGCCTGTTGCGCGTCGCGGGCCTCCGCAACGACGAGCCCATCGATAACAGTGGAGTCGAGCTCGACCTGACCCATGCAGCGCTGGCGGCAATGACCAATTGCTCCCGCACCACGGTGGCGCACTACCTCAAGGAACTGGAGGGCGACGGCTTCATCGAGTATCACTATGGGCGCATTCGCCTGACTCGGATCCAGTCCCTGCGCCACTGGCTGCAGACGTTGCCGAATTGATCGCGGATGGCCCGCTCCATGCCATGAGGATCGAGCAGTACCGAGGGTCGCCGGGCGACACCTGTGCCATCTGCCCGCCGCTGATCATCGACGAGACCGGCATCGGCGAACCGGTCAGCAAACTGGGCGAGGGTCTCGACCGGGCGCAGGCGGCGCGGTAGGTCGGCGGTCTCAAGGGGCCTGGTGGCAGCGTCCTTCAGAGGATGGGCGCGAAGACGCGAAGGCGCGAAGATGCGAACCGTTTTTCCGGTTTCAATTCTCTGAACGATCGAAGTCTCCACACTCCGCTGCGCCACCAATCGCAGACAAGGCCACGCGGGTTGATGCGGCTCGGCTATGCTTCCGGACATGAATCTTCGAACGCTTCTGATCTCGATTCCGCTGCTGGCGGCGACGGGCCTTCATGCGCAGGAGCAGGCGCCAGTGGTGATCGCCGAGGCTTCGGTCGAGCCGGCCGTCGAAGAGGTCTCGTTGACCGGCTCGTTCACGGCCCGGCAGGCGGCCGATCTGTCGCCGCGGCTGGCCGGGCTGGTCGAGTCCATCCACTTCGAGGCCGGCGATCCGGTCGAGGCGGGTCAGCTGCTGGTCCAGCTCGACGACCGGCTCGCGGAGCTCGTGCTGGCCCAGGCCGAAGCCGACGTGGCGCGCGCGCGTGCTGCCTACGACGAGGCCGTGCGGCTGCGCGACGAGGGCTTGCGGCTGGCCGAGGACCGGTTCCTGCCGGATACCGAGATTCGCGCCCGGGCTTCCGGCGCCGAGGTGGCCCGGGCCGAATTGGCGGTGGCCGAAGCCGCGCGCGACACGGCCGCCGAGCGGGTCGCGTTCCACCGGGTGGTCGCGCCGTTCGACGGCGTCATCGCCCGCCGCCTGACCGATGCCGGTGAGTGGGTGCAGAACGGCACCGCCGTGGCCGAACTGGTCGCGATCGACGACCTGTGGCTCGAGCTGCAGGCGCCGCAGCGCTTGTGGCCCGAGCTGCCGCGCGCCGCTGCCATCGAAGTCCGGGTGGACGCGATTCCGAACCGTCGCTTCGCCGCCGACCTGGCCGCGCGTGTCCCGGTGAGCGATCCGAATGCGCGGACCTTTTTGGTCCGGCTGGTGCTGGTCGATGGCGACCCGGACATCACGCCGGGCATGTCGGCGCAGGCGCGCATCCGGCTGGAGACGGACGCCGACGCGCTGCTGGTGCCGCGCGATGCGCTGATCCGCTATCCGGACGGCACGACCACGCTGTTCGTCGTCGATCGGGCGGTATCGCCCCCCGTTGCCCGGCAACGCGAAGTCACGGTCGGCCGGGTCGACGGCGACCGGGCCGTGATCGCTTCGGGGCTGGAGCCCGGTCTGCCGGTCGTCACGCGCGGCAACGAGCTGCTGGTCGACGGCCAACCGGTCCGCATCGTCGACGGCGGGGGCTGAGGCGATGTTCGCCGGCGTGATCCGCCACGGCACCATCCTCGCGGTGGTCGTGCTGGTGATCTGCGTGCTCGGCGTGCTTGCGGCGCTGCGGATCCCGGTGCAGATGATTCCCGATCTCGACGTGCGCGTGGTCAGCGTCGAGACGCGGTGGCCGGGCGCCACGCCGCAGGACGTCGAGAAGGAAATCCTGATCGAACAGGAGGAGTTCCTGCGCTCGCTGCCGGGCGTGGAGCGGATGATCTCGACCGCTTCCTACGGCCAGGCCCAGGTCGAGCTGGAGTTTCCGTTCGGCGTCGATATCAACGAGGCTCTGATCCGGGTCAACAACGCGCTGAGCCAGGTGCCGGGCTACCCCGAGAACGTCGACGAGCCGAGCCTGGAGGCCAGTTCGTTCTCGCAGAAC
>CAZJSH010000069.1:0-15230 GCA_964548715.1 uncultured Halomonas sp. | reverse complement strand
ATCTGGCCGGTGGCGATCTCGGCGCCGGCCATCAGCGCGGCCTGCAGGCTGGTGCCGCAGGCCTGCTGCATCGTGATGCCGGGTGTCAGCGGCGACAGGCCAGTCGACAAAACGGCTTCCCGGGCCAGGTTCCAGTCCTTGGAGTGAGTCGTCACGGCGCCGGCAACGACCTTGTCGATCTTCTCGCCGGACAGGCCGAAGCGGTCGACGACCCCCTGGATGGCGTGGGTCAGCATGCCCAGGTTGGTTTCGTCGGCGTAGTAGGTGTTCGAGCGGCAAAACGGAATCCGGCTGCCGCCGATCACCGCGATGCGTCGAAGGGAACCGTCAGTCATGGAAACGATCCTCGTGGAATGGGGTCAGTTCGGTTCGAAGGCCGGTGGCTTCAGTCATCCTTGTCGGCCGCGTCGTTGTCGTTCGAAGTCTTCTCGTTGGAAGTCTTCTCGTTCGACGCACTACTGTCGGCCGAGGTCTTCCTGGCGGCGGACTTCTTGCGGGCGGTCTTCTTTTTCTTCTTCTTGCCGGTCTTCTTCTTTGCGGTTTTCTTCTTCGGCGCTTCCGGGCCCGAGGACGTGCCGGACTTCGCGCGAGCGGCGTCGAGCAGCGAGTCGTCGGCCGAGGCCTCCGCGTCGCTGGTCTCGATGTAATGCACCGGGCCGCCCCGGAACGGCGCGAAGCCGGTGCCGAAGATCATGCCGGCATCGAGCAGGTCCTTATCCTCGACGACGTCATCGCGCAGGCAGGCCAGACACTCGTCGAGATAGGGCTGGATCAGGTCTTTCGCGATCCGCTCCAGGTCATGGCCCTTGTGCGCATCGTCGTCGCGCACCGGCTTGCCCTTGTCCCATTTGTAGAAGCCTTCGCCGGTCTTCTTGCCCTTCTTGCCGGACTCGACCATCGACTCGAGCACCTTGCGGTCCTCGCCGGCAGCATCGCCGAGCAGCGTGTCGATCACGCCGAGGCCGACGTCGAGGCCGACGGTGTCGACCAGCTCGACCGGGCCCATCGGCATGCCGAACTGCACCGCGGCCTTGTCGAGGGCTTCCTTCGGAATGCCGTCGCGGTGCATGGTCATGGCCTTGTACATGTACGGAACCAGCACCCGGTTGACCAGGAAGCCCGGCGTCGAGGTGGCCGGCAGGGCGTACTTGCCGATCTGGGTCGCGAAGCTGCAGCCGTCATCCACGCGGTCCGGGTTGGTGTCGGTGTCATGGACGACCTCGACCAGCGGCATCTTGGCAACCGGGTTGAAGAAGTGCAGACCGATCAGGCGGGTCGGGTCGTCGAACACGTCGGACAGCTCGCCGAGCGGAATCGCCGAGGTGTTGGTCGCCACCAGCGTGTGCGGCTGGAGGTCGGCCTTCAGGTTCTCGAACAACTGGCGCTTGGCTTCGCGGTTTTCGAAGATGGCCTCGATGACCACGTCGGCGCGCTTGACGCCTTCCCCTTCGACATCGGCGCGCAGCCGGGCCCGCGCCGCGGCGACGGCGGCCGATTTCTTGAGTTTCTTCTTGAACAGCGAGGCCGCGCGCTTCAGCGCCGGTTCGATGTATTTCATTTCACGGTCCTGCAGCGTGACTTCGAGGCCGCGAACCGCGCACCAGGCCGCGATGTCGCCGCCCATCACGCCGGCGCCGATGACATGCACGCGGCGGGCCTTGAAGTCGGAACGCTTGCCCTGCGCCTTGAGCTGCTCCATGAGGCGAAACACGCGGCGCAGATTGGTCGAGGTGTCGCCGACCAGCAGTTCGGGAATGTTCTCGGCCTCGGCGCGGATCATCGCGCTCTGCGAGTTGCCGTGGGCCTCGAACTCGTCGATCAGGCGATACGGGGCCGGGTAGTGCTCTGGGCGGGCCTTGCGTCGGGTCTGCTTGCGCATCTGGCCGGCCAGGAGCTTTCGGCCCGGGCCGGTCAACGAGAGCTTGTTGACCACACCGCTGAGTTTGTGCTTGCGCTTCTTGAGCACTGCGCGCCGCGCGGCCCAGCGCAGCGAACCGTGCACGCTGACGGTCTGGTCGACCAGACCGATCGCGCGCGCGGCCTTCGCCCGCAGCATCCGTCCGGTCAGCATGATTTCCATGCCCTTGAGTCCGCCGACGGCCTGCAGCGAACGGCCGGAGCCGCCGTAGCCCGGATAGATGCCCAGGTTGACCTCGGGGAATCCGATCCGGGTCCTGTCGTCGTCCAGTGCGATGCGCCAATCGAAGCACAGGGCGAGTTCCAGGCCGCCACCGAGGCAGAACCCTTCGAACGCGACGACTTTCGGAATCGAAAGTTTCTGGATCCGCTCGAACAGGGCGTGGACTTCGCGCACGCCTTCCTGCAGCACCGTGACGTCCCGGGTCTGGTCGAATTCCCTCACGTCGGCGCCGACGATGAACGTGCCCGGCTTGCCGGAGGTCAGGACCAGCCCGGTCGGACTGTTCTGTTCCAGGTGATCGACGATCTGGCCGAGTTCGGACAGGACCTCTCGGCTCAGGCTGTTGACCTTCTCGCCGTCGCGATCGATGTGGATCCAGAGGATGCCGTCGAGATCGGTCTCGAGGCGCCAGTGCTTGAACGGGCCGGGCAGGGGCGTTTCAGCCGCTTCGGTGACCATCGGGTCGAGCTCCATGCGTGGGCGTATGGGCGGAGTGTATCAAGAGTGCCGGGCATACCCAGCAGCATTTCGGTGCTGCAGGTTCTGTCACGGAACAGCGAAACCGGCCGTGCGCAGCCAGGCTGCGATCCGGATCAGCGGCATGCCGATCAGCGCCGTCGGGTCGTCGCTGGCCATTCGATCGACCAGCGCGATGCCGAGTGACTCCGAACGCATGGCGCCGGCGCAGTCCAGCGGACGGTCGATCTCGACGTAGCGGCGGATTTCCTCGTCGCCCAGTCTCCGGATGTCGATGCAGGTATCCACGACGTCGCTGCGCTCCAGCCCCGGTCCTAGCAGCGCGATGCCCGAGTGCCAGGTCACGCGGCGGCCTCGCATCTCCCGGATCTGCTCGATGGCCCGGTCGACGGAGCCGGGTTTGCCCAGAATCCGGCCGTCGTCGAGTCCGGCGACCTGGTCGGCCCCGATCACGCAGGCCTCCGGATGGCGCTCGGCCACGACGCGGGCTTTTTCCAGCGCCAGGCGGAGTGCCAGTTCGCGCGGCGATTCACCCGGCACCGGACGTTCGTCGATGTCGGCCGGATCGATCGCGAAGTCCAGTCCGAGACGGGCGAGCATCGAGGCGCGGTACGTCGAACCGGACGCCAGAACGAGGGGTGCGGGAAGAGTGGTCATGGAGTGGATCCGGGGGTGTTGGCAAATGCGCTGGAATGATATACTGGTGTGCTATGTCGCGTGACTTTCCGGACTGGATCGATCCGCACCGCGCCGCTCAGGGTGAACGCGTATTCTCCGGTACGGTGCCGGTGACCTGGCTCAAGCGGGTCGAGGACCTGCTGGACGCCCCGACCGCAGACGAAACCCTGGCGTTCCGTCTGCGGGTCTGGAAGGACGCGCAGGGTCATCCAAGGCTGGACCTGTCGTTGGACGGTGCGGTGCCGATGACTTGCCAGCGCACGCTGGATCGCTACCTGCAGCCGATCGCTTCGGAAAGCGATCTGACGGTGGTCGAATCGGAGGCCGAACTGGCTCGGCTGCCCGAGGATGCCGATCCGAAGGTCTGCGAAGCGGGGCGGCTGCAGCTCATCGAGCTGATCGAGGACGAAGTGCTGCTGCAGCTGCCGGTCGTGCCGGTGCGGCCCGACAGCGAGCCGGTGGTGCAGGCGGGTGATCCGCCGATCGAGCCGGACGAGCCGACCAGCCCGTTTGCGGCGCTGGAAGAATTGAAGAAACGCTGAGCCGGTCCGTCCGCGCCTCGGTCGAGATTGAACGCAACCTGCTGGAGAGTGCCGAAATGGCCGTACAGAAAAGCCGAAAGACCCCGTCCCGCCGCGGCATGCGCCGCTCGCACGATGCGCTGAAGGCGCCGACCCTGTCGGAAGAGCGCGAGACCGGCGAGATCCATCGCCGCCACCACGTCAGCGCCGAGGGCTTCTATCGCGGCCGCCAGGTGATCGAGGTGGCCGAAGAGGTCGAGCTGGACGAAGACCAGGAATAAGGCCATCGGCCGGTGCGACGCGTTCGCACCGGCCGGGTCGATTCTTCGATGACGCACCCCACCGGCTCGACTTCCGGGCCCGGCGTCGTTCGTGTCGGCCTGGACGCCATGGGCGCCGACTTCGAACCCGAAGCGGCCGTCCTGGCGGCGGGACGCGCACTCGATGCGGATTCCCGTCTCGAACTCTGCGTGTTCGGTGATCCGGACGCGCTGGATGGCGCTGTCAGCGCGCTGCCATCCGGGCAACGTCGCCGGCTCGCGATCGAAGCCGCGCCCGAACACGTCCCGATGGACCTCAGTCCTGCCCGTGCCCTGCGCCATGGCCGCGATACGAGCATGGCCGCCACGCTGGCATCCGTGGCCGACGGCCGGACTGCGGCGGCGGTAAGCGCCGGAAATACCGGCGCGCTGATGGCGTTGGGACGGATGACGTTGGGCACGTTGCCCGGCGTCGAACGACCCGCTTTGATGACGGCCTTCCCGGTACGTGACGGGCGGGCCTGGGTGCTCGACCTGGGCGCGAACATAGGCGTCGATGCCGAGCGGCTGCTGGAGTTCGCGGTTCTTGGGCATGCCGCGGTCGGCGTGCTGCTCGAGCGATCGCCGGTGATCGGCCTGCTGAACATCGGTCGGGAGCCCACCAAGGGACCCGACGTCGTCCGCGAGGCGTCCCGGCGGCTGGCCGGGCGTTCCGATCTTGACTACGTGGGCTTCGTCGAAGGCCATGACGTGTTTTCCGGCCGCGCCGACGTGGTCGTCTGCGACGGGTTCGCCGGGAATATCCTGTTGAAATCGGCCGAGGGTGCGATCGCCATGCTGCTGGAGGAGCTGGCGGCGGAAGCGCGTCGGCCGGTACGCGGGATCGGCCTACGAGGCTGCGTCGAACGGCTCCGCGAGCGCTATGATCCGGCCCGTCACAACGGCGCCTCGCTGCTTGGAATCAATGGTATCGTCATCAAGAGCCACGCCCATGCCTGCGTCGAGGGGCTGGCAAACGCGATCGGGCTCGCCGCACTGGAAGTCCGTCAGGGGCTGATTCCTGCCCTGGAACGACAGCTGTGGGCCGACGCCTGATGGCGGCAAGGGAGACCTGATATGCATGCACGCATCATCGGCACCGGGCATTACCTGCCCGAGCGTGTGCTGACCAACGCCGACCTCGAGGAGTTCGTCGATACCACGGACCGCTGGATCCAGGACCGGACCGGGATTCGTGAACGCCGCATGGCCGCCGACGGCCAGACCACCGGTGATCTGGCCGAACAGGCCGCCCGGCGAGCGCTGGAGGCGGCCGATATCGATCCGGCCAGCATCGACCTGCTGGTCGTGGGTACCACGACGCCCGACGTGGTCTTCCCGTCCACCGCCTGTCTGATCCAGCAGCGGCTGGGGCTGGGCGAGTGCGGCGCCTTCGACGTCAATGCCGCATGCTCCGGGTTCATCTACGCGCTCTCGATCGCGACCCAGTACATCGAGGCAGGGACGGTGAAGCGCGCGCTGGTCATCGGGGCCGAGACACTCAGCCGACTGCTCGACTGGAACGACCGCACCACCTGCGTGCTGTTCGGGGACGGCGCCGGCGCCGCCGTGCTGGAAGCCAGCGAGGAAGCCGGCGTGATGTCCACGCACATCCACGCCAACGGCAATTACGGCGACCTCCTTAAGGTCGACGTCGGCGTCTCCCGCGGCTTCACGGACGAACCGCGCGGTGGGCTCAGGATTCACATGAAGGGCAACGAGGTGTTCAAGGTTGCGGTCAACACCCTGGGCCGCATCGTCGACGAGACCCTGGCCCACAACCGGCTCGACAAGCACGATCTCGACTGGTTGATTCCGCATCAGGCCAACCTGCGCATCATCAAGGCGACCGCCCGGAAGCTCGACATGCCGATGGACCGGGTCATCGTTACCGTCGATCGTCACGGCAATACGTCGGCGGCCTCGGTGCCGATGGCGCTGGACGAGGCAATCCGTTCCGGTCGCGTCAAACGGGGCGACCTGATGCTGCTGGAAGCCTTCGGCGGCGGGTTCACCTGGGGAGCCTCGCTGATTCGTTATTGAACGTCAGCCAGAAAACCACGCACCGGACCGCTCCTTCAGAAACGGCGGCCGGCGCACACAGACACCATCGGGGTAGATACCAATGGGCAATACCGCCATCCTCTTTCCGGGGCAGGGCTCACAGTCGGTCGGGATGCTGACCGGCATGCAGGAGTTCGACGCCATCATCCGAGCCACGTTCGACGAGGCCGGGGACGCACTGGCGCGCGACCTTGGCGCGCTGGTCCGCGAGGGCCCGGAACGCGAGCTCGACCGCACGGAATGGACCCAGCCGGCGATGCTGGCCGGCGACATCGCGCTGTGGCGCATCTACCGTCAGCAGGGTGCCGAGGCACCGTTGGCCATGGCCGGCCACAGCCTCGGCGAATATGCAGCCCTGGTCGCGGCCGACGCGCTGGATTTCCAGGACGCGATCCGGATCGTCCATCGCCGCGGACGCCTGATGCAGGAGAGCGTCGCCGAGGGCGAAGGCGGGATGGCGGCGATCCTGGGCCTGGACGATGCCGAGATCGAGCGCATCTGCGCGGAGACCACGAGCAGCGATTCGACGGTGGTTGCAGCCAATTACAACGCGCCGGGTCAGCTGGTGATTGCCGGGGCGCGCGACGCGGTGACGCGCGCGGTGGAAGCCTGCAAGGCGGCCGGCGCACGTCGAGCGATGGTGCTGTCGGTCAGCGTGCCGGCCCATTCGCCCCTGATGCAGCCGGCTGCCGGCCCGCTGGCCGACGCCCTCGCGCGCGTCGAGGTGCGCAGTCCGGCCTGGCCTGTGCTTCACAACGTCGATCGTCGACCCCGGCAGCAGCCCGACGAAATACGCTCGGCACTGGTCGATCAACTGACCCGTCCGGTGCACTGGACCGGTACCATACGCAGCCTGATCGACGACGGCGTCGATCGATTCGTCGAGTGCGGCCCGGGACGCGTGCTGAGCGGTCTTGGCAAGCGCATCGAGCGCGGCGCGACCTGGCGGCCGCTGGACGACCTGGACACGCTGCGCGCCTTGAACGCTGCCGCCTGACCCTTACCGAACGGGAGTTCGAACCACCATGCAAGACGTGATGCAATCCCTCCGCCTGGATGGCCAGGTGGCACTTGTAACCGGTGCCAGCCGCGGCATCGGTGCAGCCATTGCGGATCGCCTCGCGGCACTGGGTGCCGACGTGTTCGGTACCGCGACCAGCGAGTCCGGTGCTGCCGGCATTGCCGAGCGGCTCGGCGCGGACCGGGGCCTGGTGCTGGACGTGAAGGACGGTGAGGCCGTCGTCGAGTGCATCAAGCGGATCACCGCTACGGCCTCGGCTCCGACCGTCCTCGTCAACAATGCCGCGGTCACGCGGGATCAGCTGTTGATGCGGTTGAAGGACGACGACTGGGCCGAAGTGCTCGACACCAATCTCACCGGTACCATGCGGCTGGCGCGCGCCTGCCTGCGCGGCATGCTCAAGGCGAAAGGCGGAAGGATCATCGGCATTTCGTCGGTGGTGGGCTATACCGGCAATCCGGGTCAGACCAACTACGCGGCGGCCAAGGCAGGCCTGGCGGGCTTTTCGCGCGCGCTGGCCCAGGAAGTCGCGGCGCGCAACATCACGGCGAATATCGTCGCGCCCGGGTTCATCGATACCGACATGACCCGCGCCCTCGATGATTCCCAGCGCGACCGGCTGGCCGAGAGTATTCCACTGGGCCGTCTCGGCACGCCCGAGGACGTCGCCTCGGCGGTCGGCTGGCTGGCTTCGCCGTCCGCTGCCTACGTCACCGGGCAGACACTGCACGTCAACGGCGGGATGCATATGACGTGATGCTTTAATAAAACTTCATAAAACACTGAATAGATTCTACATTTCAATAGAAATCCGGGTTCGTTCCCACGAGGGAAGTCCGGTAAACTGGAAGGGGCGTGCATTGTCTCCTACAATGTGCGCGCTTTCTTCAATTCACATGAGGAACTGACTGATGAGCAGCATTGAAGAACGAGTCAAGAAAATCGTCGTCGAGCAGCTGGGCGTCAAGGAAGAGGAAGTCACACCGAGCGCTTCGTTCGTCGACGACCTGGGTGCCGACTCGCTCGACACGGTCGAACTGGTGATGGCGCTCGAGGAAGAATTCGAGTGTGAGATCCCCGACGAAGAGGCCGAGAAGATCACCAGCGTCCAGCAGGCGATCGACTACGTCAAGTCGACGGCCGACAAGTAATCCACCGCGCCTGGATTCAGGCGCCAACGGGGAGTTCGAGGGCATGCGAGGCAACCGCCGCGTCGTGGTAACCGGTCTGGGCTGTATCAGTCCGGTCGGCAATGATGTGCCCTCGGCGTGGGACAGCGTCATCAACGGGCGCAGCGGCATCGGCCCGTTGACCGAGGTCGATCCGGAGAAGTTCGCGACCAGGATCGCGGGCGAAATCCGCGATTTCGACCTCGAGCGCTACCTGTCGAAGAAGGAAGCCCGCAAGACCGACACCTTCATCCACTACGGTATGGCAGCGGCCATCCAGGCGGTGGAAGATGCCGGACTCCCCGAAACGCCCGAGGATCCGACCCGTTATGGTGTGGCCATCGGGTCGGGAATCGGCGGCATCAAGTCGATCGAAGAGACCTACCAGACCTACATCGACTCGGGGCCGCGCCGTATTTCGCCGTTCTTCGTTCCGAGCTGCATCATCAACATGGTGGCCGGCCACCTGTCGATCCGGTATGGGTACCAGGGTCCGAACATCTCGATCGTGACGGCCTGCACCACGGCCACGCACAACATCGGCGACGCAGCGCGGATGATCGCCTACGGCGACGCCGACGTGATGGTGGCCGGTGGGGCGGAATTCGGCACCGTGCCGACGGCAATGGGCGGATTCATGGCGGCCCGGGCGCTTTCGACGCGCAACGACGAACCCGAAAAGGCCAGCCGGCCCTGGGACCGGGATCGGGATGGTTTCGTGCTCGGCAACGGCGCCGGCGTCCTCGTACTCGAGGAGTACGAACATGCACGCGGCCGCGGGGCGGAAATCTATGCCGAACTCAAGGGCTACGGAATGTCGGGCGACGCTCATCACATCACTTCGCCCCCGGAAGGCGGCGAGGGTGCGGCGCGCTGCATGAACGCCGCGATCGCCGACGCGGGGCTCGACCCGTCCGACGTCGACTACGTCAACGCCCACGGCACGTCGACCCCGCTCGGCGATCGGGCCGAACTCCAGGCCGTGCGCACGACGTTCGGCGAACACGCCAGTCGGGTCATGGTCAGCTCGACGAAGTCGATGACCGGGCACCTGCTCGGCGCCGCCGGCGGCGTGGAAGCGATCTTCTCGGTCCTGGCCCTGCACCATGGCGTGGTCCCTCCCACCATCAATCTCGACCATCCGGACGACGACTTCGCAGGCGTCGACCTGGTCCCGCATACCGCGCGCGAGGCCGATCTCCGCGTCGCCATTTCCAACTCCTTCGGCTTCGGGGGCACCAACGGTACGGTGCTGTTCTCGCGGCTGGAGTGATTTCCCGACCCCTGTCCGGTTCCGCACCGGATCCGGTGGCCGTGCATCGCGCGAATCCCGATGCCTGGCCGTTCCTGCTGCACACGGTGAGTCCGGGTGCGCGAAGCACCTGCAGCCTGCTGCTGTTCGCCGATCCGGAAACGCCGGCGATCAGTGGTTGCGCGGATCGACTCGAGGTTCTGGAACAGGCCTGGCTGGATGCGCGTCGTCCGCAGCATGGGGCCGAAGTGTTCGCCGGCGGCTGGTTCGTCTATCTCGGTTATGAAACCGCCGCTGCGATCGAACCAACGCTGACGCTGCCCCGGCCGGACCCCGACCTTCCCGACGTGCATGCGCAGCGCTGTCGCGGCGCCCTGGTGATCGATCACCGCGCAGAAGCAGGCCCGGGCGCGCGGTTGGTTGGGGAGTCCCCGGAGGTGATCGCCGAAATGTGTGCGTCGCTGGCGGCCGCCGCGCAGGAGGACGAGCCCGCGGCGCCCTCGGTTTCGATCGAAGTCGACGACGGCGCCCGTTTCGAGGCGGGCGTTCAGCGGATTCGCGAGTACATCATGGCCGGCGACGTGTTCCAGGTGAACCTGTCGCGCGGCTGGCGGGCGCGGGCGGCCGATCCGATTGACGCCGTCGCGCTGTACCGCCGCCTGGCCGCTGCCAATCCGGCCCCCTTCGCTGGTCTGGCGCGCCTGCCGGGTGGCACGTTGCTGTCGTCGTCGCCCGAGCGCCTCGTGGCCAGCAGGGACGGGCGGGTCGATACGCGGCCGATCGCCGGCACCCGGCCACGCGGGCGATCACCCGGCCAGGATCGCGCGCTCTCCGATGAACTGATCGGACACCCCAAGGAACGCGCAGAGCACGTGATGTTGATCGATCTCGAGCGCAATGACCTGGGTCGAGTCTGTGCGCCGGGCAGCGTACGGGTCGATGAGCTGATGGTGATCGAAAGCTACGCGCACGTTCACCACATCGTCTCCAACGTCACCGGTCGCCTGGTGCCGGATGCGTCGCCGGTCGACGTGATCCGCGCGGTGTTTCCGGGCGGCACGATCACCGGCTGCCCGAAGGTGCGCTGCATGGAAATCATCGCTGAACTCGAGCGCGTCGGGCGTGGGGTCTACACCGGTTCGATGGGCTACCTCGGTCTCGACGGCCGGTTGGACCTGAACATCCTGATCCGCAGCATGTGGGTGTCCGGCAGCGAGGTCCATTTCCGGACCGGGGCCGGTATCGTCGCCGATTCGATTCCCAGCGCGGAACTGGCCGAGACCGAAGCGAAGGCGCGCGGGCTGCTCCGGGCCCTGCAGCCATGAGCGTCATCCTCGTCAACGGTCGGGCCAGCGACGTTGTACCGGCCGACGACCGCGGGTTGCTCTACGGCGACGGTCTTTTCGAGACCGTCGGCTTCCACCGCGGTCGAGCCCCGCTTTGGAACCTCCACATGGAACGGCTGCTGCGCGGCTGTGAGGCGTTGGCGCTGCCGACGCCGGATCCGGGTCAGTTGCTCGCGGACGGGCAGGCAGTGGCCGCAGGCTTCGATCGCTGTGCGGTCCGGTTCACCTGGACGCGGGGCCGGGGTGGCCGCGCCTACGTCCCGCCCGAGCGTCCCGAGCCGACCCGGATCGTGATGCGGCGTGCGCTGCCCGAGGATCTCGACCGGCAGCACGATTCCGGCATCGACCTGGTCACGGTCCGGACCGATCTGCCGACGGCGGCGCCGCTGGCCGGTTTGAAACATCTCAATCGCCTGCCGCAGGTCCTGATCGGCGCACGTTGTGCCGAGGCCGGCGTGCCCGAAGCATTGGTGGTCGACGCCGCCGGTCGCCTCGTCGAAGCCCTGACCGGCAACCTCGTGATCGAGCGGGAGGGCCGCCTGATCGCTCCGGGGCCACATCCTGGCGCGGTCGAGGGCGTCGGCCTGGCCTGGCTGGAATCCGTCGCCGGGGCCACGCTGAAGACCGTCGAGTTCGAGGTCGAACACCTGCAGCCGGACGACGCGATCTGGGTGCTAAACTCGGTCCTCGGCATTCGGCCGGTGGCGCGCCTGGATGGCGTCATCCGTCCATTGGGGCGAACCCTGCGTCGTTGGCAGCGGCGCTGGAACGAAGCCATCGAGACCTGATTCATTTTCGAGAAATGCGTCAAATCCTCCTGATTTCATTAGCTATCGTATTGCTGGGCGTCCTGGCATTCGGCGCCTGGACGGTTCGGGAATACCGGGCCTTTCTCGACCGACCGCTGCTCGAGCAGGGCGAAGCGCGCCTGTGGTTGCCGGCCGGGGGCAGCCTGGCCAGCGCGGTAAGAGATCTCGAGCGACTCGGGCTGACCCGGGCCGACTGGCGCTGGCGCCTGCTCGGCCGCCAGCGCGCCGCCGACCTGGCGGCCGGCGAATATGCCATCGAGTCCGGCATGACTCCGACCGCGTGGCTGGACCGGCTCGTCGAAGGCGAAATCGTTCGGCATCGCTTCACCATCATCGAAGGGTGGACGACGACCGAGCTCCGAGCGGCCCTGCGCCGGGATTCGCGCCTGGCCCGGGAAGCGGCCGATCTGGACGACCAGTCGCTGATGAGCCGGCTGGGCTGCGATTGTCCGCCCGAGGGGCGGTTCCTGCCGGAAACCTATTTCTTCCAGCGCGGCGACAGCGATCTCGACCTGCTCGAGCGCGCTCGAGCGGCGCTCGACGACGCGCTGGCGGCAGCCTGGCTGGATCGCCGCGATGCGCTTCCTCTCGACACGCCGGACGAACTGCTGGTGCTGGCGTCGCTGGTCGAGAAAGAGGCGCGCGTGGCCGCCGAGCGAGCGCGGGTCGCGGGGGTCTTCGTCCGACGCCTGGAGCGAGGCATGCGGCTGCAGACCGATCCTACCGTGGTCTATGGCCTGGGCCCGGAGTTCGACGGCCGGATCCGACGGATTCACCTGCGCACCGATCACCCGTGGAACACCTATACGCGGCACGGGCTGCCGCCGACCCCGATCGCGCTGCCCGGTCGCGCCGCGCTCCAGGCCGCGGCGCAGCCGGCCGACGGAGACGCGTTGTATTTCGTCGCGCGCGGCGACGGCACGCACCAATTTTCGGCGACCCTGGCCGAGCACAACCGGGCCGTGAACCGCTACATTCGAGGCCGGAACTGATGCTGCCGGTCGAGCTCACCGCAGGAACCCGACGATGACCGCCGTACCGATCCGAGGACGATTCATTACGCTGGAGGGCGGCGAAGGGGCCGGCAAGACCACCGCGATGGACGCGGTAATCGAGGTGCTCGAACGCAACGGCCGAAGCGTGCGTCGCACCCGCGAGCCCGGCGGCACACCCGCCGCGGAGAAGATTCGTGGCTTGCTGCTGGACCCGGCCACCGGAACGCTTGACCCCCTGACCGAACTGCTGCTGATGTTCGCGGCGCGCCGCGAAAACGTGGTCGGGTCGATTCTTCCCGCCCTTCGAGCGGGCCACGATGTCGTCTGTGACCGGTTCACCGAGGCCAGTCACGCCTACCAGGGCGGCGGCCGGAAACTCGGCCCCGGTCCGGTCGATGCGCTCGGTGACCTGGTCCACCCGGAGCTTCGCCCCGATCTGGTGCTGGTCCTCGACGTGCCCGTCGCGGTCGGCCTGGCCCGGATCCGTGAACGCGGCGACGCGCCCGATCGCTTCGAAGGCGATCGGGTCGATTTTCTCGAGCGGGTGCGCACCACCTATCTCGAACGCGCTGCAGCGCACCCCGACCGGTTCACCATCATCGACGCCGCCCAGGCCCCTGAAATCGTGCGCGCCGAGGTGGTCCGCGCCGTCGAAGCCGCGCTGAGCGCGGATTCGGGCGACGCGGCATGAGCCTGCCACCCTGGCTGGCCGACGAGCGCGAAGCGCTGAACGCGGCCCTGGCCGCCGGCCGGCTCGGCCACGCCCCGATGTTCATCGGCTCGGCCGGCGTCGGCAAGCGGGCGCTGGCCGACTGGCTGGTCGCCCGCCTGATGTGCCTGGCGGTCGACGAGGGCGAACCCTGCGGCGCATGCGAGTCCTGCCGCCTGCTGCCCGGCGGAACGCACCCCGACTTCTTCCGGCTGTCGCCGGAGCCGGAGAAGAAGGAAATCCGCGTCGACCAGGTCCGTGCGTTCATCGATTCGGTCACCCTGACGGCGTCGCTCGGCGGCTCCCGGGTCGGACTGATCGAACCGGCCGACCGGATGAACCGAAACGCGGCGAACGCACTTCTCAAGACGCTCGAGGAGCCGGCCGAAGGCGTCTGGCTGGTGTTGGTCACCGATCAACCCGACCGCTTGCCGGTTACCATCAGGAGCCGCTGCCAGGTCCGGCCCGTGGCCGTTCCGGCGCGCGAGGTCGCCGAACGCTGGCTGGCCGAACGCCACGCGGCGACCGACACCGACACCCGCGCGCTGGCGCTGGCGCTGGCCGACGGCGCGCCCCGGACGGCCGATGCCTGGCTTGCCGACCAGGGGCTGGAACGCGGCCTGGCGATCCGCGACCATCTCGGGCGCTTGCTGCAGGCGCGTACCGGCGGCGCCGACCTGCCGGCCGAGTGGGTCGAGGCGCCGGCCGAGGTCTGGCCCTGGCTGGCGCGCTGGACCGCCGCCTGGACCCGGCGTGCACGCACCGGCCACGCCGATGGCCTGGGCACGGCCTCAGGACCGGTCGACGCGGCCGTCTTCGACCGTCTCGAGACGCTGTGGAACGACGCCCTGCGAGGCCGCGCGCTGGCCGGCGACCCGGTCCGCCACGACTGGTTGATGCTGGAATGGCTGGCGCGCTGGCGAAGTCTGGCCGGTCAGCTGCCGGTTGCCGATTGAGACAATTCGGGTAGACTCGGACCCATCGAATCCGGGCGGGACCGTCATGGCACAGAAGGGCATTCTTTCCTGCAGCATCGACGACAAGCAGGAACTCTATCGTTGCTACATGCCGTTTCTCCAGGGCGGCGGTCTGTTCATCCCCAGCCGAAAGCGGTTCCGTCTCGGTGATGAGGTGCTCGTGCTGCTGACGCTCATGGACGAAGAGCGAATGGCAATCCCGGGACGCGTGGCATGGTTGTCCGCGCAGTCCGGCGCTCAGCCGAACGCCGGCGTCGGCGTGCAGTTCCTCGATACCACCGAAGGCGAGCAGGCGCAGAGTCGCATCGCGTCGGAACTGGCCGGCATGCTCGATTCGGATCGTCCGACCCAGACCATGTGATCGCGTGGGCCGGACTCCCGAAACGCCCCCGAATCCCATCGATCCCGATCCGCCCCGACCGCTGGCCGACCGGCTGCGTCCGGTCATCATCGACGAGGTCGTCGGCCAGGACCACCTGCTCGGCGAGCACGGGCCGCTGGCGCGGATGCTTGCCGCAAGCCGCGTTCAGTCGTTGGTGTTCTGGGGCCCGCCGGGCACCGGAAAGACCACGCTGGCCCGTCTGCTGGCCGGCGTCGGGGGGCTGCACTTCGTGCAGATCTCGGCGATCTTCTCAGGCGTGGCCGAGTTGAAGAAGGTGTTCGCCGCGGCCCGCGAGCGGCGCGCGCAAGGGCAGGGCACGCTGCTGTTCGTCGACGAGATTCACCGGTTCAATCGGACCCAGCAGGACAGCTTCCTGCCCGTGGTCGAGGAC
>CAZJSH010000068.1:0-15563 GCA_964548715.1 uncultured Halomonas sp. | reverse complement strand
GACTACTACGGGCACGGCCGCAACCTGATTCCGCTGGCCGGCGACGTGATGGACGTGGCCGGGGCCACCCAGAACCTGCTCGACCAGACAGCGGCGGTGGCCGGGTTCGCCCGGTCGTTGCCCGATGCCGGGGACGGGTTCGCGATCCTCGGGCACTCGATGGCCTCCGACGTCATCGTGCGCTATGCCGGTTCCGGCGCCCCGGTCGACGCTACGGTGGCGATCTCGCTGTTCTCGCCGGCGGTCACCGAAGATTCGCCGGAGAATTTCCTGGTCATCGTCGGTGACCTCGAGGGTCGATTGAAGAGCGAGGCGCTGCGCGTGGTCGGGCTCGTCGCCGAGAATCCGGAGCCGGGCGTGACCTACGGCGAGTTCGACGACGGCACCGCACGCCGGGCGGTGTTCGCGCCGGGCGTCGAGCACGTCGGCGTGTTGTACAGCCCGACCAGCCTGCAGGAGACCGTGGCCTGGCTGGACCGCTCGTTCGGCCGCGTTCCGAGCCCCTACGACGACGCGAACGATGGCCGTGGCATCGCGATCGTGTTGTTATTCGCCGGACTTCTGCTGCTGGCCTGGCCGCTGGCCCGCTTATTGCCGCGCGTGGTCGAGCCGGCGCGGGGTCTGAATCCGCGCTGGCGCGAGCTGCTTCCGGCGGCGTTCGTTCCGGCCTTCGCGACGCCGCTGCTACTGTTCGCGTTTCCGGCCGATTTCCTCGGTGTGCTGGTCGGCGGCTACCTGGCCGTGCATTTCGGCTTGTACGGCGTGATCACGGCCGGCTTCTGCCTCTGGCTGCGACAGCGCCGGGCAACGCCGGTCGTGGCGACGGGATCCCGAAAGGTCGGTGCGCTCGTGCTCGCGGCAATCGCTGCGACGCTCTACGCAGCCGGGGCGTTCGGGCTGGCGATGGACCGGTTCGTGACGTCGTTCGCGGTGACCGAGCCGCGCGTGCCACTGCTGGCCTTGATGCTCGGCGGAACGCTGGCCTATTTCATTGCCGACGAGTGGCTGACCCGCGGCCCGGACGTGCCGCGCGGCGCGCACCTGCTGACGCGGTTCTGCTTCCTGTTGTCGCTGGGCCTAGCCGTAGCGCTGTCGTTCGAAGACCTGTTCTTCCTGCTGATCATCGCCGTGGTGATCATCCCGTACTTCCTGATCTACGGCCTGATCGGCGGCTGGGTGTATCGCAAGACCGGCGACCCGCTGGTCAGCGCGCTGCCCAGCGCGGTGGCCTTCGGCTGGACGCTGGCCGTGGTCTTCCCCCAGATGTCGGGCTGAGCGCGGCGCGGTGTCGCGCCAGGCGGTGACCAGCAGCGTGATCGTCGCGGCGTGGAACAGCATCGAAGCGGGCACGATGGCCGTCAGCTGCCAGATCAGTCCGGTGGCGAGGCAAAGCGCCCAGACCCCGCCGACGTAGCTCACGATCCGGGCCCCATACAGTTCCGGCTGGCCGAGCCGCCAGGCCACCAGGCCCAGCGCGCTGAGCGCCAGAGCGCTCTTGATGCCGGCCATTCCGCGCATCAGCAGCAGCAGGTCGGCATCCCCGGCCCAATGGGCGGCGGGGGCGACCAGCAGCAGCGGGGCAGCCAGCAGCACGGCGCTGCCGGCCACCAGCGCCTGCCGTGTCCGGCCGGGGTCGGGCCGAGTCCATCCGGTGATCGAGGCGGTTTGCTGCATGGCGGAACTCGCGGGGGTCCAGGTCACGAGCATACTCCAACGCCGATCCGGGCGCCTTCGGGACGGTTTCGTGCGCCGTGCGGCTTGCGGCAGGCCGCTGGGGATGCAACGATGGGGCCCGGATTTCCCAGAGCCGTGCCGATGAATCGCCCGAGCCACCCGATGCCGAGCCTGCTGGTATCGATTCTGCTGCTGTCGATCGTGATCCCGGTCCACGCGACGCCCGAAGACGTCGTCCGGCCGATCCAGGGCTGGGACGATTATCGGGACCGTCTGCTCGAAGACGGCTACTCCGAGGCCGACGCCGACGAATGGATCGATTGGGCTCTCGGCAGCCTGCGCACAATGGATCGCGACGCCGGTACCGATCGCATCGGCGTTCCCGCGCCGCCGTTTCGCTTCGACGGGTGGCTGAATGCCGAGCCGATGACGCTGGAGGACCTGCGCGGCCAGGTGGTGCTGGTTCGCTGGTGGACCGATACCTGTCCGTTCTGCGCCAGCAGCGCGCCGGCGCTGCGAACGCTCCATGAGCAGTACGGCCCGCAGGGCCTGACGCTGATCGGGGTGTTCCACCCGAAGGCCCGGCGCGACGATCCGCTCGACCTGCCGCGGGTGCGGCGCGTGATCGAGCAGCGCGCGTTCGAGTTTCCGATCGCCGTCGACTGGGATTGGCAGACCGGGACATTGAAGGACTGGTGGTTGACCGGGCCGGACCGCCCGGCCACGTCGGTGACGTTCCTGCTCGACAAGCAGGGCGTGATCCGCTTCGTGCATCCGGGCATGGAATACCACGGCGAGAACGGATCGCCGGGTCACGCCATGTGCGTCGACGACATGACCGCGATCCGGGCCGAGGTCGAACGATTGCTGGCGCAGCGAGAATAGAGGCGGTCCAAAGCTGCCGGCGCGGCGTACGGTCTACGCCCGGGTCGGATCGTCCAATCGTGACCGGCCCGCTCTCGCGCCACATGCACCTGGAGACGAAATATATATGGATGTCACGTTGTCGTTTCTCTGGAACCTGGGTCGCGTGATCTGGTTGCTTGCACCGCTGTTCCTGGGATTGGGCGCCATCATCGCCGCGCTTTCGGCCTGGGTCGGCCGGCGCGAGGGATGGTCCATCGGCGACAGTCTCTACTTCGGTTTCATCACGGCGCTGACGGTCGGCTACGGTGATCTCCGCCCGACCACCGGGCGCAACAAGTTGCTCGCCATCGTGATTGCCCTGTTCGGGCTGATCACCTCCGGCATTCTCGTCGCCACCGCGGTGGAAGTGGTTTCCATGACCTTCCGGACCAGGGCCGGCTAGTCCCAACTCGGGTTGTAGGGAACGACGGGTCCGACGCGCAGTCGGCACGCCAGGCACCCCGCTCGAATGCGGGATTCGGATTTCGGCAGAAGGGGCGCTCGCCGGCGAGCGCCCCGATGGACCACTGACCGGCGAGCGCCGGTCAGAAATGGACCGAGCGCGAGTCCAGCGGTTTCTGGTTCGGTGGAGCGAATCGGGTCAGGTCGATCCCTTCCACGGCCTCGGTGTATTCCTCCAGCGTCGGCGTGCGGCCGAGGATGGCGGACAGGACCACCACCGGCGTCGAAGCCAGCAGCGACTCGCCGGTCTTGTCCTCGGCGTCTTCGACGACGCGACCCTTGAAAAGCCGGGTCGAGGTTGCCAGCACGGTGTCGCCCTTCGCGGCCTTCTCCTGGTTGCCCATGCACAGATTGCAGCCCGGGCGTTCGAGGTAGAGGATGTTCTCGTACTCGGTGCGCGCTTCGTTCTTTGGCGCGGCGTCGTCGAACTCGAAGCCCGAGTACTTCTGCAGCACGTCCCAGTCGCCCTCGGCCTTCAGTTCGTCGATGATGTTGTAGGTCGGCGCAGCAACGACCAGCGGCGCGTTGAACCTGACCTCGCCCTTGTCCTTCTCCAGGTTGCGCAGCATCTGGGCGACGATCTTCATGTCGCCCTTGTGCACCATGCAGGAGCCGACGAAGCCGAGGTCGACCTTCTTCTTCGCCCCGTAGTAGGAGATCGGGCGGATCGTGTCGTGGGTATAGCGTTTCGATACGTCCGGGTTCTTGACGTCCGGATCGGCGATCATCGGTTCGACGATCCGGTCGAGGTCGATGACGACTTCGGCGAAGTAGTTCGCGTTGTCGTCCGGCTGCAGTGCCGGCCGGGTGCCGGAGCGGATTTCCTCGATGCGCCGGTCGGCGCGATCGACCAGCCCCTGCAGCATCTGCTTGTCGTTGTCCATGCCGGCGTCGATCATTCCCTGGATGCGCGACTTCGCGATCTCCAGCGACTCGATCAGGGTCTCGTCTTCGGAAATGCAGATCGAGGCCTTGGCCTTCATCTCGGCCGTCCAGTCGGTGAAGGTGAAGGCCTGGTCGGCCAGCAGGGTGCCGATGTGGACTTCGATCACGCGGCCCTGGAAGACGTTCTCGCCGAACGCCTTGAGCATCTGCGACTGGGTGGCGTGGACGACGTCGCGGAAATCCATATGGCCGGCCATCTGACCCTTGAAGGTGACCTTGACCGATTCGGGAATCGGCATCGAGGCCTCGCCCGTGGCCAGGGCCAGCGCAACCGTGCCGGAATCGGCGCCGAAGGCCACGCCCTTGGACATGCGGGTGTGCGAGTCGCCGCCGATGATGATCGACCCGTCGTCGACGGTGATGTCGTTGAGGACCTTGTGGATCACGTCGGTCAGCGGATGGTATTCGCCGTTCGGGTCACGCGCGGTAATCATGCCGAACCGGTGCATGAATTCCATCAGCTTGGGCGTATTCCGCTGGGCCTTCAGGTCCCAGACCGATGCGGTGTGGCAGCCGGACTGAAAAGCGCCGTCGACGGTCGGCGAGATCACCGTCGCGGCCATGGCTTCGAGTTCCTGCGAAGTCATCAGGCCGGTTGTGTCCTGCGAGCCGACGATGTTGACCCGCACGCGGACGTCGGAGCCGGCGTGCAGCGGCTTGCCCTCGGGTACGCCCAGCGCATTGCGGTTGAAGATCTTCTCGACCGCGGTCAGGCCCTGGCCTTCGTGGCTGACGAGCCGCGACGGTGCGAACACGTCCGGCGCCTCGATGCCCAGTGTCTCGGCGGCCAGCGTCTGCAGCTTCTTGCCGAACACGACGGCGTAGGAACTGCCGGCGCGCATGAACTCCAGCTTGCGCGGCGTGAACGATTCGCGGATGTCGGCCAGTTCCTGCTCGCCGCTCTCGTCATACAGCTGGCCGGTCCTGGAGTTCAGTGTCAGCACCGTCCCGGTGGCGACCGAATATGCCTGCTCCAGCACCGGATTGCCTTCGTCGTCACGCACCGGGTTGCCGTCGGCGTCGAGCTTGCGGACCCAGTTCTTCAGGTCCACACCGATGCCGCCGGTCACGTCGACCGTGGTCAGGAAGATCGGCGAGATGCCGTAGGTGCCGCCCACGATCGGTGCATAGTTGACGAAGGGGACGTAGGGGCTGGCCGGCTTGCCGGTCCAGAGCGCCACGTTGTTGACGCCGGACATGCGCGAGGAGCCGACGCCCATCGTGCCCTTCTCGGCAATCAGCATGACGCGCTTGTCGGGATGTTCGGCCTGCAGGGCCTGGATTTCGGCCTGGGCCTCCGGCGTGATCATGCACTTGCCGTGCAGTTCGCGATCGGAGCGCGAGTGCGCCTGATTGCCGGGGGAGAGCAGGTCGGTGGAAATGTCGCCCTCCGCGGCGATGTAGCAGACCACCCTGGTTTCTTCGTCGACTTCGGGCAGCTGGGTGAAGAACTCGGCCCTGGCGTAGCTTTCGAGAATGCCGGTGGCCACGGCATTGCCGGCGCGGTGGGCCGCCTTCAGGCGGTCGGTGTCGGCTTCGTACAGGAAGACCTGGGTCCTGAGCACCTCGGCGGCCTGACGGGCCAGTTCGGCGTCATCGCCCAGCGCAAGGTCCAGCAGGACGTCGACCGAGGGGCCGCCCTTCATGTGGGAGAGCAGCTCGAAGGCGAACGACACCGGGATTTCATCGACCACCGCGTGGCCGAGGATGATGTCCTTCAGGAACTTCGCCTTTTCGACCGCCGCCGAGGTGGTGCCGGGCAGGGTGTTGTAGATGAAGAACTGCAGCGAGTCGGCCCGATGCTCGTGGCCCGTGTCCTGGATCTGCGCGATGATTTCGCGGGTCAGTGCGCCGTCGTCGATGGGTTTCGGGTGCAAGCCCTGGAGTTTGCGCTGGTCGATTTCGGCGAGGTAGTCGGAGTACGAGCTCATGGATGTTCGGGCCTTCGGCATGGACTGGAATCGATGGATTCGCCGGTCGGCGCAGGCAGTTGCGGCCCTCCGTGGCGAAGCCCTAGATTATAGCCCGTGCATAGCCCGTGGCGCCGGCGCGGACCGGCGCGACGGGTCCGCCCGGGCTTGCGGTTGCCGGCCCGCTCCGTGACACTCGAACGATCTGGACCGGGAGTGGATCATGTCGACATCCTTGCGGATTCTTTTCTGTTCGAGCCTGCTGCTCGTGCTGGTGGCGTGCAGTCCACAGGACGGGTCGTCCACCGTCGTGGACGAACCGGCGGTGGAGGCCGCCGTCGGAGTTACGTCGGGCGAGGACCGGTCCGACGGGCCGGCCGCCGAGGACGGCGATCTGGCCGGTACCGTTGCGGCCATGGGGGCGCTGGACCGTGCCTACGGTGCGCGGTTCTCCCCGGACGGCAAGCGCCTGCTGTTCATTTCCAGCGAAACGGGACTGCCGCAGTTGTTCCTCGTCGATCCGAACGGCGGCGGCCGCGAGCAGATCAGCGAGTTCAGCGAGCAGATCCGGGGCTGGGCCTGGTCGCCGGACGGACGGACCCTGGCGCTGGATCTCGCGCCCGACGGCGGGCTGAACCGACAGATCGAGCTCCGGGCGCTGGAAGGCGGAGAACGGCTTCGGGTCACCGCGGGCGGCCGGAGCAACAACTGGCTGGGCGACTGGAGCGATGACGGTCGCTATCTGGCGTACTCGTCGGACGTCGCCGGCGACGGTTCGATGGATGCGTACCTGTACGACGCCGAGACCGGCGAGTCCCGGATGGTGGCCGACAACCCCGGCATCGGTTCGATCCAGGACCTCTCGCCCGACGCGACGCGTGCGGTGGTCTGGCGGATGCGTTCGCGCGGCAACACCGACCTCTACCTGATCGATCTCGAAACCGGCGAAGAACAGCTGATCACGCCGCACGAGGGCGTTGCGCTGTCGCAGAACGCGCACTTCGTGGGCGACTCCCGCATCCTGTTCGCCTCGAACGTCGGCCGCGAGATGATGGCGCTGGCCGAGGTGCGGATCGATGGCGACGGGCAGGCCATGCCGTTGACCTACATCGCCGAACGGGACGACGCCGAACTGGAGGGCATCGAGATCATCGCCGACCGCGGGGAGGCGGTGCTGACCTGGAACGCCTCGGGTCGAAGCGAGCTGGCCTTCGTCGACCTCGAGACCGGCACCTCGCAGCCCGGCCCGGCGGCGCCGGCCGAAATCGTCGGCGTCACCGATGTCGCGCCGGACGGCCACCGGCTGGCCCTGACGATTTCCGGCTCGACCACGCCGACCAACGTCTGGACCTTCGATCGGCGCAGCGGCGAATTCACGCAGATCACCGAAACCGATCCGCGCGGCCTCGACTTCGGGTCGCTGGTCGAGCCCGAACTGATCCGCTACCCGGCCCACGACGGCCTGGAACTCTCCGGCTGGCTGTATCGCCCGACCGGGGTCGCGGAGCCGGCCGCGTACGTGCTCGATTTCCACGGCGGACCCGAGGGGCAGGAGCGACCGTCGTTCAACCCGACCATCCAGGCCCTGCTGAGCCGCGGCATCGGCGTGTTCGCGGTCAATGTCCGCGGTTCGTCGGGTTTCGGCAAGACCTTCGTCAACCTCGACAACGGCGCGCTGCGCGTCAACGCCGTCAAGGACATCGAGTCGACGGCGGACTACCTGGCGGAGCAGCGCATCGCCGATCCGGATCGGATCGGCATCATGGGCGGCTCGTACGGCGGCTACATGGTGATGGCCGGCCTGACCGAGTTCCCGGACCGCTTCGCGGCCGGCGCCAACCTGTTCGGCGTGGTCAACTTCAAGACCTTCTTCGAACAGACCGAGCCCTGGATGGCCGCGATCTCGACCGTGGAGTACGGCGATCCGGTCACCGAGGCCGAGATGCTGCGCGACCTGTCGCCGATCCACAAGGTCGACCGGGTCACGGCGCCGACCATCGTTCTGCACGGCGCCAACGACACCAACGTGCCGGTGGTCGAGGCCGAGCAGGTGGTCGACAGCCTCGAGGCGCGCGGTGTGCCGGTCCGCTACATCCTGTTCCCCGACGAGGGCCATGGATGGCAGAAGACCGAGAACCGAGTGACCTCGACGGTCGAGATCGTTCGCTGGTTCGAAGACCACTTGAACAGCGAGACATGAGTACGCCGGTGGCCGGAAACGACCCCGACGCTCCGCCGCCCGGTCGTGCGGAGAGCGGTCGCGGCACGGGCCGACGTCTGCGCGGCCTGGTGCTCGAAGGGCTGGTGATCGTCGCGTCGATCCTGCTCGCGTTCGCGATCGACGCGGCGTGGGACCAGCAGCGCGACCGCAAGCAGGAAGAGCGCTTGCTGGAGCAACTGGTCGGCGAGCTGGACCTGTACATCCGGCTCGGTCCTGTGGCCCGGCAATCGGCGGAGCGGGTCGAATCCGACGTCACGCTGCTGCTGGATGCGATTCACGGCTCGGAGCGCCTGGACGATCGGGCCTGGCAGCGGGCGCTCCTGTTCCTGGACCGGTCCTACCAGTTCTCGGCGGCCACGCCGGTGTTCGACCGGTTGACCACCGAGGACGGCTTCAATGCGATCAGCGATCCCGAAGTGCGCAAGCTGCTGGCCGACGTCGCGTCGTACCTGGGCGTTGCCCGGCGCTTCGAGGAACTGCAGGACCAGTTTCTTGCCACCCAGATGTCGCCGTGGCTGAATCGGAACGTGGACCGGTATGCGGCCCAGCGGGCGAACGACGAGGACGGTGCTGACCGTCCGGCCAGCCGGTTCGATCCGGGCTTCGACGCGCTGCGGTCGAGGGAATTGAGCAATCTGCTGATCGAGCGCAGGAAATGGCTCTACCTGGTCACGATGTTCCGCAGCCAGGCGCTGGAGCGCATGGAGGAACTGCGCGAGGTATTGACGGACTGATGTCCCGGGGCGTGTTCGGCGCGGGCCGACACTCGAAAATTCAGCGTGTTACGGTGAACGGCTGACTTTGATGGAGACTTGTTGTGTCCAAACGTTCAGACGTTCACGACCGCGTACTCAACGCTCGCTCGCTCGAAGACATCGAGACCGGCTACCGCGCCTGGGCCAGCGATTACGATCAGGATCTCATCGATGAAGCCGGCTACGTCGCACCGAAGCAGTGCGCCGACGCGCTCGGCGAGCTGCTGCCGGATTCCGGCGCATCGGTGCTCGACGCCGGCTGCGGCACCGGACTCGTCGGGGTCTATCTCGCAGAGGCCGGCGTTGACGCGATCGACGGCATCGACTTCTCGCAGGACATGCTCGACGTCGCGGCGGAAAAGAACTGCTACCGCTCGCTGCTGCAGGCCGACCTGAACCAGCCGCTCGATATTCCTTCGAACCACTACGGCGCCAGCGCGTGCGTCGGCACCTTCACCACCGGCCACGTCCGTCCCGAGGCGCTGTTCGAACTGATCCGGGTGACCGAATCCGGCGGTCCGATCTGCTTCACGGTCCGCGACTCATTCTGGAAGGAAACGGGGTTCCAGGATGTGATCGACAAGGCCCGCAAACGCGGTGTCGCGGAACTCGTTTCGCAGGCCGAGATGCCCTACATCAAGGAAGAGGGCTCCAGCTGCCACCAGGTCATGATGCGGGCCAGCTAGCCGCGGCGAGACGGCCCGGTGCACCGGTCGCTGGCTCGGGTTGGCGATCGCCTGCGGAACGCGCGTCGATATCCGCCGGCATAGTGACTCCCGGAGGTACCCGAAGCCGCACGGCCCGGCAGCGGAACTCGTGTCCGGATCGATCCTGCTGCGATCGTGGCCGCGGTTGAGCGCGGGCGAACGGCCAGGGCGCCGATCCGAAGGCCGATCGCCGGCAGGCCGGAGACGGAGGGATCAGTCCGGCAAGCGCTCCGAGGTGAAAACGCCGTTCGGCTGGTAGTAGGTCACGGCCACGATCTCGCCGTCGTCGTCGCTCTCGAAGCCCACGGAGAACCCCTGGAGGTCGCCGATGTTGAAGCGGCCGTCGACCCGGGGCCTGAGCGTGTAGACCGGCTGGCCAGGAAGGACGAGCTGCAACCTGTTGCCCGAGAGCGTCACCTCTTCGCTCCGTTGGCTGATCGGGTCGGTGTAGGTGCCGACGAATCGATCCAGGAACCCGGGATCGGACAGCCGCGGATCGGGCTGCTTTTCGAACACGATCGGCGACGCCGTCGGCTCCATCGGGACCTTGACGGCATCGATCACGCCGTCGAAGCTTGTCTGGAAGCCGAACTTCATGCCTTCGAACGTCGTGTCGCCTTCGGTCTCGGCGCCGCTCCAGACGTTGTAATGCCAGTGCTCGAGCGGGGCATCGATGCCGTTGTAGCGCAACGTCATCGCCTGGTCGTCTGCGTCGCTCCACGTCAGGGTGAGTTCACCGTATCCCGGGTGCGCGTAGGTGCCGGCATAGGCTTCGGCCGGATGCGACGGCGATGCATCTTCGATGCGCTCTGCATCACGGCGTTCCTCGGCTTCTTCGCGCGCCGCAAGGGCACGCTTCCGGCGTTCCAGCGCCTCCTGGATTCGCTCCTGCGGCTCGGTGCCGAGCACCCGGTCGGCGGCGGTGCGCGCGACGAGATTTCCGAGGCTCGATTCACTGTTGGTGAACGCGACGACGCCCAGGTCGTCTTCGGGGAACAGCATCACCGAGGTCACGAAGCCGTCGATTCCACCGCCGTGGCTGAGCATGCGATGACCCTCGTAGACGTCGACGAACCAGCCCATGGCGTAGCCGACCGGAACGCTGCTGCGACCGGCCGGTGCCGAAGGGACACTGATCTGCGCGCTGTGCAGGTCAGCGAGCGTGGCGCGGTCGATGAGTCGTTGCCCGTCGATGACGCCGCTATCGAGGTTGAACTGCAGCCAGCGGGCCATTTCGTTGACGCTGGAATTGACCGAGCCGGCCGGACCGACCAGGTCGATCGGCCGGAACGGGATCTCCTCGAGCTCGCCTTCGACTTCACGATGCGGTCGGGCGTGATCGGCATCGGCCTGCGAGTCGGAAACGCTGAAATTGCTGCGCTGCATTCCGAGCGGCTCGAACAGTCGGCTGCGCACGGCAGCTTCCCAACTCTTTCCGGTCAGGCGCTCGGTCAGGTGGCCGGCGGCAAGGTACATCAGGTTGTTGTACTGGAAGCGCTCGCGCAGATCGGCGGTCAGCTCGAGGTGCGCGAGACGGTCGACGAGTTCGGCCCGGCTCCCGTCGTTCTTGTTGTACCAGGACAGGTCGTGGCGCGGCATTCCGGTGCGGTGGGTGACCATGTCGCGGGGCGTGATCCGCGGGGCGATCAGCGGATCGGCCACGTCGAATTCCGGCAGATGGCGGCGTACGGGTTCATCCCAGTCGAGTATCCCGTCGTCGGTCAGCATGCCCAGCACCGTGGTGGTCATCGCCTTGGTCGTCGAACCGATCGCGAACAGCGTGTCGGCATTCATCGGCAGCTCGTCGTCGAGGTCGCGGTACCCGAAGCCGCGGGCGTAGACGACTTCGCCGCCGGCCACGACAGCGATGCCGAGCCCGGGCACGTTGAAGTCGTCCAGCGCCTGTTCGATTTCGGCATCGAGACCCTCCAGCGCTTGCCGGGCCTGGTCGGCAGCGTTTTCGCGGGCCAGCGAGAACGGAAGCTCGGCGCCGCCCTGCGAGAACGTCCCCTCGATCGTCGATTCATCGATCAGCACGCCGTCGAAGGTCGGGTCGCCGGGCACACCCGGGATGGCAAAGCGGATGGCGTCGCCGTTACGCTCGACACCGGACAGTTCGCCGTCGATCAGTCCCTGGACCGGGATCGAGATCGTGCCGGTCAGCGTGGCGCCATCGGCGTCGAACGTCACCTCGATCTCGAGCGCCGGACCGGGCGTCTCGATGGAGCCGCTCCATTCGCCATCGAACGGTGTTTCGGCGTGGCCCGGCGGGGCGAGCAGCAACAGCGCGGCGAGGACGACAGCCTGGATGAATCGCATCGGAGGCACTCCATGGCGGAAGACGATGCGAGTATTCCACACCGACGGTCCGGCGGCATGTGCCGCAAGGCCCGGGTGCAATGGTCCGATGCCGCGCCGAAGGTCCCTCGGAAACGAAGGAACCGGGCGCGCCGGCCCGGTTCCGTGAGGCGACCCGACGGCGGATGAACCGCCGATGCGGGCTTGGATGGTCAACCCGTGCTCATCAGTCGACGATCACGCCCAGGCGAACGACGTTGACGCTGGACGCCACGATTTCGCGTCCCTCGATCCAGTCATCGTCGATTTCGCCGATGACGCGGACTGCGTCGCCGACGCGGATCTTCATGTAGCCATCGTCATCGAGCGGGTTCTCGGCCAGTTCATCGACCTCGACCGTGAAGTCGCCGACGTCATCGTGGATCCTGAACTCGTCGTGGTCGTCCGCAACCATCGTGACCGTGCCGGCGACCTCGACGAAGTCGTCCATCATTCGTCCGGCAACCATGCCGTAATCATCGGCATAGTCCTCATCGACGATGAAGGTCGTTCCGAGCTTGTCGATGTACAGCGCATTGGCTTCCAGCTCCTTGCCCTGGAAGAAATGGTCCTCGACCAGGCCCGAGACCGTGATCCGGTCGCCGGGGAGCAGTTCGTAGGCCCCGCCGTCGCGGATTTCATCCTCGATGTCGACGGTGACGGTTTCCGTGCCGACCCGGAGGTCGAACTCATCCTCCCGGGCTTCGATCACGGCACCAGACAGGGTAATCGAAGTGTCGTCTTCGAGGCCGCTCAACGCGCCACCGTTATCCTGGGCATGAAGGGGCGAAAATGCCAGTCCGGCGGCCAGCATGGAGGTAATGCTTGCACTAAGAAGATGCTTTCTCATGGTTGCTCCTCGTTCGAGTGGGCGTTGCTGAGCTGGTTCTTCACCAGCGTTCACATTCATGCTGCTCGACATGGAGCCGGTGGTCCTTAATCCATATCAACCGTCCAGGACCGATGCGGCAGGGTTGCGACAGTCGCGCCGTCCCGGAATCCCCGGAGACCTTTCGATGCAGTGGATTCGGCGCTCGCACTTGCGTCTCTCAGCCGGCTCGGGGCACGTGCTGCGTTCTCGGAGAGCCCGGCATTCCATGACCGAAGACCGTGAATCGATCGAACCGGGTCGATGCCGTTGACCGCCTCGAACCACGACGGCATCAGCGGATCGTTCGACTCCGGGGTGCGGAAGCGGGGTGCCGATCGAACGGCCCTTGATCGATCGAGGTCTTGCTGCCTTCGCGATCGACGCGGTCGGGGGTGAGCTGCGCGAGCGGAACGGGGAGCAGCGTTTGCTCGAGCCGTTCGTTGGCGAGCTGCAACTCTTCATGCTGTTCGGGCTGCCGGCTCCGGAATCGAGCGAAGGCATCTCAGACGACATCCAGGCGTTGCCCGATCCGATCCATGGCGCGGCGATCGTCGATGCCGAAGACTGGCGAGCTGTCGTTCGGAACCCGGACCGCACCTATCGGTTTTCTGCCGCCAGGCCGGCGTTCGAACGGTCAGCGAACCGTTGGGCCGAGTGCGGCCGGCACCGCCGCAACAGTGACGTGGCGTTCAAGCGACCGGGCGGGACGGCCCGCCCGGCGCGGCGCGGCCCGGACTCAGGCCTTCGGGGTGTAGCCGCTGCACCAGCCGTTGGCGTTGACGAGCTTACCGGGGAACAGCTGGCAGCCGCCCCAGGTATCGCCGGACGCGCCCTGGTAGAGCGTGCAGTTGGCGCAGGCCTGGCCGGCTCGGTAGGCCGGGTACTTTTCGGTATCGACGTTGGCGACGTCGTGCTTGTAGCCCAGTGCCTGCGCGGTCGGGTCGTCGAGGTTGACCTGCGGCATGTCCCCCGTGGCCGGTTCTGCGGCGGGTTCGGTGGCCTGCTGGGCCATCGATTCCGGTTCCGGTTCGGCCTGCGGCTCCGGGGCGGGCGGGGTCGGCGGTTCCGGCTCGGGCGTGGCGGCCTGCGGCGTGGTGGATCCCTGGTCGGACGACCGGGCCGGACTGGCCGGTGGAGTGGGGCCGTCGTCCGAGCATCCGACGATCACGGTGATCGGCAGGATGGCGGCGGCGGTTCCGAACAGGCGCAGGAATCGTCGGCGTTGTTCGGGGTTGGCTTGCACGGACGGATCGTTCCGTTTCTTCATGCTGGCTCCTTGTTCTGATTATGACCGCGAGCATGGAGTATAGGATCGGGCGCCACAATTGTTCAAATGGGTCCTATCGATGTCGATCGTTCAGGCCCGCATGGAATCGAGACCCCGCCGGCATCCGTTCGCTTCCGCTCAGAACTTGTCGGGGCGCAGGATCTCGACCTCTTCGAGGTAGGTGATGCCGGAATAGTTGTCGAAGAACTGCTCGGTCACCTCGTCGGCGATCCGGTTGGCCGCGTCCTTGCTGCCGGTGATGACCTCGATCTTGACGTTGCTGAACTCGTCGACGACGTTGGCCCGGTTGGTCGAACGCACGCCGCGGCTGCCCTTGCCGCCGGCAGGCGTGATCGTGTAACCGCGCGCGCCGGCATTTTCGATGAGCTTCGCCACCTTCTCGACGATGATCTTCTCGGTAATGATGACGACCTTGCTGGCCTTGTGGTGATCCATGGTTCCTCCCGCGCGTTCGGCGCGTGGTGGTTAAATCCGAGGCATCAGAGCCCGAACACGGCCTCGGCCAGTGCAATGTACAGCGGGATGCCGATGGCGATGGCCACCGGGGTGCCGATGCTGGTCGACGAGCCGATGTACGACGAGGGGTTGGCCGAGGGAATCGCCGCGCGCAGCGTCGGCGGCCCCGAGATGTCGGAGCTGGACCCGGCCATGACTGCCAGCAGCACGACGCCGCCGGGACTGAAACCGGTGAGATGGTGGGCGATGCTGCCGAGGCCGAATGCGATGAGGCCGTGGATCAGCGGCGCGAAGGCGCCGTAGACCGCGTACCAGTGGGCCACGCGCCGGAGCTCGTTCAGGCGGGTCCAGGCTTCCATGCCCATGGTCAGCATCAGGATCGACAGGAAGCCTCGGAACAGGGGATCGTAGAAGCTTTCGAACACCCGTTCAGGATGGGTCAGCAGTCCGAGCAACAGGCCCAGCAGAAGGGCAGACAGCGCCGATCCGCGCAGGCTGTCGAGAATGATCGCGCCGGCATGCAGCTTTTCTCGCTTACCGCCTTGTTTTTTCGCCAGGTACATGTTGGCCAGCAGGATGGCGACGATCAGGGCGGGAATGTCCATGAACGGGTACAGCGCCGGGACCCAGGCCTCGAAGACCACGTCCTGTTCTTCCAGCATGACCATGGCCGCGGCCAGCGTCGAGGCGCTGACTGCACCGAACAGGCCGGCGGTCGCGATCCCGTCCTCCGTCCTGACGCCCGGAAGACGCGCCAGCGTGAACCGGCCGACGATGACGATCGCGCAGCCGACAACGAAAGCGATGATCGCCGGCAGCAGCATTTCGGACAGGTCGGCCTGGCGGATTTCCAGGCCGCCTTCCAGGCCGATGCGCATCAACAGCATGAACACGCAGAACTTGTAGATGGCGTCCGGGATCTGCAGCTTGCTGCCGCAGGCGGCCAGCAGCATGCCGCCGATCAGGAAGGCCAGCGCCGGCGATTGGAACTGGGTCAGCAGTCGGCTGAAGAAGTCGAGCAGCAGGTCCAT
>CAZJSH010000067.1:2624-15587 GCA_964548715.1 uncultured Halomonas sp. | reverse complement strand
AGCAGCAGCGCGATGCCGATCGGGCGGTCGAAGCGCATCAGGCGCAGCCACGGGCCGGCCGGGCCGTCGAAGATTCGGGCCGTCAGGCGGAATTCCATCCCGATAGTATGCCCGCTCGGCTCGGGCCCGCGCTGCAAACTGATAGCATGACGCGGGCGGACGTCCACCCCCTCGGAGCCTCGGCGCATGCACGCGATCACCGCCGTATTCACTCTGCTGCTCGGTGTCGCCATCATCCTGGCCGGCAGCGGGCTGCTCGGCACCCTGCTCGGCGTGCGCGGCCAGCTCGAAGGCCTGAGTGCCGGCACGCTGGGCATCGTGATGTCCGGCTACTTCGTCGGCTACGTGGCCGGAACCTTCCTGGTGCCAAGAATGATCCGTGGCGTCGGCCACGTGCGGACTTTCGCCGCGCTGGCCTCGCTGGCCTCGATCGCCACGCTGGTCCACGGCCTGTACGTCAGCCCCCTGCCGTGGTTCCTGATGCGCTTTCTCGCCGGGGTCTGCATCGTCGGCCTGTACATCGCGATCGAGAGCTGGCTGAACGAACAGACCGCCAACGAGCAACGCGGACACGTGTTTTCGGCCTACATGACCACGACGCTGATCGGCCTGGGCCTGGGCCAGTTGCTGCTGCTGACCGGCGATGCGGCGCGGCTGGAACTGTTCGCGCTGGCCTCGGTGCTGCTGTCGCTGGGCCTGGTGCCGGTGGCGCTGACCAAGGTCCGTGAACCGCCGCCGGTCGAGGCGGAGCGGCTGGGCCTGCGAAAGCTCTACGACACCTCCCCGGTGGGCGTCGTGGCCTGCGTATTCTCCGGGCTGGGGATCAGCACCTTCTGGAGTCTCGGTCCGGTATTCGTCGGCGGGCTGGGTTTCGACGCCCGCGGCGTGTCGTTCTACATGGCGCTGACCATCCTCGGCGGCATCCTGATGATGTGGCCGGTGGGCCGGCTGTCCGACCGGATCGAGCGGCGCCGGGTGCTGATGATGACCTGCGCGATGACGGCCGTGGGCGCGGCGGCCACCCTGCTCCTGGTTCCCTACGGTCCCTGGGGCGTGCTGGTCGGCGGGTTCATCTACGGCTGCTTCGCGTTCAGCATCTTCTCGCTGGCCACCGCGCACACCAACGACCACGTCGCACCCGGCCAGGTGCTGGAGGCCACGTCCAGCCTGCAGCTGCTGTGGGGCAGCGGCGCGATCGTCGGGCCGATCGTGGCGGGGTTCCTGATCCAGCGGTTCGGGCCCGAGGCGTTGTTGTTCTGGTTCGTGGCCACGGCGCTGACCCCAGCCGGCTTCATCCGCTACCGGATGAGCGTCAGCAAGCCGATCCCGATGGCCGAGCAGGGCGACTTCGTGCCGCATTTCGCGACCTCGCCGGCCGCGCTGGAGATGCATCCGGAGGTCGAAGAAGAGGCCGAAGACACCGAGCCCGCGCCGAGCGCCGGCCCGCCCTGATCCGGGGGCGCGCCAGGTTCACTCGATCACCGGTCCCGTCAGTTCGATGCGGAAACGTTCGGCATCGACATCGACGCGGCAGCGGGCCTCGTCGGCAAACGCCAGGGCCAGTCGCTTGCGGACGTTGTCCAGCGCCATCCGGTGGCCCCGGTCGGCGCGCAGGGGCTGGCGAGCGCTGACCGGGTTCTCGATCATCACCCGCCATTGGCCGCTGCGCGGCGCGTCGACGGACACCTGCAGGCGGCCGCCGTCGGCCAGGCGGGCGATGCCGTGGACGATTGCATTTTCGACCAGCGGCTGGATCAGCAGCGCCGGAATCCGGGCGTGCAGCGGCGCGTCGTCGGCAATGGCCCAGTCGATCGCCAACCGCTCGCCGAGACGCAGCGCCTCGATCCGCAGGTAGCCGCGCACCAGGTCCAGCTCGCGGTCCAGTCGGTGTTCGGCCGACTCGGTGAGCCCCGAGCGCAGCAGATCGGAGAGATCCAGCACCGCTTCTTCGGCCTGTTCGGGCCGGGATCGGACCAGGCTGGCGATGGTGTTGAGCGCGTTGAACAGGAAGTGCGGCCGGATCCGCGCCTGCAGCGCGGCCAGCCGGGCGCTGGCTTCGGCGCGGACCTGGCGCTGCCACTGGCGATGGAGAATCAGGAAGCGGAGAAACACCAGCGAGGCGATCGCCGAGATCAGCACGTTGCGCAGCACCAGCAGTGCGGGCGAGGCGTCGGTAATCAGGATCGTTGCCGGCCAGATCGCAAGGCCGAGGGCGCTGGCGGCCGCGACGATCAGCTGGATGACGACGAAGATGGCCAGGTAGGCAACGGCATCCGGCAGGGTCGAGAGCAGGTTGCGCGCCGTGCACAGCAGCAGGCAGGCAAACAGCACGACCCCCTCGACGAACACCGCATGGATGCCAAGGCGGAGCCAGAACGTCGAAAACCCGGTCCCGGCGAGGGTCAGCAGCAGGGCCAGCAGCAGACCGAGCAGGACCAGCAGCAGAACGGCCTGCGGCTGGCAGAAGTCGGGAAGCGGTGGCGCGCGGTCGGCGCGTTCGAGCATGAACGGTTACCCGGAGTCGGTACGACCACCGAGACTACGTGGCCAGGCAACCGGACTCAAGTCGAGCGAAGCTCACCGGGCCGGCCTTCCGATCCCGATCCCTTCAGCAGAGCGGGACCCGCGTACTCCCCACCGCGCACTACCAGCATTTCTCGACCGTACCGTCGGGATCACCGTCGAGGCCGCGCAACCCCGTGTGCGTCAGGGTAAACGACTTGCACTCATCGTCCTGAGCCTGACCGCCCTGCGGGGCTGCGGTCAGCGTGAACGTCGCGGCAGTCGCTTCGATCGTGACTTGGTACTTGCCCTTCTCCGAGTCCGTGGTATCGCCGTCGCTCAGTGCGCATTCATCGGCGACGTAGCTGTTGTAGCGCGTGTAACAGCGCTCCAGCACCTGGGCGACCCGGAACAGTTCGGCCTTGCCGTCGGCGCGGCCCGAGTTGATCACGTACTGGGTGTAGCTCGGGATCGCGATCCCCATCACGATGGCCAGGATCGCCACGGCGATCATCAGCTCGATCAGAGTGAAGCCGCGATTTCGCTTTATCGATGTCAGCATGTCGATTCCCTAGTCGATCTGCCAGATGGCGAGAACGAAGGGCACCCGACCGCGCTCGGCCTGGGTTCCATCCGTGGCAGCCAGCACCTGCATGCCGGGCTCGAGATCGGCAAGGGACAATCGTTTTCCCTGATCGGCGACTTTTGCGAGCGCCTTGCCTCGGGCCAGTCGATACATCTGGCCATCGAGTTCCACCAGTCCCTCCGCTTCATTCACCTCGCCGACCCACTTCGGCTGCGGGATGCCGACCGCGAGATCGTAGTCGTCATCGAGGGCCGCCTCCTGCGCCTGAAGTGGCATTGCGACGAACGCCACCAGCACCAGAGCGAATCCTGCCGCCTTCTTCAGCATGGTCATACGCATGGTCATAGCCTCCTTCAACGTGCCTGCCGCCAGACCTGGCGACCGTCACAGATGGTACCGATCAGCAGCGGTTCACCGGTGGCCGGATTCAGCGTACCGAATTCAGAACACCAACCGTCGCTCGAACCCACCGTATCCGGGTCGGGCATGCCGCCACCCGGATCGAACGGATCGTCGGGGTCGTCATCATCGCCGACCAGCGACGGCGGCTTGATGATGATCGGCGGATCGATCGGCGCACCGATACCGACCTCGACGACGCCGCAGTTCGGGCAGACGTTGTCGAGTGCGCCGGCACCGCTGAGTGCATCGACCACGTAAAGCCGCTGAACGCCGCCCGGCGCGCACGGATCGTCCTCCGGCTCGAAGGTCGAGAAAATGACCTGTCCGAAGATGATCCGCGCCCTGGACAGGACGCGTTCTCCGGTCGGCGATCCGGAAGGCGTGAGGTCGAGAACCCAGCCGTCCTCGCCGATGTCGCCGGTCAGGACCCGCTCGCCGCCGGACTCGGTCAGCGTCGGGGTTCCGAAGGCCGGCGAGGTGCCGAGCGCGGTGTTCTGGTCTCGGAGCGCATAGAACCGCTCGACCGCCGTGCCGCCGACCAGGCGGTCGGCCGGCTCGATCAGCTTGCCGGTGCCGACGTAGACGAACAGGCCGCCGGCCGGGCTCGCGGCCAGGCCCGGCGTGGACGTGATCGGGCGACCGTCCGGGTCGGTGAACAGGCCGTTCGGGTACTTGACCGACGGCGATCCCGAGCCGTCGAAGTCGACCCGCCAGACCGTGCCGTTCAGGTCGCCGGCATAGATCCGGCTGGTCACGAGACGCGTCTCCGGGTCGAGCAGCGGGGCCACACCCGAGAGCCCGTTGTCGCCGCTGGCGCTTTCGAGCTCGATCTCGTCGCGGATCGTGCCGTCGAACAGATCGACCACGAACAGCGATGCGGTGTTGTCGTCGCTGTTGTATCCGTTGCCGAAGATCGCAACCCAATCGGCGCTGGTTTCGTTGCCGATTCGGGTGATCACCGGATCGCCGAAGGTGAAGCCCAGGTCCGGTTCGTCGTCGCCGGTGATTTCCCACAGCACCTCCGGCGAAGACGGATCGGTGACGTCGAGGGCATAGATGCCGCGCCCGCCGGCGCCCAGCCCGCCGACCAGGACACGTTTCCAGCTACCGTCGAAGGCATCCCGAACGACCATCTGACCGTCGACGAAGAACTGGTGACCATAGCTCGGATCGGCCAGATCGCCGAGCTTGTCGAGCACCGCTCGCGGCACGAAACCGAACAGCTCCTTGCCGCCGGAACCTTCACTGGCATCGAACGCATGCAGCATACCGCCGTTGCCGCCGACGAAGACGACCGGGGTTTCATCGACCTTGTCGTCGACGAAGCCCGGATAGGCGCTTCCCGCCGTACCCCCGAGGCGGGCCCACCCTTCGTTGCCTTCGCCCATGAAGACCGGCCGGGAGTTGACGATATCGGCAAGGACCGTGTTGCGCGCCCGAAGGAACCCGCTGCCCCCGTCCTCTTCGTCTCCCCGGTATCCATGGACATAATCGATGATAGCTTCCGCCATCCCGTCGTCCGGATGGACCAGACCGGCCAGACCTTCGTCCTGGAGCGATGAGAAATCGAACGCGACGTTGCCGGACGCACCGCCGGACTTCGAGGTGAACATGGTGCGATCGCTCCAGGTCCGGGCATCCAGCTGCGGACCGGCTTCCCACTCGGTCGTGCCTTCGAAGACATCGATGGCCTTGACGTTGCCGCTCCAGTCCTCGCTGTCGAACTCGGCGGAGTAGATGATCGAGCCTTCGGTCAATCGGGTCGAGGACACCGACAGGCCGGTCGTGGCCGAGGTCCGTGCGACGATCTCGGTCAGGATAGCGCCGAGCTGGTCGGCGAAGGTCTGCGGATCGCTGGCGGAGAAGAAGCCGCCCCTTCCGTTAAGCCCGAAATGCAGAAGATCGTCGATCTTGGCCGGGTTACTGGCGTACGGGTCGCCCCAGTTGATCGGGGTTGCGGTATCGATCGCCGCGAAGGCGTCATCGGGGTTGACGTTGCCCTCGACGCCCAGCCCGATCCCGAAGCTGGCCAGGTGCTGCCAGAAGGCCGGGTCTTCCGGCGTGGTGGACACCCGGTTCGCCACGTCGGGCCGCAGGTCCCGTTTCCAGTAATGCATCGCCACGTCGGCCAACGTATCGAGTTCGGTGGTGTCCGCGAAGGGGGGGACCGGAAGGTACTGGTAGGACTGCGGGCCGGCGCCCGTATCCGGCCCGGTAATCGTCGCGCCGGGCGTGCCGTCGGCGTCACCCACACCCGGGTTCGGGCCGTTCCAGAAGCCGTCGGACATCATGATGTGGAAACTCTGACGGCAGGCCAGGTCCTCGCCGCCGGTCGAACCCGGCGTGGTCGACCACGGACCGCGCGCGTCGGCCCGCTCGAAGTATTCGCCGACCGAATCGGCCGCACGACGCAACGGCGTGCCGAAGTTGTTGATCACGCGACCGTACAGCTCGTTGTAGAACGCTTCACGACCGGCGATGCTGAACGGGCGGACCGGGCGAAGGACCGCGCGGGTGTTGACCCCGTCGATTTCGGTCGTCCCTTGGTTGATCGCCGCGAAGCCGACACGCGCCTGGTCCGGCAGCTGGGTGAAGGCATTACCGATCGCACCGCGCGAGGTCAACACGCGGGAGCGGTGGTACTGGAACCAGTTGGCGAAGTTCTGTATTTCCTCGTCGCGGGTCCGAGTCACGCCGCCCGGGCTGGTGAAGGTTGCGCCGGCCGGCGTCGTATCGACATCGATTTCGACCAGTTGGTAGCTGGACCGGAGTGTCCGAGGCCCGCCGAGATAGTTGAAGTACGTGATCGGCGTGAAATCACGGTTTCCGCCACACGGATCACAGATTCCTTCGTTGAAGGCGTTGCCGCGAAACCAGGTCGCGCTGGCGGTTTGTTCCGTGGTCAGATCCAGGCCGCCCAGACCGGGTAGATCGGTGTTGTAAAGGGCATTCTCCGGATCCGCGTCCGGCAGGTCGGTGCCATCTGGACGCGACCACGGGCGATACGTGATGTCCGGGTTGTAGAACACCCCATTGTTCGCGGCCGAGCGACCGAAGTAGTGGTGCAGGCTGTTGTCGCGGAACGACGGCACCTGGTTGGCGTAGTTGGCACCCCCGTACAGGCCATTCGGTCGCGGAAACATGAAGATCGTGAACTGGAACTCGGGGCCGTCCGGCATATATTCCCACTGCATCGATCCGGAGTCATCGAGCGTGAACATCACGTTCGGCTCGACGTTCGTGGCGACGAACAGCGGGCTCTGTGCGATGTCCAGGTCGTCGGCGTGCGCGGGCGCGCCGGCACCGAAGCCGAGAACGGCAACCGCGACCGCGGTGAACATGTTCTGAGTTAGGCGTTTCATGGGTCTAGCTCCGTGCTGCCGCTGCAGCGTCATTCCGGATAGAAGTAGATGCTCTGGACGATGGCCTCGGCCGGACTCCGTTCGGCCGCGCCGCGGGCGCGGGCGCGCGCGGTGATCACGTAGTACTCCTCGATCGCCGTGTCGTTCAGTTCGTTCATCGGGCGGCAGGCCGAACCGAAGATCACCCCGGATTCGCCGGCGTCGGTGAGCGCGGCGATGTAATACCAGGAGTCGTAGCCGCCCACGACGTCGATCTCGATCCAGTCCTCGTCCTCGATCGCCAGGATCGGCTCGCCGCCTGCCTGCTTGGTCAGGGTGCAGGAATGCCGTCCGATGTCGAGCGTGTCGCGGGCGTCTTCCCAGATTTCGACGACGAGGTCGCCGCCGGTCGCGCCGCTGACGATGCGGCCGAGTTCGCGTTCGATCGACCGCAGCGTGGCCTCGGCCACCTGGAACGCCTCGTTTGATTCGCGCACGTTGCTGGCCATCCGCTCCTGCAACACGCCCACGTTGGCGGCGCTCAGGCCGATCACCGTCAGGATGATCAGGAACATCAGGCTGATGAACAGCGCGGCACCTCGCTGGCGACGCGGACTACCGGTTCGAAGTCCATGCATGTCAGGCACCTCGTCAGAGCACGATCAGACGATTGCGCAGGGCGATCGTCGTGGAAAAGGGATGGCGCATCAGGCCGTCGCCGGGCGTCTCGAGGTTCATGTTCGAGAGCTGGAAGGTCTGCACGGACGGGTCGCCGTCGGCGACAGCCACCGAGCGGATGCTCATTCCGAGCTGCAGGGCCACGACCTGCGGCCAACCGTCGGTGGGCACCTGGTCGGCCCGCAGCCAGCGGTCGACGCTCTGGCCGTCACCACCAGCGGCCGCCGAGTCGCTGTACCCATAGAGAATCTGCAGGGACTCGACGCCCTGGACCAGTTCCTCGGCATCTTCAGCTCCGCCGCAGCCCAGCACCCGACGGAACAGCCCGGGTTCGCCGTTTGCGTTGACGCCCACGTAGTACGCCACGGCCTGGACGTGGAATGCCTGCATGCTCTCGTCGTAGGCGGTCGACCAATCGACAAGCGCCGACTTCGAGAAGCTATCGCTGTCGCCGGAATTCTGGAACAGGTCGACACCACTGGCACAGTTGGTCACCAGAACCATTGCGTCGTCGGGCAGGCCATGGCTATCGTTGAGGTTCAGCGTGTTGGTCGACGGGTCCTGGATTCCATCGGCCGTGATGCCGGACAGCACTTCGAGCCGCCGGACCAGCAGGACGTCGCTGCCCGGCGCGGCCAGGCCGGTCAGCACGCCCGGCAGGTTGCCCGACGGCGCCGTCGAGTCCCAATCGCCGGAGCTCGCTCCACCCGGGTCAAGGTCGTCCTCGAGGGTGTAATCGTCGTTGATGCCGGTGCCACCGAATTCCCAGCCCGTCAACGACCAGTCATCCGGGAAGAAGTTGTCGCCGATGGCCAGGCAGCCGGCCGGCTCATGGTTCGTGATCTCGATGCGCGCGGCACAGAAGCCGTGGGTCCCGGCCTGCCGGAACTCGCGCTTGATCAGCTCGGCCGCGAATCGACCGCTTTCCTGCACACGGGCCATCCCGTCGCTGGTCTGGAACGTGACCCGCGAACTGTTGAACAACTGCAGCAGGCCGGCCGTGACCAGCAGACCGAGAAGCAACGCGATCATCAGTTCGACGAGGCTGAGCCCGCGTACGCGAGTCGGAGCAGCGAACGTTCGGTACCGGCGGTTGAATCGATTCATCATCGGAAAACTTCTCAGATCTGGGTAGTAATGGCGAATTCGGCCTCTTCACCGGCCTCACGATCGTCCAGCCAGGACACGGTGACCGAGAACTCGATGCCGAGGTTGTTGTTGCACGCGCCCTGGATATCGATCGTGGTCTCCAGGTCGCCTTGCGGCAGCACCTGAGCCGCTCGTGTCTCGATGCGCGCCAGCCCGGAAGTGAATGACGAACCGGGGTTGCATCCGGCCACCTCGGCCCGGTGAGCCCGCGCGTGGTCGGCAACCTCATATGCCAGGTTGGTCGCCTGAGTGCGCAAATACGAGACCTGGCCAGCCTGCAGCGAGAAGCCTTGGAGCGCCGCAAGGCCCAGTAGGCCAACCGACAGCACGAGGAGCGTGATCAGGACCTCGATCAGCGTCACTCCGGACTGCCTGTTCGACCGCAGTCGAACGAAATCTGCACAGCAGGAACGAGTCTTCTTCACGATCAGCACTCCTCTCGCTGACTGGCGACGCGGCCTGTCCGTTCGACGGTGACGCGTCGTGCATTCTCGGTGTCGGTCGGGCAGTATTCACTCCGCAGAACCAGGTCCAACGCCGCAGCAGCGAACCCGTTGCCGAGAAAATCGATGGACCCGCCGTTCGGCGTGAACTCGATCTGATCCCCCGGCGCGCCCCAGACCCGGACCACTTCCGCCGTGTCGGCCGGGTCGACCAGCGCGATGAGCCC
Organism: uncultured Halomonas sp.; assembly: GCA_964548715.1. Classification (GTDB taxonomy): domain Bacteria; phylum Pseudomonadota; class Gammaproteobacteria; order Xanthomonadales; family Wenzhouxiangellaceae. Next base: position 6,259 of record CAZJSH010000067.1, on the reverse strand, counting down.
CTGGTTCCAGTTGCCACCGCAGGCCGAACCATCGCTGCTGGCGCAGACGCGAACGACTTCACCCCGTTTCAGCGCTTCGGAACGTGCGAACTGCATCGCCGTCACGAGCTCATTGGACTGGCCGGACAGCCGGTTGGTCTGGATGAACTGATTGAACGACGGCAACGCCGCCGTGGTCACGATGGCCAGCACGGCGATCGCGAGAAGCAGCTCCATGAGCGTGAATCCACGCTGATTCGTCATGGCACGGACGTCCACGTTTGATCCCACGAGCTATCATGCACATCGGCTCGCCCGGCGCCAGCCGTTCCCGACGAGCGGTCGATTCGGCGGATCGAGCGGTCGTTTCCCCGGCTTGCACGACGTGAGTGCACGATCGGCGCCGAGCCGGCGCCATCCGCTATAATTGCGCGCTTTGCGCGGGTCCGCCCGAACCGGGTCGACGCCGCGCACCCGACGACATCGAGCAAGAGGTTAGCGCGTGAGCGAACAGGACGATCGGATCTTCCTCCAGCGGTTCAGCCTGGTCATCGTGGCCCTGGCGGTCTTCGCCGTGATCATCATCTTCGTGGCCCTGCAGTTCCACCGGCAGATCGCCCAGCACGAGAATCCGGCGCGTGTCGAGCAGATCCAGCAGCGCATCGCGCCGGTGGCGGGCGTCTACGCCGGCGAGACCGGCCGCGCCGCGGCGATGGCCGCGGCCGAGGCGGCGCAGGTCGACTCGGCGCCGCAGATCGCCTTCGAGGGCAGCATGGACGGCGAAATGATCTACGACAACGTCTGCGCGGCCTGCCACACTACTGGCGCGGCCGGCGCGCCGATGCTGGTCGCCGCCGACTGGACCGATCGCCTGCCGCAGGGCGAGGACACGCTGGTCGACCACGCCATCAACGGCATCGGCACGATGCCGGCCAAGGGCGGCCGGATGGACCTGAGCGACGAACAGGTCCGCGCCTCGGTCGAGTACATGCTCGCCGAGATCGACTGATCACCCGGTAACCCTGAACCCGCGGCCCGACCGCGGGTCGCGCCCTCAGCCGGCGGTGGCCAGGAACGCCCGGGCCTGCGCCTGCAGCCGCGGAAACAGGGCCTCGAACGCCTCGCCGATCTCCGGCTCGAATCGATCGAGCAGTTCCAGGCCGCGGGCCAGCGGCTCGCGCCGGCCGTGGCGGTCGGCGATACGGGCGAAGACCTCGGCCAGCAGCGCGCGATCGTCCAGCCGATGCCAGAGTCCGACGGCCTCGGCCCAGATCGAGAAACGCACCAGGCGCGGCGGAAATTCGTGCCGATGCGCGGCCAGCAGCCGGTCGACATCGCGGCCGAAGGCCGCTCTCGAAGGGCCGACGAAGTCGTCCCAACGGCGCGACAGCTCGCGGTCGAACAGGACGTCGAGGACGATGCCGCCGTAGCGCCGCCAGGGCGGCTCGAAGCGCGCCAGCAGGCCGCGGACAGCCGGATCGGCATCGGACCAGGTGTCGATGCGCCGGTGCAGCCGGACGCCACGGGCCAGCCCGGGCCGCAGCGTTTCCAGCACCGTGCGGCCCTTCAGGTGATCCCCGAGCAGCGCGCCGAGGCGGTCGTCTGGAAGCTCGCCGGCCAGCACCAGGTGGGCCAGATGGTTCATCGTCGCCTCGCGCAGGGCAGAAACAGCGGTTGGCCGCCGCGAGAGCGTTCGCGGGGTCGGTTCGGTTATTATGCAGACCCGCCGCGGCGTGCGCGCCCGGCGTGCAGCAGCCCGACGGCCCGGCGGTCGCCGGGCGAGCCCGAACCCCGTTTCCATTGCGCATGCACCCATCATCATGTCCGAAGCCCGGCCCATCGATCCCGAAGCGTTCCCGAACGAACAGACCGAGTTCTTCCTGACCGGTCCGGCCGGTCGGATCGAATGCATCGCCGACGTGCCCGAACCCGACGCGGCGCGACCGGCCACCGCGGTGCTCTGCCACCCGCACCCGCAGCACGGCGGCACACTGCGCAACAAGGTCGTGACGATCATGGAACGCAGCCTGCGCGAGTCCGGGCTGGCCACGGTGCGATTCAATTTCCGCGGCGTCGGCGAATCGGACGGCGAATTCGGTGACGGTGAAGGCGAACTGTCCGACCTGCGCGCCGTGGTCGACTGGGCCCGCCGGACCCGGCCGGATACGGACCTGTGGCTGGCCGGCTTCTCGTTCGGCTCCTGGATCGCGCTGAAGGCCGCCCAGGACCTGCCGGTCCGGATGCTGATCTCGATCGCACCGCCGGTCGAACGCTACGGCTTCGCCGACCTGGTGCCGCCGAACTGCCCATGGCTGGTGGTCCAGGGCGACGAGGACGAGGTCGTGTCGCCGAGCGCTGTCATCCAATGGGCCGAGGGCCTGGACACGCCGCCTCAGCTTGTCGTCATGGAGGGCAGCGGCCATTTCTTCCACCGTCGCCTGATGGACCTGCGCGGCCTGATCCGCAACGCGGTGGCCAGCCACCTGCCCTGAGCCGCGCCGGTGACCGAACGCTCCGCGTCCCTGGGTCCCGCGCCGCGTCATGCCGCGCTGGTCGACGCCGGCCGGCTCGATCCCGACCCCGCGCAGCGGGCGCTGGCCGACCGGCTTCAGCGCTGTTTCGAGGCGCTCCTCGCCGCGCGCCCCCGCTGGTTCCGCACGCCCGCCGCGGTGCCGGGGCTCTACATCCACGGCCAGGTCGGCCGCGGCAAGACCCTGCTGATGGACCTGCTCGTCCACTCGCTGCGCGAAGCCGGCGAACCGGTCGAGCGCGCGCATTTTCATCGATTCATGGACGACGTGCACGCCCGACTGAAGGGCCTGGGCCAGCGGCAGCGTCCGCTCGACGCGATCGCCCGCGAGCTGCGCAGCCGCACGCGCGTGGTCTGCTTCGACGAGTTCCATGTCGAGGACATCGCCGATGCGATGCTGCTCGGCGAGCTGACCGGCCAGTGGTTCGAACTCGGGATCACGCTGGTCGCGACCAGCAATACCGCACCCGACGACCTGTATGCCGGCGGCCTGCAGCGCCAGCGCTTCGAGCCGGCGATCGAGAACATCAAGGCGCACTGCGAGGTGTTCGAACTCGACGCCGCCGAGGATTTCCGGCTGCGCGAACTGACCCGCCAACCGACCTGGCGAGTGCCGGCCGGCGCCGACACCGACCACCGGCTGGCCGAGGAATTCCGAGCGCTTGCGCCCGATGCCGAGACCGAGCGGCACGTCGAGCTGACCGTCCGGGGCCGGCCGATCGAAGCCCGCGCCCGGGCCGGTTCGCTGGTCTGGTTCGAATTCGACGAACTGTGCCGCAGCGCGCGCTCTTCGGGCGACTACCTGGAGCTGACCTACCGCTTCTCGACGCTGCTCGTCGGCAATGTTCCGCAGCTCGATGCAGACGACGACAACGCCGCGCGGCGCTTCATCCACCTGATCGACGCTTGCTACGACCGCAACGTCAAGCTGATCGCCTCCAGCGACGTGCCGATCGAAGACCTCTACACCGGCCGCCGCCTGGCCGCGCCGTTCGAGCGCACCCGCTCGCGCCTGATCGAGATGCAGAGCACCGACTACCTGGGGCGGCCGCACCGGCCCTGAACCGGCACCCCTTCGCCCGGCACAGCCGCCCTCCCACGGGACTTCGATTCGGCGCCGGCGTTC
>CAZJSH010000067.1:0-2524 GCA_964548715.1 uncultured Halomonas sp. | reverse complement strand
CCCTTCGCCCGGCACAGCCGCCCTCCCACGGGACTTCGATTCGGCGCCGGCGTTCCATTCGGCTGTTGGAGGGAGCTCGCTCGCGAACCGGTCAGGCCACCCTTCGCCCGCAAGCGGCCTCCGACAGACAGGCCATCGATGCCGTCTCCGGCGGCACCTCGACTCCCCCCTCGCCCCTCTTCCCTGGCCCCTCGAAAGAAAGGCCGAACACCCGAAGGCGTCCGGCCATGGCAACACCGGCCGTCCGACCGATGGGCCCGGGGCTCAGCTGTCGGCGTCGTTCGAAACCTCGCCGCCGGCCTGGATGCTCATCAGGTCGTCGAGATCGAAATCGTTGAAGTCGATCCCGCCGCCGATGGTCTTGCCGATGAACACAGGATCCAGTGCGCCGAAGATATTGATGAACACCGCGTCGCCGTTGCCGGCCTCGGTGATCATCAGCACGATGCCGTCGATGAACTCGGCCGATTCCTTCATGTAGATATCGACCCGGTCGCCGTCGTCGCGCACTTCGACGGCCGGCGTCCAGCCGTCGTCGGCCAGGGCCGCGGTGGTTTCGGCGACGAACCCGCCGGCCCGGCTGCCGTCGACATCCTCGAACACCATGACGCGCAGCCCGGACACGCTGCCGACCAGGTCGGCGAGCTCCGCGTTGGTCTCGCGGAAGCCCTCGGAAAAGCCGCGCATCATCGCGCTACCGAAATTGATGTTGACCTTCGGCGTGGTGCCGAACAGCTCCTTGACCGGGTCCAGGTCGACCTTTCCGGGCACCGGGGCCTGCGCCCAGGCGCTGGCGGCGAACGGAATCCAGGCCAGGACGGCCAGTGTCTTGACGAGTGTCGAAAGGGTCTTCATGCGCAATCTCCTCGAGTCAGTTCGGTTCGGGTGAATGGGATGGGGGTCTGGAAACGGAGAACGAATCCAGCAGGTGCCCGTACGGCAGCTGCTCGAGTTCGATCACCGGGAAACGGAGGCTTTCACCGACTTCACGACCGGCTCGGCCGAAGGCGTCGCGCGAGCTGCGGTCGATGGTCGCCAAGGCAAGCCGGAGCTCATCGGTCGGCAGCGGTTCGGGACTGCTCGGACGCAGCATCGCGGCCAGCACCAGCACGCCGGCCAGTCCAGCCGCCAGCGCCACCGGCAGACCCCGCCAGCCGGAACGCGTCGTACCGGCACCCGCGGTCCGGGCCAGCACCGCGCTCCTCAGCGCCGGCGGCAACGGCTCGACCGGGTCGAGCGCACGCAGCTCGGCGCGCAGCGCCGCGTCGACGGCCAACTCGGGATCGTCCGGTGGGCGACCGGACGCGGTGACCCGGTCGTCCAGTCCGGCCTCGCGCGGCCGGCCCACGGTTTCGTCAGGCGACCTGTTCATGCAGTTCCTCCTCCAGCAGTGCGCGCAGCTTACGGCGCGCGCGGAACGTGTAGACCTTGACCTGGTTCTCGCTGAGCTCGAGCGTGGCCGCGGTCGTCGCCACGTCGACGTCCTGCAGATCGCGCAGGATCAGCAGGCTGCGGGCCGGCTCCGGCATCCGCGCGATGCCCTCGCGCAGTGCGCTGCGGCGTCGCTCCGCGGCCGCGTGTTCGGCCGGGTCTTCGCCGGTTGCGGCCGTCGCTTCGCGCTCACCGACCAGCCGCATCAGCACGCCCCGGGTCCGGGTCCGGCCACGCAGCCGGTCGAGACAGGCGTTGCGGGCGCAGGTCAGCAGCCACGGCAGCTCGGACTGCGGCTCGATCGTCGGCAGGTGGTCCCACAGCTTGATCAGCGTGTCCTGAACCACGTCGTCGGCCTCGTCGACGCGGCCGAGCAGCGCCCGGGCCAGCTGGCGCAGGCGGGGGCCATGGTCATCGACGAGCTGCTCGAAGCGGCGTTTCATGACCGGTATACGTTCGGAGTGGGGGTGGGGTTACAGGGTGGGAGATTGGCTGTTGATAGCGCCAGTGCCATTGGGCCTGGGGGTAGTGGTTGTTGGATGTTAGTTGTTGGTTGTTGGTTGTTGGTTGAAGAGATTCGCGAATTTCGGAGTCGCTTCTTGATCGACTTCGACTTCAAAGGCGTTTCGCCGCTGGCTGCGCCAGCTGATGCGAGGTACTTTTGTGGCCCCAAAAGTACCCAAAAGGGCTGCGCGAACATCGCCGCCCGGCCTGCGGCCGGGTGCCCTCCGGTGCTCCCGGCTGGCGGGGTCCGTCGAACTCGCTTCGTTCGCTTCGCTCTCTACGCTCAGACATTGCGACGGCCGATTGTCATAACCATCGTCCGCCATCCGGTCCGCGCCTCCGGCGGCGCTGACGGCGGGGGAAGTCAAAGGCCAACTCGCGCCGATCAAGGCGCTTCGCTTCAACCTCTGTTCGAGAACTGATTCGAGGTTTTCGTTTTCGATCGAAACCGCAACCTATGTCAGCCTCAGGATCGAACCCAAGGTGAGACACGTCATGCAGGCAACGGTTTCAAGCCCCCTCAAGGGCGCCGAGAAGCGCAGGGGGAGTGGACGATTGTCATGACAATCCGCCGCTGCATGTCTGAGCG
>CAZJSH010000066.1:0-16493 GCA_964548715.1 uncultured Halomonas sp. | reverse complement strand
CGACGAGCTCCACGCCGCCGGCTTCGAGGGCATCGAGTTCGAGGACCGGACCGCGGCGTGGAGTGACTTCGTCGCCGAACGTGCAGGCCGGTTCCAGCAGGACCGCGAAGCCTTCGTTGCCGAACATGATCAGGCCACGTTCGACGCGCTGGCGGCGTTCTACGCCACCATGCGCAGCCTGTTCGCGGGCGGCCGCCTCGGCGGCGTCCGGGTCAGCGCCCGCGCCGTTGGAGGCGCAGCATGAGCGAGTTCGCGCTCGATCCTCGACTGGCCGCCGATTCGCTGCCGGTCTATCGGCTGACGCTGACCGACGTTCGCCTGGTCAACGATGCCCGCTATCCGTGGCTGATCCTGGTGCCGCGCCGGGTCGGAATGGTCGAAATCATCGATCTCGACGCCGGCGACCGCGCACATCTTGCCGGGGAAGTCGATCGTTGTACCCGGATACTCCGCGCGCACACCGATGCCGACAAGATGAACGTGGCGGCGCTCGGCAACCAGGTTTCGATGCTGCACGTCCACGTCATCGCACGGTTCCGGGGTGACGATGCCTGGCCGGGCCCGGTCTGGGGCGTACTGCCGCCGTCGCCCTACCCCGACGATGCGCTAGCCTTTCGCACCGCGCTGGCGCAGGCCCTGTCCACATGAGCGAACGCACGCTATCGCTGCTGGCCGACTACCGGGCCCGTCACCCCGAGGAAGAAACGACAGTCGATCGCTTCCGGGAACTGATCGCGACCACGCCGGACTGCTACGAGCGAAGTGGCCGTCCTGGACACATCACCGGGTCGGCCTGGCTGGTTTCCGAGGATGGCGGCGAGGTCCTCCTGACGCATCATCGCAAGCTGGACCGCTGGTTGCAGTTCGGTGGCCACAGCGACGGCGACGTCGATCCGCTGTCGGTGGCGACCCGCGAAGCGATCGAGGAATCGGGCCTGCAGGTCCGGCCGCTCAGCCGCGCCTTGCTCGACATCGACATCCACCCCATTCCAGCGCGCCCGGACGACACTGGGCACCTGCACTACGACCTGCGCTTCGCGTTCATCAGCAGTTCCGGTCGGCGCTATACGGTGAGTGACGAATCGCATGACCTGGCCTGGGTGCCGATCGACCGCATCGACGATTATTCCGACGAACCGTCGTTGCTGCGCATGGCCCGGAAATGGCGGACCTGGCAGGCCGCCGGCGTGCCGGCTCCAGCCTGATTGCACCCGACCACCTGTCCGCGCAGACACTGTGCTAGCCTTCCTCCATACGCCACCGTATGTCCGGGCCGACCCTGACCATTCCCGGCCCTGAACCGTTCACGGAGACCTCATGCCGACCTATTCCGCGCCGCTCGAAGATTTTCGCTTCCTCTATCACGAATACCTGGACCTGGAACCCTGCAAGCCCCTCGCTACGATGGCCGATGCCAGCCCGGACGTGATCGACGCGGTCCTGGACGAAGCGGCCCGGCTCGCCCAGGAGGTGCTGCAGCCGATCAACGCCGTCGGCGACCTGGAAGGCTGCCGCTATGAGGCTTCGGACGCGTCCGTGGTCCTCCCGGAAGGGTTCAGGACCGCCTATGAGCAGTACATCGGCAACGGCTGGACCGGGTTGACCACCGACCCCGAATACGGCGGCCAGGGCCTGCCCAGCTTCGTCGGCCTGGCGCTGTCAGAAATGATCAACGCCGCCAACCCGTCGTTCTCGGCCTATCCCGGTCTCACCCACGGCGCCTACGAGGTCCTGCACGCCTACGGGACCGATCAGCAGAAACGACGTTTCCTGCCGCCGATGGTCGAAGGCCGCTGGAGCGGCACCATGAACCTGACCGAGCCCCAATGCGGCACCGACCTCGGCCTGATCCGGACCAAGGCCGAACCGACCGGGGATGGGCGCTATCGCATCACCGGCACCAAGATCTGGATTTCGGCCGGTGAGCACGACCTGTGCGACAACATCGTCCACCTCGTCCTGGCTCGCCTGCCCGACGCGCCGTCGGGTACGCGCGGCATCAGCCTGTTCGTCGTGCCCAAGTTCCAGGTCGACACCGATGGCAGCGTCGGCGAACGCAACGCGGTGAAGTGCATGGGCCTGGACCACAAGATGGGCATGAAGGCCTCGGCGACCTGCGAGATGCAGTACGACGGCGCCATCGGCGAACTGGTCGGCGAGGAAAACCGGGGACTGGCGGCGATGTTCACCATGATGAACGCCGCTCGCCTGGTCACCGGTATCCAGGGCCTGGGCATGGCCGACGTGGCGCAGCAGAACGCCCAGCGCTTCGCCCTGGATCGGCTCCAGGGCCGATCGCTCGACGGCCCGAAGCATCCCGACAAGTCGGCCGACCCGATCATCGTCCATCCCGACGTGCGCCGGATGCTGATGATCGGCAAGGCCTCGGTCGAAGGCGCACGAGCGCTCGGCCTCTACACCGGCGTGCAAATGGAACTGGAGCACCACCACCCCGAAGCGGAGGTCCGCGAAAATGCCGGCCACTGGGTGGCACTGATGACGCCGATCATCAAGGCCTATTTCACCGACATCGGCAGCGAAGTGAGCAACCTCGCGATGCAGGTGCACGGTGGCGCCGGCTACATCGTCGACACCGGGGTCGAACAGTTCGTCCGCGACGTGCGGATCACGCAGATCTATGAAGGCACCAACGGCGTGCAGGCGCTGGACCTGGTCGGTCGCAAGCTGATCGCCCACGAGGGCCGAACCCTGGCCGCCTTTTTCCAGCACGCCTCGCGGCTGCTGGATTCCATCGGTGACGACGCCGATATGGCCGAATTCAGCCGCCCCTTCGCCGAAGCACTGCAACGCCTGCAGGAGACCAGCAAGTGGCTGTACGGCGAGATGGCCCGGGATCCGCTGGAGGCCGGCGCGGCGTCCAGCGACTACCTTCGCCTGTTCGCGCTGACCGCCATGGCATTCGTCTGGACCGGCCAGGCCCACGCCGCCCGGCGCGCTCTCGAGGGCGGTCGTGGCCGCGCCCGCTTCCACGACGAAAAGCTGGCCACGGCGCGCTTCTTCTTCGCGCGGATGCTGCCCGACACCGTGGCGCTGGACGCAAAGATCCGGGCCGGCGCCGCGACGCTGATGGCGCTGGACGCCGAGCAGTTCCGCGCCGATTGAACGGATCGCGACCACCGCGCGCCCGGCGCGCGGTGTAGCCTTGCACGGGTCTCCGCCGTGCGAGTCTCCGGTCCATAACGATGAACAGCTCCTCGAACCGCGCCACGAGTGCGAAGAAACGGCCGGCCAATGCGCCGATCACGATCGGCGGGGTCACCGTCAAGCCGGGCACCCGCACCAGCATCGATCTGGACATGGGCCGCCTGTACACCCACATGCCGACGACGATGCCCGTCCAGGTCGTCAGCGGCCGGAAGGCCGGCCCGGTGCTGTTCGTCAGCGCCGCGATCCACGGCGACGAACTCAACGGAGTGGAGATACTCCGCCGGCTGCTGCGTCTCCCGGTGCTCAAGCGGCTGCGCGGAACGCTGATCGGCGTGCCGATCGTCAACCTGCACGGGTTCATCCAGTCCAGTCGATATCTCCCCGATCGGCGCGACCTCAACCGGGTCTTCCCGGGCTCGGAAGGCGGCTCGCTGGCCTCTCGCGTAGCGCACCTGTTCATGACCGAAATCGTGCACCAGGCCAGCCACGGCATCGACCTGCATACCGGTGCGGTGCACCGCGCCAACCTGCCGCAGATCCGGGCCGACCTCGACCATCCCGAGACCGGGCGGCTGGCCCGCGCCTTCGGGACGCCGGTCATTCTCAACGCGGCCATCCGCGACGGTTCGCTGCGCGCTGCCGCCGCGGAGCGCGAGATTCCGATCCTGCTCTACGAAGCCGGGGAAGCCCTGCGCTTCGACGAATTCTCGATCCGGGGCGGCGTCAACGGGATTCTTCGAGTGATGGAAGCACTGGACATGCTGCCGGCGTCGCGGCGCAAGCCACCGCCAGCGCCTCACGAGGCCCGTTCAAGCAGTTGGGTCCGCGCACCGCAGAGCGGGTTGTTCCGGGCCAGGATGGCGCTGGGCGCCCGGGTCGTCCGAGACCAGAGCGTGCTCGGCGTGGTCTCCGACCCGTTCGGTGAACGGGAGCAAGAGGTCGTCGCGCCGTTCAGCGGCCTGATCATCGGCCGCTTGAACCTGCCGCTGGTCAATGAGGGTGATGCGGTTTATCACATCGCGCGGTTTCATCGCACCGACCTGGCCGCCGAACGGGTCGAGGACTACCAGGAATCGATGGATGCTGCCGATCAGGCGTTCGGAGACGGCATCGATGCACGCTGATCGACTGCTCCGGCTGCTGGCCTGCCTGGACCTGACCCGGCTGACACCGGACGACGACCCGGCAGCGGTAGAGGCATTCTGCGCCTCCGCGAACCATCGTCACGGCGCACCGGCAGCCGTCTGCATCCGGCCCGAGTTCGTGGTCTGCGCGGTCAAGACGCTGATCGCCCAGGGACTGCGCGATCGGGTCCGCGTCGCGACCGTGGCCAATTTCCCCGGCGGCGACGGTCCGCGGGATGCGGTGGCAAAGACGATCGACACTGCACTGGCCGACGGTGCCGACGAAATCGACCTGGTACTTCCCTGGCGCGACGTCGCGGCCGGACAGCTTGCCGATGCCAGCCGACTGCTGAGCGAGGCGCGCGACCGGACGGCCGGTCGAACGCTCAAGGTGATTCTGGAGACCGGTGCCCTTTCGCCCGCGGCGATCGACCGGGCTGCCGACCTCGCGCTGGACCACGGGGTCGATTTCCTGAAGACCTCGACCGGGTTCGGCCATCCCGGCGCCGATCCCGAAGCAGCGCTGCGACTGCTCGACCGGATCGCCGCGAACCATGCATCATGCGGACTGAAAGTCTCCGGCGGAATCCGGACGCCCGATGAGGCCGACTCCTATCTGGCGCTGGCCGAGCGCCGCATGGGGCAGGACTGGCCGGATCCACACCGATTCCGGATCGGCGCCTCCGGCCTGTTCGGCGCACTGATCGAGGCGCTCGACTCGGCCGGTCCCCGGCAGTGAAGATCCAAACGGCCGTCCCCGATCGATGCCGGACGAATGGCGGGAATCGGGCCGACGCTGCCGCCGCAGCAGCAGCCCGAACCCGGACCGTCCGGTGAAGCCGATGGAGTGTGCTCTGGCAGCGCCCGTTCCGCGCAGGACATGTCCAGCTCTTCGATCCCTGAAAACGTCCCGGACCGGGTTCCATCGAGCAATCCGCAGCGGATGCCCTGCAGGGACCGGCCGCGGCGACCGACACCCGGGCTGGTCGACGCTCCGAACGCAGCGCGAACCCCGCAGCGCGACTCAGAACTTTTTCAGTGCTCGTGCTCTGCGGCGTCGGCCTCCTGTTTCGTCGCGTGGCGCGTGCCCTGCTCGTGCTCCGGCGGTGCGTACAGGGTGTACAGGCGCAGCGGCCGATCGCCGGTATTGATGAAGTTGTGTTGGACGCCAGCGTGGACGAACACCAGGTCGTTCGCGCCGACTTCGCGTGCTTCGCCGTCGAGAACGGCCTGCCCGCGGCCTTCGGCGAGGATCAGCACCTGATCGTGTCCATCGTGGACTTCCGAACCGATCTCTTCGCCCGGCTGCAGGGTCATCAGCACCACCTGGCACTTGGCGCCGGTGATCACGGTCTGGCGAAAGGCGTCATTGGCGAGCGTTTCGCGCAGAATCGGAACGATGTTACGTCGGCTCTCGCTGCTCATTCGGGATTCCTGTGTTCGACGGTACGCCGAACCCTACCAAATCGCCGTTAAGACCGGTTGAAATCCGGCAGCAACACCGGCAGGGTATGCTTGGAAAACAACGATCAGGCAGCGCAGGCGTTCATGCATCCCACGGCTTCGGAATACAGCCATCGCGAGGAAATCGTCAATGCCCTGACCCACGGGCTCGGCATCGTGCTGAGCATCGGTGGCGGCGCCGTGCTGATCACCCTGGCTGCCGTGTATGCCGGTGCGCGCGAGGTGGTCAGCGTCTCGATCTTCGTCGCCAGCCTCGTGCTGCTCTACTCGGCCTCGACCCTCTACCATGCAATTCGCCATCCCGAGGCCAAGCGACGCCTGAAAATCCTCGACCATTGCGCCATCTTCCTGCTGATCGCAGGCACCTACACGCCGTTCACGCTCGCCGCGCTGAAAGGTCCCTGGGGCTGGTCGCTGTTCGGCGTGATCTGGGGGCTGGCCGTATTCGGCATCGTGTTCAAGCTGTTCTTCACCGGCCGTTTCAAGGCGCTCTCGACGGCGACCTACATCGGCATGGGCTGGCTGGCCCTGGTGGCTTTCGTCCCGCTGGTCCAGACCCTCGAGCCGGCGGCGCTGGCGTGGTTGGTGATCGGCGGGGTGCTCTACACCGGCGGAACGATCTTCTACCACAACGAGCGCATTCCCCATTCGCACGGGATCTGGCACCTGTTCGTGCTGGCCGGAAGCATCAGCCACTTCACGTCGGTGGCCGTGACCGTCCTCGGCTGATGGATCCGGCATTCTGGCACCGGCGCTGGGCGCGCGACGAAATCGGCTTCCATCGCACCCGGGTCCACCCGATGCTTGAACGCCACTGGTCGATGCTCGCGCCGGCGCGCGGGCGAGCGGTGCTGGTGCCGCTTTGTGGAAAGAGCCTCGATCTGGACACATTGGCCGAGCGAGGACATCCCGTCGTCGGCGTCGAACTTTCCGCTGCCGCGGTGGAGGCCTATTTCCAGGAGCGGGGAATCACCCCCGAACGCACCGTCGTCGGCGGACTCGACGCACTGCGGAGCGGGCCGGTCACGCTGTGCATCGGCGACTTCTTCGAATTTTCGCCGGATGCACCCTTCGATCGGATCTTCGATCGCGCCGCGATGGTCGCCCTGCCCGCCGGGCGGCGCGAGGCCTACCGCCAGGCGCTGACCGACCTGCTCGCGCCTGACGGCTGCGGTCTGCTGATCACGCTGGAGTACGACCAGGCGGCCATGGAAGGCCCACCATTCAGCGTCGAGCTCGACGAGCTCGAGCGGGATCCGAATCTGGCCTATCGATCGCTGGAGGTCGTCGACGCCCTGCCCGGTCATCCCGGCTTTGAACAACGTGGGGTCCGGGCACTGACCGAACGCGCCTCAGTCTTCGGCCATCGCACCGGCTCGAGCAGGTAGGCGCACTTCGATCCGGGTTCCGCCGGGCACCGGTCGGGCCTCGATCCGGCCCCGATGGAATTCCGTGATGCAGCGCGCGATATACAGGCCCAGCCCGAGATGCGGCCGATCGTCGTTCGATCGGGCGTGATCGCGGAAACGGACCATCGAATCGAAGATCGTGACCGCGCGCTCGGGCTCGATCGACGGTCCTTCGTTTTCGACTTCCAGGCACCAGCCGGCCGGATCCGACCGGACACCGATCCGGATTCGTCCGCCCGCAGGCGTGAATGACACGGCGTTGTCGACGATCTTGTCGAGCAACTGGGCCAGCATTTCATCGGATCCCTCGATCGGCGCGCGGGCCGGTCCACCCGGACTCTGCGTCAGCCGGTGCCCGCCCTCGATCCCGCCGCGCGCGTTGACGTACTCGCGAACCAGCCGGACCAGGTCCAGCGAGCGCAGCGGCTCGCGCTGCAGGCTGTCCTCGAGCCGCGCCGCCTGGCTCATCGCCTGCACGATCCTGCGCAGGCGCTCCGCGCCCTGGCCGGCGCGCCTCAGGTAGACGGCCCGCTCGTCCTCCGAGGCCTGCTCGAGATTCTCGAGCGAGGACTGGACCATGCTGACCGGGGTGCGCAGTTCGTGGGCCAGTGCATCGGCCAGCGACTGCAGATAGCGTTGATGTTCGCGCAGCCGCTGCAGCAGGCCGCGCAGATCCCGCGACAGGTCCCCGAGTTCATCGCGTGCCGTGGAGGCGTCCGGCAGTCGGTCGAGGCGCCCGCCCTCGTCCACGGCCTGCTTGGCGGCGTTGCGCAGCCGTCGGACCCGGAGTGCGAGTACGAGTACGAACGCGAACAGCAGCAGCGCGATCGCCGTGAACACTGCGAGACTGGCCGCAAGCCAGGACAGCACGGCTCGATTGGCCAGCAGCAGCAAGGGTCCGGCGTCGCGCTCGAGTACCAGCACGCCCGCGTCGTCCACCGGTACGGCCTGGCGCAGCCGAATGGCCCGATCGGGTCCGATCCGCCCCCAGGTCGTCGCGCCGTCGGCACGGAGCGCGCGCTCGATCAGTGCACCGTCCAGGCGGGCGGTGCGGCTGATCCAGGGGTCGAGTGAATCGAGCCGACCGGCCATCAGGAAATCCAGCACGCCGGCGGTTGGCACAGCGCTCTGCGATGACGACGCAGCCGGCCCGGCATGCGCCCGGACCCAACCATCGCGATCCACCCACCACGCCGAATCCACGCCAAGACGTTCCAGTCGTTGTTCCGCCGAGGCCACCCGTCCGACCGTTCGCAGCAGCCCGCTGGAGTAGCGAACCGATTCACCGGACGCGGCTGCCCGATCGATGACTGTGACGGCCACTCCGCGCAGCGGGCGATCGATCGGCATTCTAAGTTCCAGGCTCCAGCCGTCCGGCCGGTCCTGCCAGTAGCCGCGAAGCAGGCGGCCGCCCGGGCCGCGCAACGACAGCGGGCCCGGCGCGGTCGGCGCCACCGTATACCGCCGCATTCCCCCGGCCTCGCGCAGTTCGAGGACCACGGTGTCGCCGGGCCGATCCTCCCCTCGCGAATAGCTCGGCGTCGCATCGGTGGTGCGAAGAAACAGTTCCAGCACCCGGCCGTCGAGGATCTCCGTGAGGATCGCGGCCAGCCGCACCGGCGCCGCGTCCTGCTCCAGCGCTTCGACAGACGCGCCTGCGCTGCCGCCGGCGTCGATCGTGACGACACGGTCCAGCGCGCTGAGCCAGTCATCTTCGTAGCCGTCGAGCATCCGCGAACCCGTCGCGGGGTGCAGGTACAGCACGTCGGGCGCCCCCTCGGCACCAGCAAGCGGGGCGTTTTCAAAGGCCCCGGACCGCTCGGCCGAGTCGCTTGCCAGGAGCGCCGCGGCGGCATTCGCGGCCTCGGCCACGGCCTGCTCATGTCCGGCACGCAGCAGGCTCTCGATGGGTTTGAGGAACAGCACGGCGGTGACCGGCAGCAGAGCCACGACCAGCGCGGCGAGCAGCAGTTGACCACGCAGTCTCATTCGTCCTCGCGCCAGCGATAGCCGGCGCCGTGCACGGTATCCACGGCGCGGAATTCGGCATCCAGCGCTTCGAACTTGCGGCGAATGCGCTTGACGTGCGAGGTCATCGTCGCCTCGTCGACCACCAGGCTGGCCGCCTCCATCAGCTGAATGCGCGTCTTGACGTGGCCGGGCCGCCGGGCGAGCGCGTGGACGATCCAGAACTCGGTGACCGTCAGCTCCACCGGTGTCTCCTGCCAGGCGGCTTGCAGCCGATCGACGTCGAGCCGCAGCCCACCTACCCGCACCGGTCCCTCGCCCGGATCGGCCGATCCGGCCAGCGCTGCTCGGCGGAACAGCGCGGCGACGCGTGCGGCAAGGTGAGGCAGGCTGATGTCCTTGGTCAGGTAGTCGTCGGCCCCGAGACGCAGTCCGGACACCGCATCGAGCTCGCTGTCGCGCGCGGTCAGGAACAGGACAGGCAAACGGGAACTGCGCGCGCGCAGGAAGCGACACAGTTCGAACCCGCCTTCCGGCTCGTCGCGCAGACCGATGTCGATGATGACCAGGTCGGGCAGCCGCTGCGCGAAGGACGCCTCGGCCGAGGCGCGGTCACCGTGGGTATCGACGCGATATCCGAGCCGCACCAGCGCGTCCCGGTAATTGTCCCGGAGCGCGGCTTCGTCTTCGACCACGGCAATTCGACGCTGCATGGCGGCAAGAGTACCGGAAGGCAGGGACGTTGCGCTGCTGCGGGACGCAACTGCCCGATTTCTGCCACATCCGGCCGTCGAATCGCCCGATCTGCCGCCGCTCCGGGCCCGGCCGGTGGGCTGGAATGTGGTTCCGGATCACAACGAGTGCAGGCCCATGTCCCCGATCGTTCTATCGATCGCTCTATCGATCGTTCCTTCCTCCCTCCCGAGTCGACGGGCCGCTGCCGTCCACAGTTGCTTGCTCGCGCTGTTGCTTGCCCTGTCCGCGCAATCGGCACCCGCCAACGACGCGCCCGCCGGCAATTCCAGCGGCAATTTCGCGCAGTTGGAGCTGGTCACGCCGGCGGGGCCGCAACCGGCGTTGGAACTGTCGACGGAGGTCCGGACCGAGATCACCGGGCTGATGGCGCGCACGCTCGTCCGACAGCGATTCCGCAACCCGACGGAGGGCTGGGTCGAAGGTCGGTATCAGTATCCGCTGCCCGACGGCTCGGCAGTAGAGGCGCTGCGAATCGAACTCGGCGAGCGGCGAATCGAAGGGGAGATCCGGGCGCGCGCCGACGCCCGCACCCGGTTCGAACAGGCCCGCCACGCCGGTCGATCGGCCGGTCTCGTCGAGCAGCACCGACCGGGCCTGTTCACAACGGATGTCACGAACATAGGACCCGGCGAGACCGTCGTGGTCGAAATCGAGTTCGGGCACCGGGTCGACTACCGTCACGGGCGTTTCTCGCTGAGACTGCCGATGACCGTGTTGCCACGCTACCCAAACGGCGCCGATCCCGTCGGCGCACGCCCCGGCGGCCATCTCCCCGCTTCCCCGCGTTATGCCGAACAGCCGCCCCACCCACTGGCACTGACCATCGATCTGCGCGCCGGTCCGGAACTGGCCACGCTCGACAGCCTCCACCACGACGTCGATCTCGAACCCCGCGACGACGGAGGCTGGACGGTCGAACTGGCGGAGGGCCGGCCGGTCCTCGATCGTGATTTCGAGCTGGAGTGGACGTTGATGGAACGCGATCGACTCACCGGCGCGCTCTATCTAGAGGAATTCGAGCAGCGCACTCACGCGCTCCTGATGCTGGTGCCGCCCGCCGACTTCGGGCCGATCCAGCGGCGCCGCGAACAGATCCTGGTCATCGACGCCTCGGGCTCGATGCAGGGCACGGCGATCGAACAGGCCCGAACGGCATTGAGCGCGTCGCTGGACCGGCTCCAGCCCGGGGACCGATTCAACATCATCGCGTTCAACAGCGCTGCGACGCCGCTGTTCGATCGCCCTGAACCGGTCGGACCCGCGACACGGTCGGCCGGTCGGCGTTTCATCGAGCGACTCGATGCCGACGGGGGCACGGAGATGGACGCCGCGCTGCGCCTCGCGCTGGCTGACCCTCCGGCAGACGGACGACTGCGCCAGATCGTGTTCGCGACCGACGGCGCGATCAGCCGGGAGCAGAACGTGCTCGACCGGGTGCGGCGCGATCTCGGCGACAGCAGACTGTTCACCATCGGAATCGGCCACGGTGTGAATGCCCCGTTCCTCCGCGCGCTGGCCCGCGAGGGCCGCGGTACGCATATCCGGGTCAACGATCCGCAACGACTGGCTCGCGACGTGTCGGAACTGATGGAGCAACTCGAACGCCCGGCGCTGGAACGCCCGGCATTGGACTGGCCGGTGCCCGACGAAGCCTGGCCGGTACTGCTGCCCGACCTCTACGCCGGCGAAGCGCTGATGGTCGTGACCCGGCTGGACGCGCCGATCGACGCCCTGCACGGCGAGTTCGTCCGCCTCCGCGCCGAGCGCGTCGACCGGCCGGTCGAGCATACCTGGTCGCTGGACGCCTTCGATGTCGCAGACGGCGTGGCGCGGGAATGGGCACGCCGGAGCGTGCAGGGCGTGCTTGATTTCGCCCGGGACGACCAGGATGCCGAGGGACTCCGCGCACATGCCCTTCAGATCGCGCTCGACTACCAGGTACTCACCCCGCTGACCAGCCTGGTCGCCGTCGATCGAACGCCGCGTCGATCGGCGCATGCCGCACTGCAGTCCGCCGAATCTGGATACCATCGGCCGCACGGCCGCACGCTGGCGCTGCCGCAGACCGCCACGTCGGCGACACGCTCGATCGTCGCCGGCGCGGTCGCGCTCGGGCTGGCGCTGCTGTTGCTGGCCGCACCGCGTTTCCAGCGCGCGCCGAACGCGGCGGTGGGGCGATGAGGTGCTCCCGCGGCGCCGGGCTGGTCGGCACGATCCTGCTGCTTGGCGCTCTGCTGCTCGGGCACGGCGCCTGGATCCATGCCAAGGGCCGACTCGGCCAGCACCTGATGGCGCGCGCCTGGGACGTCTCGATCACGACCGGCCAGCCGCCCGCGCCACCCTGGCCGGGGGCCCGCACGCGCCCGGTGGCCCGGCTGGTCGTGCCGGGGCTGGAGATCGACCGGCTGGTGCTCGAGGGCATCGACCTTCCAGCGCTGGCCTGGGGACCGGGCCTGGTGAACGGCGCCGACGGGCATCGCCTGATTGCCGGCCATCGCGATACCCACTTCCGGTTCCTCGGCGATCTGGCGCCCGGCCATCGGCTTTCGCTCGAACCGGCGCTCGGTTCATCCAGCGACTGGGAGGTGTTCGATCGATCCGTCGTCGACAGCCGAATCACGCAGGTCGATCTCGACGCCCCCGGGTCGCTGCTTACCCTGACGACCTGCTATCCGGTCGACGGACACCAGCCGGGCACGCCCTATCGACTGATCGTCCGCGCCCGCCCGCTCGCGGCCGGCGGGCCGGCATCCAGCGAGGCGCCGGCATGGGCACCCTGACGCTGGAAGGTCTGGGTGCGTCGGCCCGGCGCGCCTTGGGCCTGCACGCCTGCCCGTGCCAGTTTGCGCACCGCGCCGTGCTGCGGCCGTTGATGGTTGTCGGCTCAGCCGCGTACGGGGGCCCCGGCACGCCACGGCTCGGCTGGACCGACCGATGGACCGATCGATGGACTCCCGCCCCCGGGTTCGTCCGGGCTGCGCCGGAAAAGGCGCAGCACGATCAACAGCAGCCAGACCGCACAGACCAGGTCGATGGCGGTGGCGCCATAGTAGATGCCGGCGATGCCGACCATCGGCGGCACGAGCAGCATGACCGGCACGTAGAGGACCAGTTGCCGGGCCACCGAGACGCCGGTCGCCAGTCCCGGCCGCTCGACCGCCGGTAGCAGGCTCAGCGCAGTGAAGACGATCGGCAGCGCCGGCAGCACGATCATCAGCACCCGGAAATGATGGAGATCCACCGCCGAGAAGGCTACGTCCGGAAGCATGATGGCCAGCGCCTGGGCCGGAAACAGGTTCAACAGCACCCAGATCGGCAGGACGATTGCCAGTCCGGCCGCAACGAAGATCCAGTAGTGAAGACGCACACGGTCCCAGCGTCCGGCGCCGTAGTTGATCCCGGCTACCGGCTGGAACGCGCGCATCAGGCCGAACAGCGGCGTGAGCAGGAACAGCAGGACCCGCCAGGCCGCGCCGAAGAACGCGATATCCTGCTCGGTGCCGATTCTCGAAAGCACATTGAAAACGACCACGGCCTGCACCAGGCCCATCGACGAGGAAATCATCGCCGGCACGCCGAGCTTTGCGATCCGACCGGCCAGTGCGCGCCCGATTCCGATGTACCGGGCATCGACCGGATAGCTGGCGCGGCCGCGCGCAAAGCGGATCCAGACCAGCGCGCCGCCGAGCAGCGCCCCGAGGTTGGTCGCCCACGCGGCACCGGCCACGCCCCAGTCGAAGACCGCGATGAACAGCGGCGTGAGGACCAGGTTGGCGACGAGGCCGATCCCCATGTACAGCGCGGCCAGCGCCATCTTGCCCTCGCCGCGCAGCAGCATGTTCAGGGTCAGTCCGGCGATCGAGGCCAGTCCGCCGATGGCATGCGCGCGCAGGTAGCTGGCGGCAATGGGCTCGAGCGGGCCGGTCGCACCCATCCCGCGCACCAGTGTCTCGGCGAACCCGACACCGAGGACGGCATACCCGGCCGACAGCATCGCCGCGATGCCCACGCAGGTGCCCGGCAGCCGTCGCAGCAGGTCGGAATCGCCCCGGCCGATCGCGATCGACAGCATCACGCCGCCGCCGATGCCGCCCAGCGAGCCCAGCCCCAGGGTGATCTGCGTGATCGGAAAGGCCAGCGACACCCCGGCCAGTGCCCGCTCGCCGATCAACTGCCCGATGTAGACCGCGTCCATCACCGAATTCAGGCCGAACATCATCATCACCGCGACGGCCGGCACGGCCATCCGGAACAGCACGCGCAGTGGCGTTCCTTCGAGGATCAGGCGAGCCTGCGGATCCTTGCCCGAAGATGAACTCAAGCCTCGGCGCCCCCGGGCCGGGCCGCGAGCCGGCGAACCATCCGAAGAATCACTCGAAGAAACGATCTTCGAGCTGACGAACGCGCCGACGCAAGCGCTGGACTTCGCCAAGCAGGTCCATGACCAGCGGCAGCGCTTCGTCGTTCAGGCCCAGATCGTGCTGCAGCCGGAGGGCGCGTCGCGCCCGGTCGAGCTGCTCCGGTGGGAATGCCCAGTCGCGTCGCGCGTCGCCGCGCGGGCGCAGCAGCCCCTCGGCGACCCAGGCGCAGATCCGCTCTTCGCGCAGTTCGAGCACCACGCAGAGGGTCGTCAGGTCCAGCGTCGTCCGCTCGGAAGGCTCCAGCGGGTCGGTTCGTTGGGTGGTGTCGTTGGAGCTCATGCCGCATCCTCCAGGTCGGCGCGCGGATCGAACGCGCTGGCGCCGCGCAACTGTTCGTACAGCGCGCGGGTGCGGTCATCGGCCGGCGGCGCGACGATCTTCAGTGTGACGTATTGATCACCCGGCGGCGAGCCCGGCAGGCCCCGGCCACGCAGCCGAAGACGCTGCCCCGAGGCGGCGCCGGGCGGAATCTTCATCGAGACCCGCCCGGCCAGGGTGGGAACCTCGATGTCCGCGCCCAGCGCCGCTTCCCAGGGCGCGATCGGCAGGACCAGCTGGACATTCCGCTCGTCGACGTCGAAGCGGTGGTGCGGGCGCAGGTGGACCTCGAGATACAGGTCACCGGCCGGCGCACCCGCCGGGCCCGGTTCCCCCTTGCCGGCCAACCGGATTCGCGTGCCCTCGGTGACGCCGGGCGGAATCCGGACCTCCAGCGTCCGGGCCTGAGCGCCGGCCAGTGAAATCCGTCGCGTTCCGCCGGCGTAGGCGGTCTCCAGGTCGACATCGATCCGCGCGCGGACATCACGGCCTCGCCGCGCTTCCGGCCGTGGACGGCGGGCGCCGCCGAACAGGCCTTCGAAGAAATCGCTGAAGCCGCCGAGATCCTCGTCGTGGAAACCGCCGCCGGCTCCGCGGAACTCGAACCCCTCGTTCGACCAACCGGGCGGCGGGCGGAACGATTCGCCCGGCCGATGCCCGCCCTTGCGCAGCTGGTCGTATGCTTCCCGCTTTTCCGGGTCGCGCAGAACTTCGTAGGCTTCGCCGAGCTCCTTGAAACGTTCCTCGGCATCCGGTTCGTCGGAAACGTCCGGATGATACTTGCGCGCCAGTCGTCGATACGCCTTCTTGATCGCTTCGGCATCGGCGTCCGGGTCAACGCCCATCGTCGAGTAGTAGTCCTTGAATTCCATGCCTTACCTCGCCGTCGTACGTGCTTTCGAATGGGGGCGGTCAGGCCCGGTTTCCAAGCTGTCGGCCAATCCGTTCACGACGCGTCCGGCCCGCGGCGGCGCAACCGTTCCCAATAGGCGAGACGACGCTGGATATCGCGTTCGAACCCGCGCTCGACCGGCGCGTAGTACCGCTCCCGCTGCATTGCGTCCGGAAAACCGCTCTGACCGGCGAAGCCTTCGGCCGTATCGTGATCGTAGGCATAGCCCTTGCCGTAGCCCATGTTCTTCATCAGCGCCGTCGGCGCGTTGAGAAAATGCGCCGGCGGCGGCAGTCCACCGTACCGCCGTGCAGAGTGCGTTGCTCGACCCAGCGCACGGTACAGCGAATTCGACTTCGGTGCGGTGGCCAGGTAGACCACGGCCTGGGCGATGGCCAGTTCGCCTTCGGGCGAGCCGAGCTGATCGAAGGCCTCGCGGGCGGCCAGCGCCTGGTTCAGCGCCTGCGGATCGGCCAGTCCGATATCTTCGGATGCGAATCGGACCAGGCGACGGGTGACGTAGCGTGGATCTTCGCCGCCGACGAGGATGCGCGCCAGCCAGTACAAACCGGCATCGACGTCGGAAGCGCGCAGCGACTTGTGCAGCGCAGAGATCAGGTTGTAGTGCGCGTCCCGGTCCTTGTCGTGCGCCGCCGCTCTGCGCTGGACCAGCCGAAGCAGCGCGTCGCGTTCCAGCGGCGGCTCGGGGTCGGCCAGTTCGACCACGGTCTCGATCAGGTTGATCAGGTATCGACCGTCGCCGTCGGCCAGCTCCAGCAACACCTCCCGCGCGTCCTCGGCCAGCGGCAGCGTGTGGCCGAGATGCCGCTCCGCCCTGGCCAGCAGCGTGGCAAGCGCCTTGCGGTCGAGCCGCTCCAGGACCAGGACCTTCAAGCGCGACAACAGGGCCGCGTTGAGCTCGAACGACGGATTCTCCGTGGTCGCCCCGACCAGCACGATGCTGCCGTCCTCG
>CAZJSH010000065.1:6666-16502 GCA_964548715.1 uncultured Halomonas sp. | reverse complement strand
CAGGCGAAGGGTGGCCCGGCCGGTTCGCGCGGGAATCCGCCCTCCCACAGTCGAACTCGTCGACGGCACCCGATCGAAGGCCTGTTGGAGGCTGCTTGCAGGCGAAGGGTGGCCCGGCCGGTTCGCGCGGGAATCCGCCCTCCCACAGTCGAATTCATCGACGGCACCGGATCGAAGGCCTGTTGGAGGCCGGCTCTGCCGGGCGAAGGGTCGCGCCGGCGCCGAACCCGCAAAACTGAAACCGCGTCCTCGACTCCTGAACCGCCTTCCCCGAGCCCTGGAGCCTTGTTCCCGGCCCTTACCCGTCCCCCCGGACGATCCCGGCCCGGGCCGCCGGCTCGGCCTCGATCAGCCGGCGAGCCAGCGCGGCGCGCTCCTCGTCGCTGAGGTCGCGCATGGTGCGCATCAGGCGGCGACGGTCGGCCCGCTCCAGCGATTCCCAGACGCCGGCCAGCGCGGCCCGCTCATCTTCGCCGAGCAGGGCGCGCCATTCACGCTCGCTGGCGCTGCGCTCGGCCTGCATGCCCTGCAGGAACGCGCGGCGCTCGCCGCCGTTCATGCGCTCCCAACGCTGGCGAAGCGCCTGGCGCTGTTCCGGAGGCAGGTTGCGCAGGCGTTCCTGGGCCTGCTGCAGCCGCGCACGCTGCTCGGGGGTGAGGTTGCGCAGCCGGTCCATCCGGGCGCGGACCCGCTCGCGCTCTTCGGGCGTCATCGCGTCCCAGGCCTGGAGCCTGCGGCGCACGTCGTCGCGCTGCTCGGGGGGCATGTCGCGCCACGCCTCGGCATTGGCCAGCAGCCGTTCCTTCTGCGCGTCGTCGAGCCCGTCCCAGCGCTCCGACCACGGTGCCAGCAGCGCCTGCTGGCCCTCGTCGAGGTCCTGCCAGTCGTGCGCACCGGCGGTGGCCGAAACGAGCATCAGCGTTGCTGCCAGCACCAGGCGCTTCATCCGGAACGCTCCGGGCCCTCGTCGAGCTCCTGGTCGGCCAGCCAGGCGTAGAACGCCGGTTCGTCGGTGGCCAGGTCGAAGGTCTCCGAGGCCAGCAGGTCCAGATCGTCGGTCATCGGCATCGGCTCCGGCGTTGCTCCACCGGGCATCAGCAGCGCGGCGGTCAGCGCCACCACCGCCACCGATGCGGCGATCGGCAGCATTACGGTCCAGCGCGACGGCGCCGACGACGCCGTTCGCTCGGCCAGCGCCGCGCGGCGGGCCTCGGCCAGCCGGTCGCCGTGGCGCCGGGCGACCGCGTCGGCCTCGGCGTCCAGCGCGCCCCGGATCCGGTCGTCCCAGTCGGAATCGTGATGCTCGTTCATCGTTGGTGCTCCAGCAGTTCGCGCAGGCGGGCCTGCGCTCGAAAATAATGCGTCTTGACCGAGCCGGGCGACACGCCCAGCGTCTCGGCCGTTTCGCGCACGTCCAGCTGTTCCCAGGCCCGCAGCAGGAACACCTGCCGCTGGCGGTCGGGCAGCCGGGCCAGCGCGGCCTGCAGCGATCGGCCGAACTGGTCATGCTCGGCGTGTCCGTCCGGTCCCGGCAGCACCGCCGGTTCGGCCGTGGCCTGGTCGACCGGGTCGGGCAGATCGTCGTTCCGCGCCGGTCGCCACCACCACTTGCCGCGGCGCGTGCGCGTGCGATGCACGTCGGTGATGCGATTGTCGAGAATCCGGTGGAACAGCGGCCGCCGCTCGTCGGCCGGCCGGTCGCCGTAGCGCCGCACGAACGCCATCATCGCGTCCTGCACGGCGTCCAGCGCGTCGTCCTCGCTGCCCAGCGCAAGCCGGGCCATCACCACGGCGCGCGGCTGGACCGCGGCCAGGAACGCCTCCAGCGTCTCGATCTCCGGCGGGTCGTTGGCCGCGGGCGCGTCGTGCATGGGCAGGCTCGGCTCCGTGATGGTGCGGGCGATCATGGGGGCTACAACGTGCCAGTGGCCGTGCGGTTGACAGCCGCCCGCCCGGATCGCCTCGCTGCATGCTACCCGACCCGCTCCTGCCCGGGAATCAGTCCGAACCGGCCGGTTGGCCGACGTCGGCCCGATCGGCGGAAGGATTACCCAGCCCGGCCCGCTGGACCGAAGAATGACCGAGGTTCCGCGCCAGCAGCTCGGCCAGCGCCCGGTCCAGGGCCGGCAGTTCGCGATCGAGGTGGCGCCGAAACGCTTCGGCCGCCGGCGGCGGCACGGTGTCGCGGCGCTGTACCCAGTGCCACTTCACCGGCGCCGGGAAATGCGGCACGCCGGGCAGGGCCAGCCGCCCGGCCTCCAGCTCCAGTCGAACCGCGTGCAGCGAGATCACCGCCAGCCCGTGTCCGCCCTGCACGGCCTGCTTGATCGCCTCGTTGCTGCCCAGCTCCAGCGCCGGCTCGAGGTCCACGCCGAAGCGCTGCAGCCACTCGGCCATCCACAGCCGCGTGCCCGAGCCTTCTTCGCGCACCACGAATCGTGCCCGCGCGATGTCCCGCGCGTCGATCCGGCGTCGGGTCATCCACGGGTGGTCCGGCGCGGCGATCATCACCAGCGGATTGGCGCCGATCCGTGCGGTCGACACGTCCCGGTCCGACGGTGGCCGGGTCATCAGGTAGACATCGTCCAGGCCCTGGTCCAGTCGCGCCAGCAGCCCGTCGCGCGGCAGGATGCGCAGGCTGGCCTCGATGCCCGGGTGGGCCTCGCGGAACCGGCCGAGCAGCCGCGGCACCAGGTATTCGGCGGTCGACACCGCGGCAATCCGCAGCCGGCCGCGTTCGATGCCGCCGCGCGCGGCCAGCCGCTGCTCCAGCCGCTTCAGTTCATCGTCGATCCGGCGGGCCGCTTCCACCGCGTCGCGTCCCGCGCCGGTCAACCGCAGCTGCCGGCCGGCAACGTGGTAGAGCGGCAGGCCCAGGTGGTCGGCCAGTTGCTTGAGCTGAATCGACAGCGTCGGCGCCGTCAGGTGAAGCCGCTGCGCGGCCTTCGCGATCGAGCCTTCCTCGGCCACCACGCGAAGAATCCGGAGCTGGTGAAGCGTCGCGCGGATCATCGACCGCCGCACCGCAACGACGGGCCTGGATAAAACATTGATGAAAATCTATGCATCACTGCATTCATATTAACTTTTATAAATCCAAACCGTCCACTAGAATTCCGCGCCATCCATAACCATAACGACGGGTCGACCATGTCCGCACAGCTCGACGAACTCAACGCACAACTCTCGCGCGCCGCCCATCCCGACCGGGTCACGATCGCGCTGGCCGAAGGCGACGGCATCGGCCCCGAAATCTCCGCGGCGGTCCGCGCCGTTCTCGAGGCCGCCGGCGCGCGGGTCCGCTTCGATCCGGTCACCGTCGGCGAGCAGTGCTTCCTCGACGGCGTCACCTCCGGAATCCCGCAGTCCGCCTGGGACGCGATCCGCGAGCACCGCGTGCTGCTCAAGGGCCCGATCAGCACGCCGCAGGGCGGCGGCTACAAGAGCCTGAACGTCACGATGCGCAAGGCGTTGGGCCTGTTCGCCAACGTCCGCCCGTGCCGCGCCTGGCACCCGTGGGTCGATACCCGCCACCCGGACATGGATGTCCTCATCGTCCGCGAGAACGAGGAGGACACCTACGCCGGCATCGAGCACCGCCAGACGCCGGAAGTCACTCAGTGTCTGAAGCTGATTTCCGAACCGGGCAGCGAGCGGCTGATCCGCTATGCCTTCGAGCTGGCCAGGGCGCAGGGCCGCACCACCGTCCACTGCCTTTCCAAGGACAACATCATGAAGGTCACCGATGGCCTGTTCCATCGCACCTTCGATCGGATCGCCGCCGAGTATCCGGAGATCGACAGCAAGCACCTGATCATCGATATCGGCACCGCGCTGCTGGCCGACCGCCCGGAGATGTTCGACGTCATCGTCGCACCCAACCTCTACGGCGACATCGTCTCCGACGTCGCCGCCCAGATCACCGGCTCGGTCGGCCTCGGCGGCTCGGCCAACATCGGCGAAGGCTTTGCCATGTTCGAGGCCGTCCACGGCTCGGCCCCCGACATCGCCGGCCGGGACATCGCCAACCCGTCCGGTCTGCTGCTGGCCGCGATCGAGATGCTGCGCTACATCGGCGACACCTCGACGGCCGAGACCATCCACAACGCCTGGCTGGCGACCCTGGCCGACGGCCTGCACACCGCCGACCTGTACCGCGAAGGCCGCAGCACGCGCAAACTGGGCACCCGGGCCTTCGGCGAGGCCGTCGTCGAGCGCCTGGGCCGCCGTCCCGACGGCGAGTTCCGCGCCGTCGAAGGCGCCCTGCCGCGGGCCGAAGACAGCTGGCCGCGCGCCGAACGCCGCCCCGAAAAAGTGCTGCACGGCGTCGACGTGTTCCTCGACTGGGATACCCACGACCGCAACCCCGACGTCCTCGGCCGCCGCGTCCAGCGCCTGGCCCACGACACCGCCTTCGAGCTGGTCATCATCACCAACCGCGGCGTCAAGGTCTTCCCCGACGGCATCCCGGAGACCCGCTGCACCGACCACTGGCGCTGCCGCTTCCGCACGCCCGACGCCGGCCCGGCCGCCCACGCCGACATCCTGAAGCTGCTCGCCGCCTTCGAAGCCGACGGCCTCGACTTCATCAAGATCGAGCACCTCTACACCTTCGACGGCGAACGCGGCTATTCGCTGGGGCAGGGCGAATGAGAAGACAGGTATCAGATTCGAGCAACCTGAACGGCCTCTGCTGGAGAAACGCAGGGGGGACGTCGGAAAAAATGGCGAGGCGAGTCAGAGCAAGGCGAGGGTCGGAGCGAAAGGAGACCGTCGGCTGACGATGTCCCCGAGTGCCCGCGACTCGGAGCGCTTTCCATTGCTTGAAGTTCTCGATCCGACGGTGCGCCCAGGTCTCCTGAATCACCTGCATCCGCGTTCCGGGGATGAAGCGTTCCAGCCATGACCGAAACTGAATTCACTGAGCTCTGTACCCCTCGACGACGGCGTGGCATTATTCGACGATTCGACAGGATTCGAGGGTCATGGCCAGAACGACGTTCGACAAGCTCGACGTCTGGAATCACGCCGTAAATCTTACGGTGCAGATTCATTCCGCCGCCGAAACATGCACGCACGATACGCTGAGCGACCGTGTGCTGCAGGCTGCGGTCTCCGTTGCTGCGCTGATTGCTGCAGGCGCCGAGCGCGCCTCGTTGAAGGACTTTCTGGACTGCGTTCGCCATGCAAGAGGCGCCGCGGCCGAACTTCGGACTCATCTCCACGTCATGGAACGCATCGGTGCCCTGGAGCAGAGCGTTGCCGCCGAATTGCACCGAGAAGTCATGGCGCTCAACGACAAGCTGCACCAATTGGCGCGGTCTCTGGGCCACACTGCGCCCGATGACTACATTCTGCCGCCGGCGCCGTACAAGGACACGCAGGCCGCCCCCCGGCGCGGCCGGCCGCGCCGGGGCAAGCTCGCTGCAGACGACTGAACACCTTCTTCCATGAAAGAGGGAAATCCGTTCGAAAGAACGGGTGGCGGTGCGCCGGCGGAGACCTTGACACCGCCCTGCAGCGCGCATCCGGGATCCAGCGACTCTTGCTCCCGGGTTTTTTGCTCGAGGTTGAGAGCGTTCTGGAGCCTGTTGCATCGACCACTGGTGCTGCCGCTTCCGCGGCGCCGTCGGTCCTGATTTCCTCGCAATCGAGTGCGCCTGCATCTCCTGAGGTGAGCGACGTACTCCCCAGGCAGCGCGACTCTTCCGCGGGCGTGGGCCGTCGGTCAGTTCAGACGGTAGGTGTTGGTGTCGATGTCATAGTCTAGATCGCGGTGGCCGATGCGGCCGTTGAGGAGTTCGCGCATCGTCGGTTCGAGCTTGGTGAGAGTGCGCTGGATGTCGGCGTTGTCGAAGTAGCTGTGTTCGCGGTCCAGGGTGCCGGTCAGGTCGATGTAGGCGGCGTTGTGGGCATTCTGGTCGGCGATGGTGGCGCCCAGGCGAGGTTTCTGGGCTTCGCCGATCTTCAGGTTGGAAAGGCCCAGGGCGCTGTCGTCCTGGTTGATCAGGATGTAGACGCGCTTGCGGGTCCGGATGCGTTGCACCCACTCGGCGTGGTCTTGGTGGTTGGTGTCGGCGGCCTTCAGGATGACGTTGTCGAAGCTGCAGGCGCAGGACAGGCGCTCGCTGGAGCTGGTCAGCAGTTTCTTGTACAGGTAGTTGCCCATGCTGTGGGCCAGCAGGGTGATGTTGAACGGGCAGGCATGTTCGCGCAGGTAGTCGGCGATCCGGCGCCGCTCGCCGTCGCGGCTTTCGGGCCTGGCGGCCCGGGCGTGATCGCGGGCGGCATCGAACACGCCGGCGTTCAGGTCCTGCAGCAGGGCATTCATGCGCCACAGGGCGCGGTCCAGTGCGCCGACGGACTCGCGGGCGTCGGACTTGTCACTGAGGTAGCTGGCCACGCCGTGCAGGTCCTCCAACGCTCCGTCGCCGCCGCCATTGGACGGCCAGCTGAATATCAGCACTTCCACGTCGTAGACCTGCTCCAGCCGTCGCGCGCGGCGCAGTGCGTCTTCGATGGCGGTGTTGTAGCCGTGCAGGAACAGCACCAGGTTGCGCCCGGACTCGCGCAGCCGGGGGATCAGCCGCGCGGCGACCAGGTCCGACCCCACGCGCCGGCGGTTCCAGGGCCGGATGAAGTCAGTGTCCAGCCCCTCGAAAGCGGCCTCGTCGGGCCGGTCGGGGATGATGTGGATGTCCCACTTCTTTCCGGTCGCGTCGCGCGGCGTGGCCTCGAACAGCCGCAGCTCCTTCGAACCCTTGGGGTTGGGGAAGTCGGTGAGGGTATAGAGGTCGGAGTTGCGGTATTTGCGGAAGTTGCGGTTGGTGATGATGAACATAGGAGTGCCCCACGGTCGTTCTGCCCAAGCCCGTGGAAAAGTGTACGAATTTCGCTGCGAGAAACCAAGCCGAGCGGGCCGCCCGAAGACCTTCGATCCGGACCCGGCGAAGAATTCGTCTGTTGGAGAGAGTGTGCTCGCGAACTTGGATTCTTCTGCGGCAGCGGGCCTGCCCACGATGGTCGATGGGGCCATCGCTTGCAGGGGCAAGCTCCCATACGGTCACCGAAAGCGGCAACCGATCACCGACAACCGGCAGCCGCTAACCGGCAACTGCCGCCCGGGCTCCCTACTCAATCACCGCCAGATACGCCCTTCCGCGCCGGCGAATCTCGAAGGCGAGTTCCTCGTCGTCCTCGATCGGAAACGCCTTGCGGAGTGCGGCGAGGTCGCGGACGGGGTCGCGGCCGACGGCGACGATCAGGTCGCCGGGGCGCAGGCCGGATTCCCAGGCCCGGGTCGAGCGCCGGACGTCCTCGACCAGCACGCCGACGGCGCGGGCGCGCTCGGGTACCCGCACCAGCACCACGCCGTCGAGCCGCTCGTCGAGCCGCTGGCCGGCGATGCGGGCGTCCAGGTTCTCGAACACGGCCAGTTCGACGCGCCGTTCGCGGCCGTCGCGCCAGTAATCGACGACGATTTCGCGCCCCACCGCCATCAGGCCCTCGATGTTGCGCAGGGTCTGGACCGAGTCGATCACGCGCTCGTCCAGGGCCAGGACCACGTCGCCGGGTTTCAGGCCGGCCTCGTCGGCGGCGCTGTCTTCTTCCACACGTGTGACGACCACGCCGTCGCGGTCGCCGGCATCGAGCGCTTCGCGCAGTTCCTGGGTGAAGTCCTGCACGTCCACGCCGAGGCTGCCGCGGCGCACTTCACCGTAGCGCACCAGCTGGTTCATGACGTACTCGGCGGTGCTGGCCGGAATCGCGAAGCCGATGCCGACGTTGCCGCCGCTCGGGGTGAAGATTGCGGTGTTGATTCCGACCAGCTCGCCTCGAAGGTTGATCAGCGCGCCGCCGGAGTTGCCGGGGTTGATCGAGGCGTCGGTCTGGATGAAGTTCTGGTACTCCAGCCCGCGCAGCCCGCTGCGGCCCAGCGCCGAGACGATGCCCGAGGTCACCGTCTGGCCCAGGCCGAACGGGTTGCCGACCGCGACGACGAAGTCGCCGACCTTCAGCGCATCGGAATCGAACAGCGGCAGCTCGGCCAGGCCGTCGGCCTCGATGCGGACCACGGCCAGGTCGGTGTCGCGGTCGGCGCCGATGAACTCGGCGCGGAGCTCGCGGCCGTCGTTGAGCGTCACCGAAATGTCGTCGGCGTCGTCGATCACGTGATTGTTGGTCAACACCAGCCCGGCCTCGGCATCGACGATCACGCCCGAGCCCAGCGACCGCTGCACCCGCTCACGCGGCGCGTTGGGCATGTCGAAGAAGCGGCGGAAGAACGGGTCGTTCATGAACGGGCTGGTGCGCACCTGCACCCGCGTCTGGGTCGAAATGTTGACCACCGCCGGCGTGGTGCGCTCGAGAATCGGAGCCAGCGACGGCAGCGGCTCGCCGTCGACCGAGGCCGGCAGCGCAGCGCGCGCCGGGACCAGCGCCAGCAGGGCCAGGGCGGTGAGCAGGATCTTCATCAGCGGAATCGACTTCGCCAGCATCGGCAACGGCTCCTTCGGAATCGATGGTTCAACAGGGGCGTTCGTGCTGCATTGGATACGGTCGGCGGCGGCAAGTTTCAACGAATCGGAGGTCGGGTCACCTTTCGCCCGGCACAGCCGGCCTCCCACGGGCACGGATCCAATCTCCTCGACCGAATCGACTGTGGGAGGGCGGATTCCGCGCGAACCGGCCGGGCCACCCTTCGCCCGGCATAGCCGGCCTCCCACAGGCCTTCGATTCGGCGCTGCGCTCGATTGGACTGTTGGAGCGCGCTTGCGCGCGAACCGATTGGCCGCCTTCGTTCGACGAGCGATTTCGTCACGAGGTCCCGGGTTCGCCTTCGGCGCCCCGGGACGACGAGAATTCCGGGGTGCCCGCGACGAGCCCATCGCCTGCAAGGCAAGCTCCCACCACACAATCCAAACCGATCACTGGGAACTGAGAACTGGGAACTGTTAACTGAGAACTGAACCCGAAAACCGTCCTGTAACCAAATCGTCACCGCACAGGGCTTGCAAACCGATCGCGTTTGAGGCAAAGATACGGGAGGCCAAGTTCGCGGTGCCACAACATGTGGTGGACACAGGGAACGGAATGCCCAAGATGTTGAATCTGAACCAACAGGTGCTACGGACCGACGTCGCGGGAATGCCGCTGGAGTGGATCAGCTACCAGGATGCGGTCAAGCTGATCTGTCTCGAGCAGGTGAGCTATTCCCTCGGATCCGTGCTGTACCGTCTGCACGGCGGCATCAACGCGCGCACCGGGCTTCGCACCGAGATCCCGATCAACGCCATCTTGGCCACCCACGGCGCCCACCCGGGCGGCAAGAACTTCTACCACCGCTATACCCCGCCGCTTTCGAACCGGGCGCTGTTCCGGCGCGACCAGAACCTGTGTCTGTACTGCGGCAACAAGTTCAGCGACGGCGATCTGTCGCGCGACCACGTCCACCCGCTGGCCCAGAAGGGCGAGGACACCTGGACGAATGTCGTGACCGCCTGCAAGCGCTGCAACAACCACAAGGGCTCGCGCACGCCCGAAGAGTCCGG
The DNA here is from genome assembly GCA_964548715.1 of uncultured Halomonas sp. Lineage (GTDB taxonomy): Bacteria > Pseudomonadota > Gammaproteobacteria > Xanthomonadales > Wenzhouxiangellaceae. The sequence continues at coordinate 6,951 of CAZJSH010000065.1, read as the reverse complement.
CATGCAGTTGCTGGCCATCCCGTTCGCGCCCACCCACGCCGAGTACGTCTACCTCCAGGGCCGCCGCATCCTGGCCGACCAGATGGACTTCCTCGTCCAGCATTTCCCGCGCAACAGCATCCTGCGCAAGCGGCTGGAGCGGGGCGAGGCGCTACTGGCCTGACCTTCGCCCGGCAGAGCCGGCCTCCCACAGGCTTTCGATTCGGCGCCGGCGATGATCTCGACTGTGGGAGGGCGGACTTCCGCGCGAACCGCCTCGGCCACCCTTCGCCCGCAAGCGGCCTC
>CAZJSH010000065.1:1277-6566 GCA_964548715.1 uncultured Halomonas sp. | reverse complement strand
TCGGCCACCCTTCGCCCGCAAGCGGCCTCCAACAGGCTCTCGATCCGATGCCGGCGATTAGTCTGCCTGTGGGAGGGCGGATCCCGCGCGGACCGGTTCGGCCACCCTTCGCCCGGCAGAGCCGGCCTCCAACAGGCTCTCGATCCGATGCCGGCGATGATCTCGACTGTGAGAGGGCGGACTTCCGCGCGAACCGCCTCGGCCACCCTTCGCCCGCAAGCGGCCTCCAACAGGCTCTCGATCCGATGCCGGCAATGAGTCCGCCTGTGGGAGGGCGGATCCCGCGCGGACCGGTTCGGCCACCCTTCGCCTGCAAGCAGCCTCCCACAAGCCGTCGATCCAGCGCGACCGGTGCGGCCGGTGGCCATCACCGATAATTAAGGCAGGCTCGACTCGGAACGATCGTCATGTCCATTGTCCTTCGTGATCTCCGCGCCATTCCCACCCGTCACCTGCACCGGAAGCTCAAGGGCTTCATCCAGAACCGGATGTGGGCGCAGGTGCTGGTCGCCATGGCGCTCGGCATCCTCGCCGGCATCGCGCTGGGCCCGACCACCGGCTGGGTGGCGCCCGGCACCGCCGAGGTGCTGACCAACTGGCTGGCGCTTCCCGGCCAGCTGTTCCTGGCCCTGGTCCAGATGATCGTGATCCCGCTGGTGTTCGCGTCGATCGTGCTCGGCATGGCCGCCGGCGGCAATCTGCGTAACCTGAAGCAGATCGGTGTGCGTGCGATGCTGTTCTTTCTCGGGACCACCATCGTCGCGGTGCTGATCGGCATGGCGGTGATGATGACGCTGGAGCCGGGCCGGGCGCTGGACGCCGGCGCGCTGGTCGCCACCTCGCCGGCGGTATCGCCGGACGTGGCCGAGGCGCCCGGGTTGGGCGAGCTGCCCGGCGTGTTGATCGAGTTGGTGCCCGTCAATCCGCTGCGGTCGGGTTTGGAGCAGAACATGCTCCAGGTGGTGCTGATGGCGCTGCTGGTCGGGGTCGCGCTTGTCAGCATGGCCAAGGTGCGCGCTCAGCCGCTGCTGGAGCTGCTCGCCAGCGTGCAGGAAGTGGCCATGACCGTCGTGCGCTGGGCGATGTTCCTGGTGCCGGTCGCAGTGTTCGGCCTGCTGGCGCAGATCACCACCCGGCTGGGACTGGACGCGCTGCTGGGCATGAGCTATTACGTCGGCACCGTGCTGATCGGCCTGACGCTGATGCTGGGGGTCTACCTGGTGCTGTATCGCGTGCTGACCGGCAAGCCGGTCGGCCCGTTCATGCGCGAGGCGCGCGACGTGCAGTTGCTGGCGTTCTCGACCAGCTCGTCGGCGGCCGTCCTGCCGACCACGCTGCAGACGGCGGAGAAGCGGCTGGGCATCGACCCGTCGGTCTCGCAGTTCGTCATTCCGCTGGGCACCACCATCAACATGGCCGGCACCGCGCTGTACCAGGTCGCCGCCACGCTGTTCCTGGCGCAGGTCTTCGCCATCGACGTGCCTCTGGCCAGCCTGCTGCTGGTTGCGGTACTGGCCATCGGCGCGTCGATCGGCTCGCCGGGCACGCCGGGTATCGGCATCGCGATCCTGTCGATGCTGCTGGTCACCATCGGCATTCCGCCCGGCGGCATCGCGCTGGTCATCGGCGTCGACCGCATCCTGGACATGTCGCGTACCGTGCTGAACGTGACCGGCGACCTGGTCGCCGCGAGCGTCGTCGGCCGGCCCGCGAAGTCGCCCAGGCCGGCGGAGCCCGCCGCGCCCGAACCGGCGGCGACTCCGGTGCAGGCCTGAGGCCCGGCCCCTTCATGTGTCGTCGTTCCGGGGCGCCGAGTAGGCGAACCCGGAATCTGGTCGAGGTGGCGCCTTCGATCGACGGGCGATTTCGTCACGAGGTCCCGGGTTCCGGCTGCGCCGGCCCCGGGACGACGAGGAATCCTGGGCGCCGGCGCTGGATTCGACTGTTGGAGGGCGCTTGCGCGCGAATCGGAACAGGTTGCCTTCGTTCGATGAGCGATCGCATCTCGAGGTGCCGGGTTCCGGCTGCGCCGGCCCCGGGACGACGAGAAAGCCGGGATGCCCGCGACGAGGCCATCGCTTGAAAGGCAAGTTCCCACAACACCATCGAAACCGACAACTGAGAACTGAGAACTGACTCCGGAACCCTGAACCCGGAAATCGATAACTGGAAACTGAACCCTGCCCCAACAACCGTCAGCTGACGCCGGAGGGGTTCAGCAGTGATGTGATCCGCTTACGCGTGACGGGCTTGGTGATCCAGTCGTCCAGTGCATCCATGCAGACGTCGGTTGGGCGCTCGGTGCCGCTGACCATGATGATCCGGCGTGGATCACGTCCCTGATGACGATCGTGTTCGCGCAATCGGTGTGCGAGTTCCAGGCCGTCTTCATCGCCCAGGTGGCGGTCGAGCAGAACCAGCTGGGGATCCTGCTGATCGATCATCGATTTCATGCTTGTCCAGTCTGCGGCTTCGCATGTCGTGCAGCCGAGGCTTTCCAGGACGGCCCGAATCCCGGTCCGGCTGAACGTATCGTCATCGACGACCAGGACGGGCCCGCGCAGAGGAGCTACCTCTTGCTTTCCGATCTGTTGTTCCGCGCTTTCTGCTTCCGGGGCGTTCGCGGTACGCAGCGGGATTCGAACTTCGAATCGCGCGCCGCCCTTCGCGCGGCTACCGGCCCGCAAGCGACCGCCCATGGCATCCACGATGCGGGCGCTGATGAACAGGCCGAGGCCGCTCGCGCGTGAATCTCCGGAATGGATATCGCCACGCACGTAGGGATCGAAGAGGTCATCGCCGTGATGCTGCAAGCCGGGGCCGCGGTCCTCGACCTGGAACAGCACTGAATCGCCGTTGTCCGATCGGTTCACGCGGAGGCTGATCACGTCGGGGCCGCCGTAACGCCCCGCGTTGACGACCAGGTTAAGCAGGACCTGCATCAGTCGATCGGAGTCGGCCTGTATGTGCTCCGGAATATCGGAAGCGACGGATATGTCGAGCCTGGGCATCGCTTTGCCAAGGAACGATTCGGCCAGCTGGGCCACATTGTTGACGGCCTTTCGCACATTGCAGCTCGCCGTGTTGCCGATTCGAAGCTTGCCCTGTTCGAGCAGCGAAAGGTCGAGATAATCATTTGCCAGGTGCTGGATCATTCGCGCTGCTGCCAGCGCGGACTGTTCGTCGGGATCGAGCGCGCTATCCCGGTCGGGCGAGAATCTGCGCTCCAGCACGCCGATGAGTCCCTGCGCTGGATTCCGGATCTCGTGACTGGTGCGCGCAAGCAGGTCGATTCGCGCCGCGTTAAGCTTCTGCTGGGCTTCCCGTTGTTCGACGATCCGTCGATTGCGAAGCCAGAGCAGACCGGCCAGGGCGCCGAGCAGCAGGATCCCGGTCACCATCAGGCTGATGCGCAGCTGCTGCTGCGCCACTCTGACCTGAAGAGCCTGCTCTTCGTCGGCCAAGCGCGCAAGTTCACGCAGTCGTCGATCACTCTGGAAAGCCACCAGGCTCGCCTGCATGGATTCACTTCGCTGCCGGCCGTGCGCTTCCTGAAGCAGCGAGCGGGATTCTGCCAACCGACCATAGGCTTCTTCATGCCGTTGATTCTGTGCGAGGCACTGGGCGAGTGCCGCAAGGGTATCGCTCTGCTCGACTGGCGCGTCACTCCGCGCGAACAGTGCGGCGGCTTGCTGGAAGCGCTCGATCGCCTCGGCGCTTTCCCCGTTCCGGCATAGCAGGGGTCCCAGCTGGGACAGTGCAAACGCGCGAAAGAACACACTGTCGATCCTCTCGGCAACCGCGAGCGCATTCCTGGCGATCGGGAGCAGGCTTTCGACGTTGCCATCGCGCGCCTCGATGCCGAGTTCGGCCATGAGCAGCGAGGACCGGGTCTGGTCGGACAGCTCTTTGGCAGCCAGAGAGCCCGCCTCGGCTATGAATTCGCTTGCTGCCTGTGATCTCGCCTCCATGTAGGCGATCTGCGCCAGGTTGATCAGCACCCGCGCGCGCAAGTCGGCGTTGTCCATGGTGTCGGTCAGCTGCAAGGACGAACGAGCGAAGGCCTTCGCCGCCTGCAGGTCACCTGCGCGGCCCTGGAGCGAAGATAGTGAAAGGTTTGCTTTGGCTTCGAGTTCGGTATTGCCGCTGCTTTCAGCCCGGCCGAGCAACGAGAGATAGATTTCGGTCGCTTCAGCCGACCGCTCGAGTCTGAGTAACGCCCGGGCCAGGAAGTGCTCCAGTTCCAGCAGCAACGCTTCGTCCGTCGACTGCTTCGCAGCCGCAAGCCCGAGCTCGGCATGCGCCGCGGCCTCGCCCCATAGGCCCCTCGAATACATGTGGTCTGTAAGCCTCAGCTGGGCCTCGGCAGTCGCCAGGTCATCGCCTGCTTCGACGGCCTTGTGCAGCATTTCCGTGGCCAGCTTTACATAGGGAGAGTCATCGGGGGTATCGCCGCCCGTCTCCTGGGCAAGGCCCGGCAGGCTGATCGCCACGATCAGGAGGGGCAGGATCGCGGCCCTGGACCAGCGGGAGAATGGTAAAGAATCGTCAATCCTTCCCGGTCCGGCTGGCCGGTTTCCGGCCCGACCTGTAGGATTCCGGCCGAAATCACGGAGAGTACAGGGACCGGTCGCCGACGGAATGATTCGATGTTCTTCGGCTACCATGGCTTAACGACGCCCCCTGAAATTCCACCATGAGGATATATGGTGAGGTTACATACTTTTGTCGCGGCCAGCAGGCGCCTGATGCCGGGAGCGACAGCGCTCGATTGGAATCTGCCTCCGGACCTGCGGCGATAAATGCGGCTTCGTGGTGAAACGATGACGTTTCCCGGGCACCATGAGGCTCGGGCAGATGCCTCCAGACCAGTGAGCTTCAGGCCAGCTTGGAATCCACGGTGACTGCACGAGAAAAATCAGCGGACAAGAAGGATTGCCTCATCGGCGTGATCGAAGACGACCCGGTCACCGCGGCACTGCTGGAAACCATCCTCGAGCGAGCCGGCTACACGGGGGTGACGTTCCGCTCCCCGGCCGAGTTCCGGAAGACGTCCGGGTCGAGTTCCGTGGATCTCCTGCTCCTCGACTGGGACATGCCCGGCGAGTCGGGGCTGGAGTTCCTGTGCAGCCTGCGCGAACAGGAGCAGACCACCACGCCCGTCATCTTCGTGACCCATTACGGTGATGACGAGCGAGTCGCGAAGGGCCTGAATTCAGGCGCGGATGATTACGTCATCAAGCCGGTCGTCGCCAAGGTCCTGGTCGCGCGCATCGAGTCCGTGTTGCG
>CAZJSH010000065.1:0-1177 GCA_964548715.1 uncultured Halomonas sp. | reverse complement strand
TATCAGAAAGGCTACTGTCTGAAGCAGGTGCCTACGTCCCGGGTTGACGATCCGTGAGCAATGAACTGCTCAGCCCGGATCAACTTGCCGAGATTCGTGCCCTCGGAAAGGTGCGCCCGGGCCTGCCGAAAATGCTGCTCACGCTGTTCGAGACGTCGGCCATGGAGGCGCTGGAGGGTTGTGTCGGCGCATGGATGTGTTCGGACGCACGGCAGCTCGAGTCGTTCGCGCACCGTCTGAAGGGAACTGCAGCAAGTCTGGGTGCGCAGGATGTCCGTGCCAAGGCGGAACGGCTGGAAATGGATGCCGGCCGGGACGTCAGCATCCCGCGCGAGCGCCTGGACAGTCTCGCCCTGGCCATCGATGCTACCTGCCAGGCCTATGCCGACTGGTTGCAGCGGGTCTGAGTCAGCTTTCCTGGAATTCCGGTTCCACGCCGTACCGATGCTTGCCGATGCCGGGCCGTATCAGCCCGCTGCTCCCTCTCGTTCCAGACCCGATCCACCGACTCAAGATCCGGTTGCCGATCTTCGGACCGGTGTCGAGCAGGGTCGTGTCTTCTCTGGCCAATTCCATCCGAATGCAAAGGTTTGTCAATTCCATCGCTGTCGACTGCCAACGGCACAGGACTTTCCGTAGCATCAGGGCCTGCTGAATTACCACGAGACGAATCCGTCATGCATTTCGCATGGATTCGATTTCGATAAACCAGGAAGACGCTATGAACGAAAGCAGGAATTGCAGGAACAACCGGAACCGGGCTCGCGAGTTCGCACCGGTCACGTCGATCCGGCTGACCGTCCGGCTGACCGTGGCGGCCACGATGTTGGCCGTGCTGGTGGGCTGTAGCGGGATGCAGTCGAAAGAGGCCGACCCGGTGGCAGCGCTGGCAAAGCCACAGCGCGACCTGGCGTCGTTTGCCGCGCCGCCGGAGCAACAGGCGTGTTTCGACCGCGAAAGCGAGCCTTACACGACCGTCGTGGACGCGCATTTTCATCCGCGCCCCTTCGGCGGACCCGCGATTCCACCGGAAGAACTGTTCGAATACTTCGACAGGCTGGGGGTCCGGTTCGTGAATTATTTCGGTATCGGCCAGGTGCTGGAGCTCGACTCGGGATGCGGTTACTACCTTGACTGCATTGGTACCGCGGCCAAGCCCTCCATCAAGAACGACTTC
>CAZJSH010000064.1:0-16705 GCA_964548715.1 uncultured Halomonas sp. | reverse complement strand
GCACCAACGTGGTGCGCACCGTCCGCCCTCGTTCTCCTCGGAACCCCCGCAGCTCCGCAACCGGCCCATGTGGCACCGCGCTTGCAAGTGCGGCCGTGGGCTCGCGCCCGCACCGCAACCCCACCAGGGAGTGATTGCACCGATGAAACTGATCACCGCCATCATCAAACCGTTCAAGCTCGACGACGTGCGCGAGGCGCTGGCCGAGGTCGGCGTCCAGGGCATGACCGTCAGCGAGACCCGCGGCTTCGGCCGCCAGAAAGGGCATACCGAGTTGTATCGCGGCGCCGAATACGTCGTCGACTTCCTTCCCAAGATCAAGCTCGAGATCGCCGTTCCCGACGACCAGGTCGAACGGGTCATCGAAACGCTGACCGAGACCGCGCGAAGCGGTCGGATCGGCGACGGCAAGATCTTCGTCACCGAACTGGAGCGCGTGGTGCGCATCCGGACCGGTGAAGTCAACGAATCCGCGTTGTAACGGAGCCTCCTCATGACCGAACTCGAATATGCACTGAATACGTTCTATCTGCTGATCTGCGCGGCGCTGGTGATGTGGATGGCCGCCGGCTTCACGATGCTCGAGGCCGGCCTGGTCCGGGCTCGCAATACGGTCGAGATCCTGACCAAGAACGTGGCGCTGTACGCCATCGCCTGCCTGATGTACTTCCTGGTCGGCTACCAGATGATGTATCCCGGCGAGGGCGTCAACGCGTTCTGGCCGGGCTTCGGCTTCGGCGTTTCCGCCGAAAACGCGCTGGCCGACCTTACCGCCGAGGGCAGCGAAGTCGCGTTCTCGTCGCTGGCCGATTTCATGTTCCAGGTCGTGTTCGTTGCGACCGCGATGTCGATCGTTTCGGGCGCGGTTGCCGAGCGTATGAAACTGTGGGCCTTCCTCGCCTTTGCAGTGGTCATGACCGGGGTCATCTACCCGTGGCAGGGGTACTGGTCCTGGGGCGGCGGCGTGCTCGACGGATTGGGTTATTCCGACTACGCCGGTGGCGGTATCGTTCACATGGCCGGTGCGGCCGCCGCGCTGGCCGGTGTCCTGCTGCTCGGGCCGCGGGCCGGCAAGTACACCGCCGACGGTCGCCCGCGCGCCATCCCGGGGGCGAACCTCCCGCTGGCCACGCTCGGCATGTTCATCCTGTGGATGGGGTGGTTCGGTTTCAACGGCGGCTCGGAACTGGCCGTGGCCGGGTTCGGATCGGCCAACGCCGTGGCCAAGGTGTTCGTCAACACCAACCTGGCGGCGGCCGCAGGACTTGTCGCCGCGCTGTTGTTCGCCCGCTTCCTGTTCGGCAAGGCCGATCTGACCATGGCACTGAACGGCGCGCTCGCCGGCCTGGTCTCGATCACCGCCGGTCCGTCGACGCCCGAGCCCTGGCTCGCCGTCCTGATCGGAGCGGTCGGCGGGGTCGTGGTCGTCGCCTCGATCCTGGCCTTCGACCGCATCCGCATCGACGACCCGGTCGGCGCGATTTCCGTCCACGGGGTCTGCGGCATCCTGGGCCTGCTGGCGGTGCCCCTGTCGAATCCCGATGCAACCTTCCTCGGCCAGATCGCCGGAATCGCGTTGATCGGCGGGTTCGTATTCGTCGCCAGCCTCGGTGTCTGGGCCGCGCTGAACGCCACCCTCGGCATCCGTGTGCATCCGGACGATGAGCGGGCGGGGCTGGATTTTGCGGAGTGTGGGATGGAGGCCTATCCCGATTTCGCCCACGGCGGCGATTGAAATCGGTGCTGGGCTACTGTGCTGGGCGCTGCCGGCGCTCGGCGGTGCTCGCGATCCTCATGCACTTGTAGTGCACTGCGGTCGCTCCGCTCCGGCGATCACCGGCAGCGCCCATGCTCGCTACGCCCCTCACCGATTTCAATGCCTGATTCAAGAATGCTGTGGCATCACCGGCCACCGAGCCCTCGCTACGCCCAGCGACGATTTTTGCCTCAATGCTGGGCTATTGTGCGGAGCCTGTCCTGAACTTGATTCAGGGGCGGCCACTCCCACGCAGCCGCTCGCTACGCCCCTCGCCGATTCCCTTCTTCGGTGCTGGGCTACTGCGCCCCTGCGTGGGAGCGTCCGGCGGTGCTCGTGATCCTCATGCATCGACTGCGTTCCGAACTTCCCGGCGGTCCGGTGCTGGGGGCAACGACGACCTTGATTCGTGCCTCTGGAGGCATCCGGGTTGGCCAGCGTTTGATGCACATTAAGGCCTTTGCCCGGGCCATGGGCGACACTTCGATCCGAAGTTTCACGGGAGACCCGCGATGGACATCGTTCGAGTCCTGATCGCCATTCTGCTGCCGCCGCTCGGCGTGTTTTTGCAGGTCGGAATCGGCGCGCAGTTCTGGATCAATATCCTGCTGACCTTGCTTGGCTACATCCCGGGAATCGTTCATGCCGTCTGGATCATCGCCAAGCGATGAACGAAGCGGAAACGTTCCGTACCGACGGCTACGCGACCCTGCATCCGGATGGTGTCACTTCTCCAACGAGGACCATGAATCATGAATATCTACCAGAAGCTGAAACGCGAGCACGACGATCACCGCGAGTTGATGCGGAGGATTGCTGAAACGACCGGCGAGACCGATGAGCGGAAGCGCCTGTTCGATCTGCTGGTCCAGGACGTCGAGTCGCACGCCGCCGCCGAGGAGCAGACTCTGTACTCGGAGTTGATCGAGGCGTCCGAAGGGCAGCCGCAGACGCGCCACAGTGTTTCCGAGCACAAGCAGTCGAGCGATTACCTCGATGAACTCAAGGACACCGACATGAGCAGCCCGGCCTGGCTGGCCACGTTCAAGAAGTTCCGCGAGATGCTCGAGCACCACATGCGCGAAGAGGAGCAGGACGTTTTCGGGCTGTCGGAGGAGCTGATCGACGACGAGCGGGCCGCCGAGCTCGGCGTCAAGTTCGATGGGCGAAAGCAGGTCGAGCAGCGCCGCTTCCGGCAGTGAATGGGGGCGCTGTCGCCGGCGTTCGGATCGCGCAGAAAGTGACTTCCGGGTCAGGCGGGGTTCAGGATTCTCCGGGATAATCCTTCCCACCAACCCTGATTCAGGAGGTTCCGGATGAACAAGCTTTTGAGCCGTCTTCTGATCGCCGCGATCGTGCCGGTCGTATTGTCCGGCTGCGTCGTGGCGATCGGCGCAGACGAGGTAGATCGGAGCGACCAGTGGTCGAAGCTCGAACGCGAGAATCGCGACGCGATCACTTCGCTCGACATCGGCATGGACCGGGCCTCGGTCGAGGGGAGGATGCCGAATCCACCGGCGATGAGCGAAGCGTTTACCGTCGCCGGGTCGGTCTACACCGTGCTCTTCTATCGCACGCAGCGCGTCGATGGCGATGGACGAACCACGCGGGACGAAACCACCCCGGTGATCTTCCGCGACGGCGTCCTCGATGCGTGGGGCGAGTCGGCGTTCGTGCAGTTGACCGGGATGCCGCTGGCCGAGAGCCGCTGAGGCGGTTTGCAGTCGAGCCCATCCCGGCGTATTGTCGACGTGTCGTTTGCGTGAACGCGATCGGCTCGGTCCATCGCTGGAGAGTCAACGATGCGTTTCGCGAAGGTCCTTTTTTTCGCGCTGCTGGCGGTCTGCAGCAGCGGGTTCCCGGTTTCCGCTCACGCCCAGAGTTGCTCGCCGGGTGAGTTCCCGGATCCGGCGACCGGAGTTTGTTCACCCTGCGCGCCCGGCAGCTTTTCTGCCGACGGGCAGTCCTGCCTGACGTGTCCGGAGAATACCTTCGCGCCGGTCGCGGGGATGCGCTCCTGCGCCGGCTGTGAGCCAGGGAACATTGCCGATGTCGGAGCCGTCCAGTGCACGGCCTGCCCGATCGGCACCTTCGCCGATCCGCAGGGTCTTGCGCAGTGCATCGACTGCGCGCCTGGCTTCTTCGCGCCGCAACCCGGTTCGACGAGTTGTTCCGTCTGCGCGGCGGGGACGTTCTCCGGCGCCGGTGCGGAGGAATGCCAGGCCTGCCCGGCCGGACGCTTCTCGGCGAATCCGGGTTCGTCGTCCTGTTCCGACTGTCCGGCCGGAACCGCAGCCTCCGGCCTCGGCAATGTCTCGTGTCCGGCCTGTCCGGCAGGCACCTTCAGCGGCGCAGCAGGCGCCGCCGAATGCATCCAGTGCGCGCCGGGGTTCGTCCAGCCGCAGCCGGGACAGACGGCCTGCGCGGCCTGTGCTGCCGGAACGTTTGCAGGCGAGGCCGGCGAGACGGTCTGCCAGGCCTGTCCCGCCGGCCGGTTCGCGGGCGCCTCCGGGCAGAGTGCGTGTCAGTCATGTGCGCCGGGCTCCTTCGCGGCGGATGAGGGCGCTGTTGCCTGTACCGATTGCGCGGCGGGCTTCTTCCAGCCGCAGGATGGCTCGGCCGTGTGCTTTGCCTGCCCCCAGGGGCGATTCTCCGATTCCGGCAGCGCCGCTTGCCAGAACTGCCCGGCCGGACGATTCGCCCAGGGAACCGGCAACGCGGACTGCGTCGAGTGCCCGCCCGGGACCGCGCAGCCGTCCGAAGGACAGGCCTCGTGCAGCACCTGTGCGGCCGGTCGATTCCAGCCCGACGCCGGGCAGACCGATTGTCCGGCGTGCCCCCAGGACACGTTCCAGCCCGATCCGGGCAGCATCGACTGCATCGCCTGTCCGGCCGGCACGATTCAGCCGGGCACCGGTGAGACGGCATGCCTCGACACCGATGTCTGCCTGTTCATCACGCGTTCGGGGTACGAGGGCGAGGCGTCGGGCTGAAAAGCGATGCCTGGGCATCCGACCGGATAGGGCGGTTCTGGCTCGTCCAACCGGAATCAGTGGCCGATCCGGGCGTGGTCGAACCACTTGACCCGGCGTTCGAGGCCCGTCGCCGTCCGTCCGATGTAGACGAACTCCAGCCCCGGCCGGGGCCAGATGGCCTGGCGCAGGTGCCGGGAAAACGAGGGGTTTTCCAGTTCCAGGTACACACCGTTCGCGCCGAGTTCAGGATGTTCGCTGCTCCAGGCTTCGAGCGTTCGAACGGCAAGCAGCAACAGGCGGCGGACGATGAACCCGGTCCGGAACGGCGGTGCCACGAAGGTCCGGTAGTAGTACAGTCTCTCTCCGAGGTCCGGCAACGAACGCGGCACGGCCGTGCAGACGCCAGCGATCTCGTCCGAGCCGGTTCGCGCGAGGGCGACGACCTGATCGACCCGACTGCGCGCTGCCTGTTCGTTGCGAATCGCCCCGTGGTGGTCCCAGAACGCGACGATTGCATCCCGCGTCGGATCGTCGAGCGTTTGCCAGACAACGTCATAGTCGAACGAAGGCATGTGCGCTTGGCCGGGTGTGCGGAAGACGGTATGGTAGCGCCGTCATTCAGCAACGGGACCTCAAGTGAGCGACAGCACCGATGGCGAGGCGTCAACGCCCGAGCAGCACGCCAGGAAGGCCAAGGCGGAAGCCGAGCAGAACCGCCGCGAGGCGCTGGCCCGCCGGATCCGCGAAAATCCCGGCGAGGCGCTGAAGAGCGAGTTCTCGGCCAGCTTCCTGACGCTGCTCGACAAGGGTCGGCTGACCGTCGCCGTCTCCACCTACCAGGCCGGCCAGGTCGTTCTGCTGCGCGCCGACCAGGGCAAGCTGAACACGCACTTCTGTTCGTTCAATCGCCCGATGGGCATCGCGGCCCGGGGCAATCGCCTGGTGATCGGCACCAACAACGAGGTCTTCGAATTCCGCAATACGCCGGCGGTGGCGCCCAAGGTCGAGCCGAAGGGTCGGCACGACGGCTGCTTCATCCCGCGCTCGATCCACTACACCGGCAACATCGACATCCACGAACTGGATTTCGCCGGCGACGAACTCTGGATCGTCAATACCCGCTTCTCCTGCCTGTGCACGCTCGACCTCGACCACAGCTTCGTGCCGCGCTGGCGGCCGCCCTGGATTTCTGCCTACGCCATCGAGGATCGCTGCCACCTGAACGGTCTCTGCATCGTCGACGGGCGGCCGCGCTACGTGACCGCGCTCGGCCGGACCGACACCGCGGGCGGCTGGCGCGCCGACAAGAACGCCGGCGGGCTGCTTTACGACATCGTTCGCGACAAGGTGCTCGTGGAAGGACTTTCGATGCCGCATTCGCCGCGCTGGTACCGTGACCGGGTCTGGTTTCTGGAGTCGGGCTACGGCGCGCTTTCCTGGTACGACCCGAAGAGCGCGAAGAGTGGCCGCCTCGCCCAGATGCCGGGCTTCACGCGGGGACTCGATTTCGTCGACAAGTACGCGCTGGTCGGCCTGTCGCAGGTCCGCGAAACCAACACTTTCGAGGGCATTCCGATCACCGAGGACGGTTCGGAGCGGAGGAGCGGCGTGTGGATCATTGACCTCGACAGCGGCGAGACGGTCGGCCTGCTCCGGTTCAGCGACGCGGTCGAGGAGATCTTCGCCGTCAAGGTGCTTCCGGGACTGACCTTCCCGACATTGCTCGAACCCGGCCACCCGCTGATCGGTACCTCCTACGTGCTGCCGGACGAGGCGCTGAAGGACGTCGCCACGCTGGCATCCTGATCGAGTGCCGGTGGCGCCGAACGGCCGATGACGCCGCATGATATTGCCCTCGGCGGCATGACGTCCTCCAGCGGGAAGGGATTCGAGCGGGGCGGGGGGCTGCGGGACTGCCCGGGCACGCATGGAACTGCCCTCGATGGAAGGTCGGAGCGTCGTGAATCTGACGAATCCGCGAGCTTCGACGCCTTGGATCGAGCCTCACTTCCTTCGGGCGGCCGTCAAGTCCGACTCCGTCGGCCTTTGCGGTGTCTAGGCAAAGCGCAGCGCGCGAAGTGGCGCCGGTGGATCCGCTCAGTCGTCGAGCGCGACGGCGACGTGGGCAAGCAGGTCTCGGATCGTCCGGTAATCGACGGCGCCCGACTCGATCCGCTGGCGTTCCCCGGGGGTCGAGCAGATGATCTCGCCCATCGTCTCGAAGGCGCCGATCACGCCGCCGAGACCTTCGCCGCGCGAGCGCCGGCGGTGGCGGGGCACGAAGTACAGGTCCAGGCGGCCGTCGTCGCTGCAGGTGGCCATCAGGTTGGCGGTGGCGTCGGCGGCGACACCTGCATGGTGCTGCCAGCGCGCCAGCCAGGGACGGGCCTCATCGAGCACGCGGTCCCGGCTCCCTCGCCAGTGCGCGAAGTCCATCGGGTAGAGACCGCGCGCCACCGCACCTTCGCGATGGCGTTCGGCTGCGCGCTCGATCGGCATCGGGCCGAGCCCCGGGGTGCGCGGAAGCGCGTGGACGTGCAGGTGGCCCTCGATCGACGCGCCTGCCCCGACGCCGTTGTAGAACACGATCCAGCCGGGCAGGCGTCGACTGAATTCGAGCAGGTCCTCGACCAGGGTCCGGAGATCGATGTCGCCTTCCTGCCAGTGCTGCGGTCGATGCTCGTCGGAGGCGAGGATGGCGTGTCCGACGGCCAGCGGGAATGGATTCATCCAAGCGGTGTAGGGCACCGAAGCGCCTGCGATCGGATAGCCCATCTCCCGGCCCTGCTGCTGCCACTCGATGTTCTCGGCGCACAGAAAGCAGTTGTGATGGACCGGCCGGATGCCGTCGGGCGGCTCCTGCAAACCCGCGCCGGCAAAGCGGCGAGCGCGGGCCGGATTGAACTGGGTCGCGAAGCATCGATCGCGGTCGGTGGGATCGCAGAAGGTATGTCGAACCACCTCGCTGAGGTCGTCGCGAATGAAGCCGGTGTCCACTTGCTGTTGCCGCAGCGCTTCAAGCGCCGCGCCGAGACCGTAGTCGCGCTCGATGCGATCGAGCCGCAGCCGCAGCCGTCGCTGGAGGCTCCGGTAGTCGGTTGCAGTGACGCTGTTCATGGTCGACTTCGATCACGCTGGGTTTCGTTAGTATAGGGGCAGGTCCGATCAAGGCCATGTGCATGCACGGCGACCGCATCGTCATCGAAGCGCATCACCGAACGGCGGCCGAAGCCATCGATCGCTGGTTGTCCGCGCAGGGCCTGCCCGGCTCGAAGCGGCTGGTGGTGACCGTGGCCGGGGAGTCCGGCAGCGGCAAGTCCGAGACGGCCGCTGCGCTGGCCGAGCGTCTGGCCGCGCGCGGCTATCGCCCTTGCGTGTTTCAGCAGGACGACTATTTCCGGCTCCCGCCGAAGAGCAACGATCGCCGGCGCCGGGAAGGGATCGACTGGGTCGGTCCGGACGAAGTCCGGATCGATCGGTTGGATGCCGACCTCGACGCGTTCCGGGCCGGCGCCGCCGATCGCCTCAAGCCGCTGGTGCGCTATGCCGAAGACCGGATCGACGAGGAGCGTGTCGATCTTTCGGCGCATGACGTGGCGATCGCCGAGGGTACCTACACCTCGCTGCTCGACGCCGACGTCCGGGTGTTCATCGACCGCGATTGGCAGCAGACCCGCGCGCATCGCGAAAAGCGGCTCCGCGACGTCTCGGAGCTGGATCCGTTCATCGACCGGGTGCTCGAGATCGAGCACGAGATCATCGCATCGCACAAGGCCCGTGCCGACCTGGTCATCGACACCGAGTATGCGGTTCATCCGGCGGAGCGTGCGCCATGAAAGTGGCGTTCCTGAACCCGCAGGGCAACTTCGATCGCGAGGACTCCTACCTGACCGAGCATCCCGATTTCGGCGGACAGCTGGTCTATGTCAAGGAGGTGGCGCTGGCGCTCGGCCGGCTCGGCGTCGACGTGGACGTGATCACGCGCCGCATCGACGATCCGGACTGGGTCGGATTTGCCGGAACGCTGGACGATTTCGGCGAACAGGCCGACCGCGTCCGCATCGTGCGCCTGGACTTCGGCGGACCGCAGTTCCTGCCCAAGGAGGTGCTGTGGCCGCACCTGCCGAACTTCGTCGATGCGATCCGGTCGTTCTACGGCGATGACCTGCCCGGGTACGCGACCACCCACTATGCCGACGGCGGTTGGGCAGGGGTACTGCTGAAGCGCGACAGCGGTGTGCCGTTCACCTTTACCGGGCATTCGCTGGGCGCGCAGAAGATCGACAAGCTCGGTGTCGATGTCGGCAACTTCGAGGCGATGGATGCCCGCTACCGGTTCTCGCGCCGGATCGATGCCGAGCGCCGCGCCATGCAGGCCGCCGATACGGTGATCACCTCGACCGACGCCGAGCGCCGCGAGCAGTACGCGCACCCGCTGTACGACGGCGCCATCGACGCGGCCGACGACCGCCGCTTCGACGTGATCCCGCCGGGCGTGAACGAACGGATCTTCAACAGCCACGCCGACGTCGACGACCCGGCCTTCGCCGCGACGCTGCTCGCACGATCGACCGGCAGAGCGCCCTGTGTGGTCGTGTCCAGCCGGCTGGATCCGAAGAAGAACGTCGGCGGGCTGGTCGAGGCCTGGGTCGCCACGCCGGCGCTGCACCGGCGCGCGAAGCTGGCGCTTTTCGTGCGAGGCGCGTCGGATCCCTTCGCCGACGACGCCGCGCTCGGCACGGGCGAGCGTGCGGAACTCGCACCGATCCGTGATCGCGTGATCGACGCCGGCCTGCGCGACCGCGTGGTGTTCGTCGACGCGCGATCGCAGCGCCAGCTGGCCACGGCCTATCGGCATTTCGCCCGGCTCGGGTCGGTCTTTGCGCTGCCGTCGTTGTTCGAGCCGTTCGGGCTGGCGCCGATCGAGGCGGCCGCCTGCGGGCTGGCCGTGGCGGCGACGCGAAACGGTGGGCCCAGCGAGATCTTCGCCGACGGTTCGGGCGTGCTCTTCGACCCGGCCGATCCAACCGACATCGCGCGTGGATTGATCGAGGCGCTGGATCGCCAGCCCGAACTGGCGCCATCGGGGCGCGCCCGGGTGCAGGCACAGTACACCTGGGACCGGACCGCGGAGCGATACCTGGCGCGGATCGAGGCCAATCTCGCCGCGCCGCCGACGCGAAGCGTCGATGCCGGTTCGGAGTTGGACGCAGAGGCCCGCCTGCGGCGCTGGATCGACCGCGCCGGCTGATCCCGGCGCACAGGAACTTCGGCGCCTCAGCTGTCGCGAACGGTTCGGGTGTCGTTCTGGGGCAGCAGGTAGCCGTGCTCCTGGCCGAGCATGGCTCGATTGACCACCACCACGCCGCTCCCGGTGACGTGGAAGCGCTCGGCGTCGGCCGCGGGGTCCCGGCCGATGACCGTGCCCTCGGGCACCTGACAGCCGTTATCGAGGAGGACGTTGCTCAGATCGCAGCTCTTGCCGATCCGGCAGCCGGGGAGGGCGAGCACCCGGTTCAGGCGGCAGTGCTTGTCGACCAGGCAATCGTTGAACAACAGGGATTCCTCGATGATGCTGTCGGCCACTCGGCAGCCGTTGGACACGATGCAGTCGCGCAGGTGCACACCGCCCTCGGGCCCGTGGTCGGTGAACCGGGCCGGTGGACTCTGCTGCAGGTTCGTGAAGATCGGCCAGTGCGGGTCGTACAGGTCCAACGGCGGGTCGTCGCCGATCAGTTCGAGGTTGGCGCGATAGTACGAATCGATGGTGCCGACGTCGCGCCAGTAGGGACGGCCGGGCGCGGCGCGGTCGAGCGGAAACGCGAACACCCGGTCGCCGTCGCCGACGGCGGCCGGCAGAAGGTCCTTGCCGAAGTCGTGGCTGCTCTTCGGCTTCTGCGCGTCGGCTTGCAGCGTGCGGTGCAGGTAGTCCTTGCTGAACACGTACAGGCCCATGCTGACCAGCGCGTGGTCCGGGTCGTCGGGCCACGGCTTCGGCGACTCGGGCTTTTCCTCGAAGCCGACGACCCGGTCGTTCCGGTCGACCTCCATGATCCCGAATTCCGACGCCTCACCGATCGGGACGATGTCGCAGCCGACCGTCACGTCGGCGTCGTTCTCGACGTGCGCAGCGAGCATTTCGCCGTAATCCATGCGGTAGACATGGTCGCCGGCGAGCACCAGTACGTACTCCTGGTGCCGTGCGTCGATGATGTCGAGGCTCTGGTAGATCGCATCGGCAGTGCCGAGGTACCAGGACTCGTCCTCGAGCCACTGCTGGGCCGGGAGGATGTCGAGGAACTCGCCGTAATCGTTGTTCAGCGTGTTCCAGCCTTCCATCAGGTGCCGGATCAGCATGTGCGACTTGTACTGCGTCAGCACGCCGATCTTGCGGATGCCGGAATTCAGGCAGTTCGACAGCGCGAAATCGATGATGCGGAACTTGCCGCCGAACGGAACCGCCGGCTTGGCGCGCCAGTCGGTGAGCATTTCCAGCCGGGATCCACGACCCCCGGCCAGGATCAGCGCCTGGGTCTGCCGGGTCAGCCGGCTGACGAAACGGGCGGATTTCATGGTGCGTCCCCGAGCGGATTCGATCTCCATTTAACCAGACCGGGGCCGCGTGCGGGTTGATGCAGGCCAAATCCCGGCGAGAGGTTCGACTGCTCTCGGACCGGGCGATCCTAGACGCTCGCCTCGAGCAGACGTCAACGGCGTGAGTGATCGCCTTCTTTGTTCCGGCCCCGAGCCGTTGCGCGAACAGGTCTTCGCCTCTCGGCGGCAAGGGCATGAATCCGGCCGATTGCCGCGTCGCGCTGGAACCGTTTCGCACCGCGCCTCGTGCTTGCGGGGCGCCCCGTGTTTGCCGAACGCGAAATGAGCCGGCAAGAGCAGTGTTTCCAAAGCCCGGCCTATGAACGGGGGGTGCCCTCGGTCGGGCGCGGCGGCGCCGAAAATCGCGCAGTGGCCGAGGAGCCGGAAGGGCAGCCAGGGCAGCGAGACGAGGCCGTCGGAAGGCGGGCGCAGCTCGCGTGACGAAACGCAGGTGGCCGGAACAAGCAGAAACGCCGGATTGATGCCTGTGCAACCGCACTGAATTGCTTGAAGAGGACCCTGGCCACCGGGACGACGAAGATCCCTCAGAAGCCGTAGACGCTGAAGCCGCCGTCGACCGGAAGGACCTGGCCGGTGATGTAGCCGGCGGCGGGCATGCACAGGAACGCGATGGTGGCGGCGACTTCCTCGGGCCGTCCGACCCGCTTCAGCGGGGTGCGAGAGATGACCTCGTGGAGATACTCCGGATCCGACAGCACCTGCCCGGCCAGCGGGGTGTCGATGTACCAGGGCGCGACGGCGTTGACGCGGATGCCGTCGGCCGCCCACTCGCAGGCCAGGTTGCGGCTCATCTGGTTCATGCCGGCCTTGCTCATGGCGTAGGCCACGCCGGTACGCAGGTGGGTGTGGCCGGCCACCGACGAGACGTTGACCACGCAGCCGGCGTCGGCATGGCGCAGCGGGCCGTACAGCGCCCGGGTCAGTTCGAAGGCCCCGAGCAGGTTGGTGCGGAGCACCGATTCCACCTCGTCGGCGTTCAACTCCACGGCAGGTTTCCGGATGTTGAACCCGGCGTTGTTGACCAGGATGTCGAGCGTTTCGGTCGCGTCCTCGAGGTGTCCGACCGCGCACGCGCGGTCCGACGCGTTGCCGATATCGCCGGGCAGCGCGTGGGCCCGATGCCCGCGCGCGCGCAGATCGGCCACGCGTTCGTCCAGCTCGGCCTCGTTGCGGGCCATCAGCCAGATCTCGGCGCCGCGTTCGGCCAGCACTTCGGCGGTGGCCCAGCCGATGCCGCGGCTGCCGCCGGTGACCAGGGCGCGCCGCCCGTCGAGGCACCAGAGCGTGGGGAGCTGCGATTCGGGATTCGTCATGAGGGTCTCCGGGGGGGCGGGCGGGTCGCTTCGCCTCGCTGCGGGGTGCGACCTCGAACCCGTACAATGGTCGAATCAGAAAACAATCAGGTCAGGGTAGACACCCCTCATGGTAGACCAGTACTTCAACGACGACGGACGGGATGCCGACGATCGGTATCCCGAAGAAACCCGCGAATGGCTGGAATCACTGGCCGCGGTGATCGACCGGGAGGGTGCCGAGCGCGCCCATTACCTGCTCGATCGGCTGGTCGAACTGGCGCGACGCTCCGGCGCTCACCTGCCGTTCGATCTGACCACCGCCTACATCAACACGATTCCACCGGCGCGTGAGCCGTCGATGTCGGCCGACGGTGCGCTGGAACGCCGGATTCGCTCGATCATCCGCTGGAACGCGATGGCCATGGTCGTTCGCGCGGCGCGCAGGGGCGGGGAGCTGGGCGGACACATCGCCAGCTTCGCGTCGGCCGCGACGCTGTACGACGTCGGCTTCAATCATTTCTTCAAGGGTCCGGATCATCCGGACGGCGCCGACCTGGTCTATATCCAGGGCCACTCCTCGCCGGGCATCTACGCCCGCGCATTTCTCGAAGGCCGGCTGGACGAGGAACAACTCGACGGGTTCCGCGCCGAGGTCGACGGCAAGGGCCTGAGTTCGTATCCGCATCCCTGGCTGATGCCGGAGTTCTGGCAGCTGCCGACGGTGTCGATGGGACTGGGACCGATCATGGCCATCTACCAGGCGCGCTTCCTGAAGTACCTGACCAATCGCGAGCTCACCGATGCGAGCAAGCGCAAGGTCTGGTGCTTCATGGGCGACGGCGAGACCGACGAGCCCGAGTCGCTGGGCGCGATCTCGCTGGCCGGTCGCGAGAAGCTCGACAACCTGATCTTCGTCGTCAATTGCAATCTCCAGCGGCTCGACGGTCCGGTGCGCGGCAACGGCAAGATCATCCAGGAACTGGAGGGTGTGTTCCGCGGTGCGGGCTGGAACGTCATCAAGGTGATCTGGGGCTCGTACTGGGACCCGCTGCTGGCCCGCGACACCAAGGGCCTGCTGCGCCGGCGCATGGAAGAGGCGCTGGACGGCGACTACCAGAAATACAAGGCGATGGACGGCGGCTACGTCCGCGACCATTTCTTCGGCGCCTACGACGAGCTGAAGGAGCTTGTCGCCGACATGAGCGACGAGGACATCTGGCGCCTGAACCGCGGCGGACACGACCCGTACAAGATCCATGCGGCCTATCACGCGGCGACCCATCACGAGGGCGCACCGACGGTGATCCTGGCAAAGACCATCAAGGGCTACGGTCTCGGCAAGTCGGGCGAGGGCATGAACATCTCGCACCAGCAGAAGAAGCTCGACGACGAAGGCGTGAAGTACTTCCGTGATCGCTTCAACGTGCCGGTGCGCGATGAGCAGCTGGCCGACGTGCCGTACTACCACCCGGGGCCGGATTCCGAGGAAGTGCGCTACCTGACGCAGCGCCGCGACAAGCTCGGCGGCTTCCTGCCGCAGCGCCGCGTCGAGGCGGCGTCGCTGGAGATTCCGGAGCTCGATGCGTTTGAAACCGTGCTGAAGGGCTCCGGCGATCGCGAGATCTCGACCACCATGGCCTTCGTCCGGATTCTCGCCGTGCTGCTGCGCGACGACGCGATCAAGAAGAACGTCGTGCCGATCATCTGCGACGAGGCGCGGACCTTCGGCATGGAAGGCCTGTTCCGCCAGATCGGCATCTACGCTCCGTTCGGTCAGCTCTACGAGCCGGTCGATTCCGACCAGCTGGCCTTCTACAAGGAAGACAAGGCGGGCCAGGTGTTGCAGGAAGGCATCACCGAGGCCGGTTCGATGAGTTCCTGGATCGCCGCGGCGACCAGCTACGCGTCGAACGGGCTGCCGATGATCCCGTTCTATACCTTCTACTCGATGTTCGGCTTCCAGCGGATCGGTGACCTGGCCTGGGCGGCCGGCGACATGCGCGCCCGCGGCTTTCTGATCGGCGGCACCTCGGGCCGGACCACGCTGAACGGCGAGGGCCTTCAGCACGAGGACGGCCACAGCCACGTGCTGGCCGGCACCATCCCGAACTGTGTGACCTACGATCCGACCTTCGGCTACGAACTGGCGGTGATCATCCAGGACGGCCTGCGCCGGATGTACGGTGAGCACGAGGATGTGTACTACTACATCACCACGCTGAACGAGAACTACCGGCATCCCGCGATGCCGGAGGGCTGCGAGGACGGCATCCGCAAGGGCATGTACCTGCTGAAGGACGCCGGCTGGGAGCCCGGCGAGTCCGAGCGGCGCGCGGGCGTCCAGCTGATGGGCTCCGGCGCGATCCTCAACGAAGTGATTGCCGCGGCCGACATCCTGGCCGAGCAGTTCAAGGTGGCCAGCGACATCTGGTCGGTGACCAGCTTCAATGAGCTGCGCAAGGAGGCCGTTGCGGTCAACCGCCGTAACCGGCTGCGCCCGGAAGAGCAGGCCGAGGTGCCGTACATCAGTGGGCTGCTGATGAAGCGCAACGGGCCGGTGGTGGCCGCCACCGACTACGTTCGCGCCTATGCCGATCAGGTGCGTGCATTCATCCCGCACCGCGATTACCTGGTGCTCGGTACCGACGGCTTCGGCCGCTCGGACACGCGCGAGAACCTGCGCAGCTTCTTCGAAGTCGACCGGTACCACATCGCATACGCGGCCCTGGCCGGCCTGTACCAGCGCGAGGAAATCAGCCGCTCCGAACTCTTCGCCGCCCGAGACAAGCTGGGCATCGATCCGGAGAAACCTCTGCCGATGTCGGTCTGAACAATCTTTACCGCAGATGAACGCAGATGAGCGCGGATGACAAGCAAGAGCAGAGCTGGAGACCAATGTGCGTCGGTTCGCACTCGATCAGGAGCGCCTGCAGTGCGTCGAGTCGGACCTTCGTTTTTCCATCTGCGTCCATCTGCGGTTCGTATCCGCTTTTGAATCCGAGTGAAACATGAGTAAACGAACCGAAATTCGCGTCCCCGATATCGGCGACTTCGAGAAGGTCCCGGTCATCGAGGTGCTGGTGGCCGAAGGGGACACCATCGAGGTCGAGCAGTCGCTGGTCACGCTGGAGTCCGACAAGGCAACGATGGAAGTGCCGGCGCCTGCGTCGGGCACGCTGGTGACGCTGACGGTGCAGGAGGGCGACGAAGTCTCAGAGGGCGACGTGATCGGCGAGCTGGAGCTGGCCGATGACGCCGCGGCGTCCGGGGACGAGGCCGGCGACGGACCTGCCGCCGAGGACGATAGCTCCGCCGGGTCGGCAGATTCTGGCGCGGCGGCCGACGCCGGCGCGGCGAGCGGCGAATCGCCCGACGAAACGTCCGACAGTTCTTCCGACGATTCCGGGATCGATATCCGCGTGCCGGACATCGGCGATTTCGACAAGATCCCGGTCATCGAGGTGCTGGTGTCCGAAGGCGATGCGGTGGAGGCCGAGCAGTCGCTGCTGACGCTGGAATCCGACAAGGCCACCATGGACATCCCGGCGCCGCAGGCCGGCAGGCTGGTGAAGCTGAGTGTGCAGGTCGGCGACGAGGTCTCGGAAGGCGACCTCATCGGCCGGATGGAGGTGGCCGCGTCGACCGACGGCGAGTCGGCGTCGGCTGCAGAGTCCTCGTCGTCGAGCGACGCGCCGGTCTCGTCCGCGCCGCCTCCGGCTTCCGCGCCGGCCCCGGCCGCATCGTCGGACGACGCCGGGCCGAGCGCGCCGCCGGTGCCGTTCGCCGAGATGGGCCGCGATCCGTCCAGCCTTCCGCACGCCTCGCCCGCGGTGCGCAAGCTGGCCCGCGAATTGGGCGTGGATCTTGCCGGCGTGAAGGGCAGCGGTGCGCACGGGCGGATCACCGAGTCCGACCTGAAGCAGCACGTCAAGTCCGCGATGCAGGACGGCACCGGAAGCGCTGGCGCGGCGGCGCCCGGCGGCGGCCTGGCCGTTGCCGATCCGCCGAAGGTCGATTTTTCCAAGTTCGGTGAGGTCGAGGAAGAGCCGCTGTCGCGGATCCAG
>CAZJSH010000063.1:0-16801 GCA_964548715.1 uncultured Halomonas sp. | reverse complement strand
GGTTCGCGCGCGAGCGCCCTCCAACAGTCGGGGTTATCGCCAGCGCCGGAGCGAAGGCCTGTTGGAGGCCGCTTGCGGGCGAAGGGTGGCCGATTCGGTTCGCGCGGAAATCCGCCCTCCCACAGTCGAACTGATCGCGGAAGTCCGATTCATGTCCTGTGGGAGGCCGGCTGTGCCGGGCGAAGGATGGGCCGCCCGGCTCAGTCGTAGATCTCGAGCCGGGAAACGTCCATGGTGTAGGCCGAATCTGCGGTCTCGTTGCTGACGTCCTCGATGTTGAGCTGGCCTTCCATCCAGAACGCGTCCCAGATGTTGACCATCGGGATGGCTTCGTCCAGCCGGCCGTAGATGATCTGGTTGGCCGGCGGCGGCGGGACGTGGATGCAGGCGCCGAAGAACGGCACGAAGAAGAACTCGGTCAGGTTGCCTTCAGCGTCGGTTTCCACCGGTACGACGAAACCGGGGATGCGCACGTCCAGACCGTCCAGTTCGGGCACGACGCTGTAGGACTGGAACGCCTGGGGCGCGTCGAAGCCGGAGTGGTCGATGCCGGTCTGGTCGTTGAGCCAGGCTTCGGCCTCTTCTTCGGGCATCAGGTCCAGCCACTCGATTTCGCGGGCCTTGCCGTGGGCCAGCAGCGGGGCGGCGAGCAGCAGGGCGAGCAGGAATCGGAACGTCGGTCGGACGAGGGTTCGGTTCGTGGACATAAGCTCGAATCGGGTTCGGGTGAAGGGCCTACTGGCGAACCTGCATGCCGTCGGCCAGAGTGCGACGATACACCAGCGTGGCCGGAATCAGGGCGACGAGCACACCGGCGACGCCGATGCCGGCCAGCACCAGCAGCAGCGTGGGCTCCGGCCAGGCCGCGCCGATCGCGATGCCGAACTGGGCCAGCAGCCAGGGTGCGGCGGCCAGCTGCAGTCCGTAGGCGAGCAGCACGCCGAGCACCAGCCCGGCCAGCGTGATCAGGAAGGCTTCGAGCAGCAGCAGACCGGCGATCTGGGCGGGGCGGGCGCCGCAGGCCCGCAGGATGGCCATTTCGCGCCGTCGCTCGTTCAGCGTGGTCAGCAGCGCGGTGAGCATGCCGAGCAGGCCGGCCAGCACGACCAGCCCGGCGACCACCAGCAGGATCCGTTCGGCCAGGCCGGTGATCCGCCACAGCTGCTGCAACGCGATGCCCGGCAGCACGGCCAGCAGCGCCTCGTTCGGATAGTCGTTGATCCGCTGCTGCAGGCCGAACACCGCTGCGCGGGTGGTCAGGCCGATGAAGATGGCGGTGACCGCGTCGGGTTGCAGCTCGGCCTCGGCCGCGCGGGCCTGCTCCGGCGTCAGGCCGGAGCCGGGTCGCGGCACGCCGCGCTCCCAGCCGATGTGGATAGCGTGGTGGGCTTCGAGCGAGACATACAGCGACTGGTCGATCGGCGTGCCGGTCGGCGCCAGGATGCCGCGCACCGTGAACGGCTGGCCGGCATGGGTCATCAGACTGACGTTGCCGGCGCCGTGGGACAACTCCAGCTGATCGCCGAGCTCGTAGTCGAGCTGGCGCGCGACCTGGGCGCCGATGACCACATCGAACAGATCGGTCCAGGCCTCGCCCTGGTCGAAGGCCAGGTTCTGGCCGCCCGCGAAGCGATAGCGGTCGAAGAATTCGGCGGTGGTGCCGATGACGCGGTAGCCCTGGTGCGAGTCGCCGAGCGAGATCGGTACGGCCCAGTCGACGGTGCGCGCTTTCGCGAGTTCCTCGTAGGTGGTCCAGGTGACGTTGGCGGTGGCGTCGCCGAGGCCGAAGACCGAATACAGCAGCAGCTGGACCGGCGCGGTCGGCGCGCCGACGATCAGGTCGACGCCGGAGACCGAGCGCTGGAAGCCTTCGCGCACTTGCTGCCGCATCTGCTCGACGAGCACCAGCAGGGCGATCGAGATGGCGATGGTGAAGACGGTCAGCGACACTGCGAACAGGCGGTTTGACAGCGAACCGCGCGCCAGCTGGATCAACATGTCGCACCCCGGGCCTTCAGCGGATCGAGTTCCAGCACGCGATCGAAGCGATCGACCAGCTCGCGGTCGTGGCTGACGAACAGCAGCGCCGAGCCGGCGGCGCGGACTTCTCCGAACAGCAGGTCGAGAAACTCGTCGCGGCGGTCGCGGTCGAGCGCCGAGGTCGGCTCGTCGGCCAGCACCAGGTCGGGCCGGCCGATCAGCGCCCGGGCCGCGGCCACGCGCTGCTGCTGGCCGACGCTGAGCTGGTCGGCGCGGCGGCTGAAGCCGGCCTCGTCGATGCCCATGGCAGCCAGCAGGCGGCGGGCTTCCGCGGCGCGGTCACCGGCCCGCTCGCCGCGTTGTTTCGAGAACCGGCAGCCGAGCAGCACGTTGGCCACCGGGTCCAGCCACGGCAGCAGGTTGAACTGCTGGAAGATCACGCCGAGGTGCTCGGCGCGGAATCGGTCGCGCTCGGCCCGCTTCAGCGCGTCTAGCCGGGTACCGGCGAACTCGATCCGCCCGGCGTCGGGTGCGATCAGTCCGCCGATCAGCGCCAGCAGCGTGGACTTGCCCGAACCGCTGGCGCCGGCCAGGAAAACGGCCTCGCCCGGCGCCACGCGCAGGTTCAGCCCATCGAAGACCGGGGCCGAGGCGCCCGGCCAGGCGTAGCGCAGGTCGGTCAGGCGCAACAGCGGCTCGGCAGCAGCGGCGTCGGTCATTCCAGCTCGATCCACGATGCCGTCCCGGTCAGCTCCTGGCGCCACTGCCGGTCGGCCGTGATGGCGTCGACGCGGATGCTGCGGTTGTCGGGCCAGCCGTCGAACAGCTCGAGCGCAAGCCGGTCCAGCGCGGCCGGGTTCGAGCAGTCGGCGACGACCACGACGTGGAACTCGGCATGACCGTGATCGCCGTGGTCGTGATCCGCGTGGTCATGGTCGTCGTGGCTGTGATCGCCGTGGTCGTGGTCCGCTTCGTCGTGGCCCCCGTGATCGTGATCCGCGTGGTCGTGGTCTCCGTGATCGTGATCGCCATGATCGTGATCGTGATCGTCGTGGCGATGCGAATCGGACGGCGCGTCGAATGCGCTGATCGCCTGCTGCTCGTCGGTCGTCGAGGCGTCCACGGCGAAGCCGGGCCGGTCGACCGACACGGTGGTGCGGCAGCCGGCGTCGGCCGGCAGCACCAGCCAGTCGCCGGCGGCCAGGCGAGCGGTGGCCGTCTCCAGCGCTTCGGCCTGTGCGTCGTCGCGGGGCGGGTGCTCGAAGCCGACCAGGTTGGCGCCCGGGAACTGCAGACCGAGATCCACGCGACCGTTCTCGATCGCCAGCTGCGCGGTGGCCACCGAGTGCTGGTGGACCTCGCCGCGGCGCAGTTCCTGCTGGGCATCCAGCGCCGGGCTGGCCAGGAGAAGAGCGGTGAGCATTGCATACCGGGGGGAAAGCGAT
Organism: uncultured Halomonas sp.; assembly: GCA_964548715.1. GTDB lineage: Bacteria > Pseudomonadota > Gammaproteobacteria > Xanthomonadales > Wenzhouxiangellaceae. Next base: position 13,376 of record CAZJSH010000063.1, on the reverse strand, counting down.
CCGCCGTTTTCGATCGTCATTTCGGACTCTCCGAGAGTAAAGTGTTATAATATAACAATCATGGACCACGTTCCTGCACGCCCGACCCGGTGGATCGATCGCCTCGGCATCTGTGCCTCGGTCGGCTGCGGTCTGCATTGTGCCGCGCTCACCGTCGTGATTCTGATGTATCCGACCCTCTGGCTGCACCGCGGCCTGCGGTCCAGCGGATTCTGGGAGGCGCTGTGGTGGACCGAACTGGGCCTCCTGGTCCTCGCCTGGCTGTTTGCGCTCCTCGCTGCAGGGCTGGCCTGGCGCCGTGACCGGAGCCTGCTGATCCCGGGGCTGGCGATCATCGGGTTGGGAATTCTGACCCTGACCATCGCCTCTCCGTTCCATGGACGCTCGCCCTGGATCAGTGCGCTGGCCCTGTTCGGCGGCCTTCTCGTGGCATCGGCCCACGCCGTGAACCTGCGGCGTACACGAAGGCTGGGTTTCCGTTTGCCCTGATCGGTTGTTCAGCGTCCGCGCATTTGCCCCCGCGCCCGAGTTGACCGACAATCCGGCCAAACGATTCCAACTGCTTCGGGGTTCCCCTCACCATGAAAACCACATCCGTCCATGGAATGTGGTCGTCACGACTGATGTTCGTGATGGCCGCCACCGGCTCGGCCGTCGGGCTGGGCAACATCTGGCGCTTCCCGTACATCACTTCGGAGAACGGCGGCGGCGCGTTCGTGCTGGTCTATCTCGGCTGCATCCTGCTGATCGGGTTGCCGGTGCTGTTCGCGGAAATCGTGATCGGTCGTCGCGGCCGGATGAGCCCGGTCAATTCACTGAAGGAACTCGCGTCTGCCGCCGGGGCGTCGAAGGCGTGGTCCGGCATCGGCTGGATGGGCATCGTCGCCAGCGTGCTGGTGCTTTCGTTCTACTCGGTCGTGGCCGGCTGGACGCTGTCCTACGGGTTCGACTTTCTGAAGCAGCTGGTCCTCGGCGCGCCGGCGATCACCGACCCGGGCGCCCACTTCGGCGCGCTGCTGGCCGATCCGGCGAAACTGATCTTCTGGCACGCGGTGTTCATGGTCCTGACCATGGGCGTGGTGGCGATGGGCGTCGAGGAAGGGCTGGAGCGCGCGGTCGCGGTCCTGATGCCGATGCTGTTCGTGCTGCTGCTGATCCTGCTCGGCTACGGCATGAGCACCGGCCACTTCCAGGAGGCGGTCGGCTTCCTGTTCTCGCCGGACTGGTCGCGGGTCGACGGCGGCATGATCGTCACCGCGATGGGCCAGGCCTTCTTTACGCTCAGCCTGGGCATGTGCGCCATCATGACCTACGGGGCGTACCTGCCGTCACACGTCAACATCCCGGCTACCGGCGTGACGGTCGCGATTTCCGACACCCTGGTCGCCCTCGTCGCCGGCCTGGCGATCTTTCCGATCGTGCTGTCGTTCGGCCTCGATCCGGAAGGTGGCGGCGCCGGGTTCATCTTCACCGCGTTGCCGCTGGCCTTCAACGAGATGCCGTTCGGCATCGTCTACGGTTCGGCGTTCTTCCTGCTGCTGTCGGTCGCGGCCTGGACCAGTTCGATTTCGCTGCTGGAGCCGCCGACCGCTTATTTCGTCGAAGCCACGAACATGAGCCGCAAGACCATCGCCATGCTGGTCGCTGGACTGACCTGGGCGATCGGACTGGCCTCGGTCTTCTCGCTGAATATCTGGTCGGAGGTCACCATCGGCGGCCGCGACATCATGAGCGCCATCGAGTTCTTCGCCGCCGAACTACTGCTGCCGGTCGGCGGCCTGCTGATCGCGCTGTTCGCCGGCTGGGTGCTGTCGACCTCGATCACTCGTGAAGAGCTGGACGAGAAGATGCCCTCCTGGGCCTTCCAGGCCTGGCTGTGGCTGACCCGCGTGGTCGCGCCGCTGGCCATCCTGCTGGTGCTCGGCGGCATCCTCGGCGTTTTCTGACCGACCCGGTCATGCCGGAGTGGCGCGGTGCCGCTCCGGACGTCACGACCGGCGATTGCTATCCCGCGACGACGGTCAAGGCTCGGCCGTCTCGCGCTTCGGCAGTACCCAGTCGGTCCGCGGGAAGTGGCACGTGTAGCCGTTCGGGTAGCGCTGGAGGTAGTCCTGGTGTTCCGGCTCGGCCTGCCAGAACGGGCCGACCGGCTCGACCTCGGTGACGACCTTGCCGGGCCACAGCCCGGAGGCCTCGACGTCGGCGATGGTGTCCAGCGCGACGGCCTTCTGCCGTTCGTCGATGTAGTAGATCGCCGAGCGGTACGACATACCGACGTCGTTGCCCTGTCGGTTCGTCGTGGTCGGATCGTGGATCTGGAAGAAGAACTCGAGGATGCGGCGATAGGAAATCACATCTGGATCGAAGTGGATCTCGATGGCTTCGGCGTGCGTGCCGTGGTTGCGGTAGGTGGCATTCGGCACGTCGCCGCCGGTGTAGCCCACTCGCGTTCCGGTCACCCCGGACTGCTTGCGGATCAGGTCCTGCATGCCCCAGAAGCAGCCGCCGGCCAGTACTGCGCGTTCGGTCGTCATGTCAGCGTTCCTCCACTTGGTCCAGGTAGTCGCCATAGCCTTCCGCAGCCATGTCGTCGCGATGGACGAATCGTAGCGAAGCGGAGTTGATGCAGTATCGAAGCCCGCCCCGGTCCTTCGGGCCGTCGGGAAACACGTGGCCGAGGTGGCTGTCGCCGTGCGCGCTGCGGACTTCGGTGCGGATCATGCCGTGGCTGGTGTCGCGCAGTTCGTTGACGTGGGCCGGTTCGATCGGCTTCGTGAAGCTCGGCCAGCCGCAGCCAGCGTCGAACTTGGTCGATGAGGCGAACAGCGGTTCGCCGGAAACGATGTCGACGTAGATCCCCGGTTCGTCGTTGTCCAGGTGCTCGCCGGTGCCGGGATGCTCGGTCCCGTTTTCCTGGGTGACGCGGTACTGCTCTTCTGTAAGAGCGTCGATCGCCTGCTTGGACTTGGCGTAGCGGCTCATGGTCCCGGCTCCGTTCGAGGGGTGAATCAATGAATGTCAGGGGTCGCCCGGCGCTCTTCAAGGCCTCGGTGGGCGAATGGCCGTCCGCCGGGTCAGCGCTTGAGCAGCAGATGGCCGTCGGGCGTGCGCCGGGCCGTCCAGCCTTCGGCGACCCAGGTCGTTGCGTCGGCGTCGAGCACGATGGCCGGACCGGCCACGCCGGCGTCGTCCATCGCATCGCGCGCATGCATCGCCACGCCGTCGCCCGCCTCCGGCACATCGGCCGCGTCGTCCGGTGGCGGCACCCGCTCCAGGCGCGCGGGGCCGCGGGCGTCCAGCCGCACGCTGACCAGCTCCACCGGCAGGTCCAGACGATGGCCGAATGCGTCTTCGTGCGCGGTGTGGAAGGCCTCGACCAGCCGGTCCGGCGCGTCGGCCGCCAGCTCCAGCGCGTCGCTCTGGCCGCGGTACCGGCAGGCGACGCGGCGCTCGAGGCTCAGCGTGTCGGCGGCGAGGCCCTCGGCGCCGAGTTCGTCGCGGGCCTGCGTCTCGAGCGGCGCGAAGGCCCGGTCGAGGTCGTCGGCGTCGCAGGCGTCGGCCGCGGCCAGCAGGCTGGCGGTCAGCTGCCGGCCCGGCTCGGCGACCAGCATGCCGAGCGCCGACAGCACGCCCGACCGGGCCGGCACCAGCGCGCGCGTCATGCCCAGGCTGTCGGCCAGGTCGCAGACGTGCAGCCCGCCGGCGCCGCCGAAACTGGCCAGCGTGCACCGGGCCGGGTTCACACCCCGCTCCGCCGACATCACCCGCAGTGCCCGGCTCATGTGTTCGTTGGCGATCCGGAGCACGCCGGCCGCGGCGGTCTCGACGTCCAGCCCGGCGCGATCGGCCAGCCGCTGCATCGCCGCGCGCGCCGCGCCGGGATCCAGCGCGTGCCGGCCGCCGAGCCGGATCCCGGCCGGCAGCCTGCCGAGCAGCAGGTTGGCGTCGGTCACGGTGACCTCGGTGCCGCCGCGTCCGTAGCAGGCCGGGCCCGGATCGGCGCCGGCCGACTGCGGACCGACCTGGATCAGGCCGCCGGCGTCGATGCGCGCGATCGATCCGCCGCCGGCGCCGATGGTGTGGAGGTCGACCATAGGCACGGCGACCGGGTAGCGCCCGATCCGTCCCTCGCGGGTCAGCTTCGGCCGGCCCTCGAGCAGCGCCACGTCGGTCGACGTCCCGCCCATGTCGAAGGTCAGCAGGCGGGATTGGCCGAGCCGCTTGCCGATGTGCGCAGCGGCGGCCAGGCCCCCGGCCGGGCCGGACAGCAGCAGGTGCACTGCCCGCTGGGCCGCCTGGTCGGCCGAGATCGTCTGGCTGCTCGACTGCATGACCGCCAGTCGGCCGCCGGCCAGGGCCCGGTCGAGCCGGTTCAGATAGCCGGCCAGCCGCGGGCCGATCGAGGCGTTGAGCCAGGTCGCGATGCCGCGTTCGTATTCGCGGATCTCGGGCAGTACCTCGTGTGAGCAGGACACCGGCAGGTCGTCGGGCAGGGCGTCGGCGATGCTGCGCTCCAGCGCCGGGTCGAGCCATGAGAACAGCAGGTCGATGGCCACCGCCTCGACGCCGGTCGCCCGAATCGCGGCGGCCAGCTCGGCCAGCTGGTCGGCGGTCGGCGTGGCCAGCCGCTCGCCGCTGGCGGTGGTGCGGGCCTCGACCTCGAAGCAATGCTCGGGCGGGACCGGCGGATCGACCGGCGGCTGCTCCAGCGAATACAGCGCGTCGCGGTTCTGGCGGCCCAGGCTCAGCAGGTCGGCAAAGCCGGTGCTGGTCACGAAGGCCACCGCTGCGCCGCGGCCTTCGAGCACCGCGTTGGTGCCGACCGTCGTGCCGTGGACCAGGTCGACGCCGTCGGGGGCCAGGCCCAGCTGGTCCAGGCCTTCGAGAATGGCGCGCGACGGATCGTCGGGCGTGGACAGAACCTTGGCGGTCTGCAGTCGGCCGTCGATCCACGCGACGAAATCGGTGAAGGTGCCGCCGGTGTCGCAGCCGACCCGGATCCTCGACCGGTCGGTCCCGCTCACTGCGTGTCGGCGTCGTCGGCCGTGGCCGGCGGCTCGGCAAGGCGAGGCAGACCGCCGCCGTCGACGACGCGGTCCCAGGGGAAGGTCGGGCCGGGGTCGAGTTTTCGCCGCACGGTCCGGCCTTCGTCGTCGCTGGCCGGTTCCCGGCGTCGGTCGAGCTGGTCATGGCCGGCCAGGTCCCGGAGACCGGGCAGTTCGGCGCGCAACGCGCGGATCAGCGCGATCAGCGCTTCGATCTGCGCGTCCGGGTAGGCGGTGTCCCAGGCCTGGCTCCGGCTGTCCAGCCAGTCCGGGTAGCGGCCGATGTGGATCAGCTCGATGCCGATGGTCGCGGCGTTGTGGCCGGCGACGTGGTGGGCGATGCGATCGATCGGTACCCAGCGCTCGACCGTGCCGTCCCGGTCGATGTAGAAGTGGCCGCTGTTGCCGGTGCGCGAACTTGCGTAGTGGATGCGCTCGCCGTACTCGCGCGCGGTGGTCCGGTCCGGCAGCTCGGTGGCGTGGATCACGATCCGCTCGACGGCCGCGGGATCCCGGCGATCCAGGCGTTCGACGTAGGGCAGCAGGTCAGTGCGGATCGAGGGCATGGGCTCCGCTTCCATCAGTCAATCCGGTCCGGTGGCGGCCGGTCGGGCCCGCGCGGCGATCGCATCGAGTCGGGCGTCGAGCGCGGCGCGGTCGAGGTAATCGCCGGCCCGCAGCACGCCGTTGATGCGGCGGACGTTGGTGATGTCGGCCAGTGGATCGGCGTCCAGCAGCACCGCGTCGGCCACGCAGCCCTGCTGCAGGCAGCCGCGAGCCGGCTCGCCCAGGAACCGGGCCGGGTTCACCGTGCCGGTGGCCAGCGCCTCGGCCGGCGACAGGCCGGCGGCGACCAGCAGTTCGAGTTCGTGGTGGGTGGAGTCGCCGGGCACGTTGAAGATCTGCGGTGCGTCGGCGCCGAGCAGCAGCCCGGCCCCGGCGGTATGCAGCCCGCGGATCAACGCGCGGCGGACCTCGACGAAACGCTGCAGATCGTCGGCGGTGTAGGGCTCGCGCAGTCCGGCGACCCGGTCCCGCCAGCGCTGCACTGCGGCGGCGTCGACGTAGCGCATTGCCGGGCGCGCGGCCAGCGCATCGAGATCGGCGATTGCGATGTTCTCGATCAGCGTCTGGGTCGGGACGTTCCAGACCCCGGCCGTCCGCGTGCGCTCGGCCAGGGTCGCGATGCGATCGGAATCCAGCGCTTCGGCCAGCGCCATGCCGAAGAAACCGGGTGGCCGGTTTCGTGCCGGATGATCGTCGGGTACCAGCGCCTGGGCGTAGCCGTCGAGATGATCGATGGTGGACTGGCGGGCGGCAAGCGCGCGGTCCAGCCCGACGCCGATCGAGACGTGGCCGGCGTAGGGCATGTCCAGCCCCTGCGCCGCCTCGGTCAGCGCCGCGAAGGTGCCGGGCAGCAGGCCGGGATGCAGCTTCAGAAGATCGTAGCCGGCCTCGGCCTGGGTTTGCACGATCCGCCGCGCGGTGGCCGCGTCGGGCGCGGAATTACCGTTCAGCGACGGACCCGAGGTGATCAGGCGCGGGCCGAATCGCTTGCCGGCGGCCAGATCGGCGCGCACGTCCAGGTGGCCGCGCTCGCCCAGCATGCCGCGGATGCCGGTCACGCCGTGGGCCAGGAACAGCGCCAGAACGTCGTCCAGGCGCTGGGTTTCGTCTGCCGGGGGCACGTGCGCGTGCAGTTCGTGAAGGCCGGGAATCAGCCAGCGCCCGCCGCCGTCGACGGTCTGCACGGTCAGGCCATCCAGCGCTTCGGGTTCGACGAACCAGCCGTCGAGCACCGCAACGCTGCGTGGTTCCGTCGCGGTGCCGGCCGCCGGATCGACGACGCGGACGTCGTCGATCCGCAGCGCGACCTGGCCGTTCGCATCGAAGGCTGCCAGCAGCAGGCCGAGAACGAACGGAGCGAGACGATGGATGGGGGGCATGGCCGGCTCTCCGGGAAACGCGATCAAGCAACCATGCTATCAGCCCTCGGGCGGTTTTCCGCCGCGCCGCGAGCTGGTGCGCGGGCTGGAATCAGAGCGTCCGATCGTCGGGAAAGGTCAGGCGGGAAGCGATCTCGCGGCCCAGTGCCGGCAGGTCCCGGTCGCGTTCGGCGACCAGCGCGACGCTGCCGCGTTCGACGTTGAACACCCAGGCCCGCATGCCGTCGGCCAGCGAATGCGCTTCACCGGAGCCCGGTACGGACGTCCGGGGCATGTAATAGAGCGTGACCGGGCCATCCTGGGTGGCCAGCACCAGGTGGGCGCCGGCCCCGTCCGGCGTCGGGCAGATTTTCGACAGACGGACGTCGTCGAGCAGCTCCGGGGCGAGTTCCACGCCAAAGTCGGCCAGCAGTTCCTCCACTCGGCGGGACGGTGTCGGCCCGATGCGTGCGGCCGCCAGTACCGATGGTCCATCGTGTTCCCAGTGCCAGGCGAGGTGCTCCGCCAGGCCGCCGTCGCTCGGCGGCGCGTTGTCGCGCACGAGAAACAGCGTGACGGCCACGGCCAGAGTCAGGCTGGCCGCCATCGCCAGCCAGCCGGCCGCCCCCGGTCCGCCGCGTTTGCGCCGGCCGGCGCGAAACGGCGTCTGGCGGAGCTGCTGCTGCAGTCCCTCCGGAGGCCTGACCTTCATCGCCTCGTCGAGCAGGCGCTCCAGGGCGTCGGATTCTTCGACCATCCGCGCCGCCTCGCCGCCCTCGGCGCGCGCGGCCTCGGCCGCCTCGCGCGCGCTCGCCGGGTCGGTCATCAGGCGGTGCTGGAGTTCGTCGAGCTTCATGTCCGTTTCCCCGGCGGTTCGTTCGAGAGTCGTGCCTTCAGCTGTTCACGGGCGCGGAACACCCGCGTCATCACCGCGCTTTCGCTCAGGTCCAGGGTCTCGGCGATCTCGGCGACCGAAAGACCCAGCAGCACCTGCAGCGCCAGCGGTTCGCGATACATCGCGTCGAGCCGCGCGATGGCGTCGCGCAGTCGGTCCCGCTCGGTCCGATCGTCCGGACCCTGCTCGTTCGGTTCGGCCACGACCACGTCGTCGATATCGTCGATCGGCGGGACCTTGCGTTCGAAGGTCCGGGCGAACTCGCGGCGCAGGATGGTGATCAGCCAACTCTTTGCCGCGCCTTCGTCCTGGAGCCGGTCCAGCGCCTTCCAGGCGCGCAGGTAGGTTTCCTGGACCAGGTCCGCGGCCAGCGCCGGATCGCGGCACAGCCACACCGCGAACCGATACAGGTCGTCGCCGTAGCGTCGCGCAAGGCCGTCGAATCGGCGCGAACGGTCCTCGTGACTCATGACCGGGGCGGCCGCGGTTTTCTTTCATGCCGAACCCCCCGCGATGCCATGGCCGGCATTCGGTAGCGGGAATCCGGGAGCAGGCTTGGCGGCATGGCGGGCGCGTTCCGGGTCGATGGCGGGAACTCATCGTACTCACGCGATGCCGTTTGCGCAAAGCACTTTGGCCGCGTGACGTTCAGCACGGGTCCACCTGACGCCGTGTCGGTACAATACAGCCCGGAGTCGTCACAGAGGCCATCGGGCCTTGATCCTGCAGGAGCACCACCTTGAATCTCGAACACGCCCGATCGAACATGATCGAACAGCAGGTCCGCACCTGGGACGTGCTGGATGCACGCGTTCTCGACGTGCTGCGCACCGTGCCGCGCGAGGACTACGCGCCGGCCGCCCATCGCAAGCTGGCCTTTTCCGACCTGCGCATCCCGCTGGACGGTGGCCAGCTCATGATGAAGCCGATCGAGGAGGGTCGCTGCCTGCAGAGCCTGGCGTTGGAAGGCGGCGAGAAGGTGCTGGAAGTCGGTGCCGGATCGGGCTTCCTCACGGCCTGCCTGGCGGCGCTGGGCGCAGAGGTCATCAGCCTCGAGATTCTCGAGTCGCTGGCCGGGCAGGCGCGCCGAGCGCTCGACAGTCACGGTGTCCCCGGGGTGGACGTCCGCCACGGCGACGTGCTGGAAGCGTCGTTCGACGAGGCCCGCTTCGATGCCATTGTCGTCACGGCGTCCGTTTCGGCCATTCCCGCGGCGTTCGGCTCCTGGCTGAAGCCCGGTGGTCGCCTGTTCATCGTCCGCGGCACGTCGCCGGCGATGGAAGCGCTGCGGGTCACGCGGACCGGTTCGGGTCGGCTGGCCGAAGAAAGTCTGTTCGACACCGACCTGCCTCGGTTGATCGGCGCCGAAGACGCGCCGAAATTCGAATTTTGATCCGAATTCTGAACTCCCCGGGCCAGACCCGGGATCACGCTCGTGCGAGGAATCCCATGTACAGAACCCTGATCGCCGCCGCGACCCTGGCGCTGACGTCGCCGGCCCTGGCCGTCGACCTGCTCGGCGTCTACGAGCTGGCCTCGACCAACGATCCGCAGATCCAGGCGGCCGAGCGCCGACTGGAAGCCTCCACCTACCAGGAAGCCATCGCGCGGGCCAGCCTGCTGCCGACCATCAATGCCAGCGTCAGTCGCGACTTCGGCAACAGCCAGCCGAGCCTGGACGGAAACGACCTGACCGATAACGACATCGACTCCGAGGGCTACCGCCTGAGCCTGCGCCAGAGCATCTACGACGACGCGAACTTCGGCCGGATGACGCGCGCGCGGGCGACCATTGCCCAGGCCGATGCCGAGTTCGACACCGCCTGGCAGGACTTCCTGCTGCGCGTGGCCCAGCGCTACTTCGACATGCTGACCGCGATCGACGGTCTGCGCTTCGCCCAGGCCGAGGAAAAGGCGCTGCAGCGCCAGTTCGAGCAGGCCGAGCAGCGCTTCGAGGTTGGTCTGTCGGCGGTTACCGACTTTCTCGAGGCGCGAGCGGCCTGGGACGCGGCCCGGGCTCGGGTGATCGTGGCCGAGAACAACCTGGAGAACGCGCGCGAACTGCTGCGAGAACTGACCGGCACGATGTTCGATACCTTCCGTCCGCTGGCCGAGCAGCTGCCGCTGGAGACGCCGGAGCCGGCCGGGTCCGAGGCCTGGGTCGAGCGCGCGCTGGCCAACCGCCCGGAGCTGGAGGCCGCCCGCAAGTCGGTCGATGTGCTCGATGCAGACATCCGCATCGCGCGGTCCGGTCACTTGCCGTCGCTCGACCTGGTCGGCAGCTACAATCGCAGCGTCAACAACGAGTTCGTGCTGCGCGATGACTTCCAGGACGAGATCGCCACCGTCGAGTTCCAGAACGACACCTGGCAGGTCGGACTGGAACTGTCGGTTCCGATCTTTTCCGGCTTCGCCGTCCAGTCGCAGACTCGCCAGGCGCGCGTCAATCGCGAAGCCGCCAGCTTCGAGCTGGACTCGGCCCAGCGCGCCGCGGTGCGTGAAACCGAGAACGCCTATCGCGCGGTGATCGCAGGCATCCGCCAGGTCGAGGCGCTGGAGCAGGCTCTGATCTCGGCCGAAAGCGCGGTGGAAGCCACCAATGCCGGGTTCGAAGTCGGCACCCGCACGATCGTCGACGTGCTGCTGGCCGAACAGCGCTTCTTCCAGGCCCAGCGCGACTACTCGCAGGCCCGGCACCAGTTCATCATCGACTCGCTGGCGCTCAAGCGCGCCGCCGGCGTCCTGGCCCCGGAAGACCTGGAAGCCGCAAATCGCCTGCTGACGGGGTCCTGACCCGGCACGCTCAGCGGAGCGGCCGCGCGCCTGCCCGGCGGCCGGTCTCGTCGGCCAGCCACCGACCCAGTACCTCCACCGTGCGGTCCAGCGCGCCGCGCTGAGCGGCCAGGAAGGCCGCGGCGTTGCGCGGCATCGCGTCGAAGGCTCCGTCGACGGCCGACGGGTCCAGCACGGCCAGCACCGCACCGGCCAGCGACTCGGCGTCGTCGACCCGGGCCAACCCGCCGGCCGCTTCGAGCCCCTCGGCGGCCTCTGCCTGATCCGCGGTGAACGGTCCGGTCAGCACCGGCCGGTCCGACTGCACGGCTTCGATCAGGTTGTGGCCGCCGATGCCGTCGACCAGGCTGCCGCCGACGAAGGCCAGCTCGGCCAGGCCGTACAGCGCGGCCAGCACCCCGAGTCGATCGATCACGATCGCCTGGGCCGCCACGGGCTCGCTGCTGCTGGTGCCGAGCCGCTGGACGGTCAGGCCCTGTTCGCGCACTGCGCGCTCGGCCTCGTCGGCCCGCTCGGGGTGCCGCGGCACCAGCAGCAGTTGTGCCGTGGGGATCGTCTCGACGATCCGGCGGTGGGCCTCGGCCACCACCGCCTCCTCGCCGCGGTGCGTGCTGCCGGCCACCCAGCGCGGCCGCGGCGGTCCGTCGGCGAACCGCCGCGCGAGATCCTCGGGCAGGGGGGGCGGCGGTGCGGGGTCGAACTTCACGTTGCCGGTGACCACCAGCGCATCGCGCCGCGCGCCGAGCGCGAGAAACCGCTCGGCGTCGGTCGGCGACTGACAGGCGATGGTCGATATCCCGGCCAGCAGCGGGCGGAACAGTCCGGCGACCCGGCGATAGCGGCGCGCCGCTATCGCCGACAGCCGGGCGTTGGCGATGGCGACCGGAATGCCCCGGGCCCGGCACGCCGCCAGCGACTCGGGCCACAGCTCGGTCTCGATCAGCAGCAGCCGCGCCGGCCGGGTCCGGTCGAGCCAGCGCGCGACGTCGCGGGGGCGGTCGAGCGGGGCCAGCACGGTCCGGATGCCGGGGTCGTCCGCGTAGCGCGCCTGCGCCTGCGCGGCGGCCGTCGGCGTGAAGGTCGACAGCACGATGGCGGGCACGGACGCATCGGCCTGCAGGCGGGCGATCAGCGGCCGGGCCGCGTTGAGCTCACCGACCGACGCGGCGTGGATCCAGAGCTCGCCGCGGGCTTCGGGCACCTGTCCGCGCCGCTCGCCCTCGCGCCCGGCCAGGGCCGGAAACGCAGCGGCCTGCCGGGAGAATCGACGGCGGGCCCACGGCGCGAGTGCGGCCGTCAGCGCGCGATACACTGGCATCCACGATGACATCGAACGCAGCATATCCCAGCCCGGAGCGGCCCGTATGGGCGCGCTGACGACCCGGCTCGGCCTGGCCCTGGCCCGGCGCGTCGGTCGTCGGCCGCTGCCCTCGGCGCGCCGGCGCACCCGCTGGCTGGCCGGGCCGATGCGGACCTTGATGCGTCGCCGGGCGGCGATCGTGATGCGCAACCTCGAGCTCTGCTTCCCGGAGCACGATCGCGGCTGGCGCGAGACGGTCGCCCGCGAGCACTTCCGGATGCTGGCCGAGACCGCCGCGGAGCTCGCAGTGTGCTGGACGCGCACCGAGCCGTTCGACGAGCGCGCCGGCGAGGTCGTCGGCCTCGAGCACCTCGAGGCGGCGCGGAATCGTGGTGGCGTGCTGCTGTTGACCGGCCACTTCACCAGTCTCGAACTGGGCGGGCGCCTGGTCGCCGAACGGGTCCCGGTCGGCGGCGTCTATCGGCCGCTGCGCAACGCCCGGCTCAACGCGTTCCAGAACGATGGGCGGGGCCGGTATGCGGGCCCGATGATCGAGCGCAGCGGACTGCGCGCCATGGTCCGCCACCTGCGCGGCGGCGGCGTGCTCTGGTACGCGCCCGACCAGGACTTCGGCCCGGACCGCTCGGTCTTCGCGCCGTTCTTCGGCGTCGAGACGGCCACGCTGAAGGGCCTGCCGGACCTGGCCCGGATGGGCCGCGCGCGGGTCGTGCCGATGGCCGTGGTCAAGGACCCCGACACGGGCCGGGTGACGGTCACCCTGGCGCCGGCCTGGACGATGGGCGAGGAGCGCCTCGAAGACGACCTGGCCCGCTACAACGCCTTCCTCGAAGACCACGTTCGCCGCGCCCCGGCCCAGTACTGGTGGGTGCACCGGCGCTTCAAGACCGCGCCGCCGGGGGCGCCGCCGCGCTACCCGGGCTGAGTGCCGTCGGCCGATCGAGCGGGTACACTCGACGAACCCGATCCGATTCCCCGAGGACCGATGCCGATGCGACCCGCGCCCCGCGTTCTGAGAACCGCCGAGATCTCGCCCCAGGCGATCCGCTACTCGATGCTTTCGTTCACGATCACGATGTTCGCCACGATCATCGGCATCGTGGTGCTGCCGATCGCGCTGCCGATCGCCTGGTGGTACTACCGCAGGTTCTACGCCACGCTCGAGGTCGTGCTGACCAGCCGCGAACTGCAGGTCAGCCGCGGCGTGCTGGTCCGCCAGGAAAAGAGCATTCCGCTGGAAAAAGTGACCGACCTGGCGCTGGTTCAGGGGCCGATCATGCGCCGGATGGGCATCAAGGGCCTGCAGGTCGAGACCGCCGGCCAGTCGAGTACGCCCGGCGGGGCGCTGGTCAAGCTGATCGGCATCCTGGATACCGACGGCTTCCGCGACGATGCGCTGG
>CAZJSH010000062.1:0-16997 GCA_964548715.1 uncultured Halomonas sp. | reverse complement strand
AAGAGACCGGCGCGTGGCCATCGGAATACCTCCACGAGGACGCTCATTCCTGGGGCGCCGAATGGCCGATGCCGCGTGATGCCGAGTCGATCGTGAACTGGGCCAGGGCACTGGCGGCAGCCAGCGACACGCTGGTCTACGAACTGTTCCCGATGGCCGTCACGGTTACCGGCGACACCGCGGTCGCGTATTACTCGGCCGTCCAGATCACCGAGAACAGCGAGGGCGAGCGCGAGCGGGAGACGACCGGCCTGGTCGAGACCCTGGTGCGGACCGAAGCCGGCTGGCGGTTCCTCGGGCTGACCAGCTTCGAGATGGGCGACGACGACTGACGGCACGTGTCGGGGGCGCCGCCACGCAGCGCCCCCGATCTTCATCGTGCGAGGCCCGGCACGGGCTGAATGCGGAGCCGAATCCGTGGCAGTCTGTCAGCCCGTCGCACCGTGCGTCCCTGCAGGACTCGCTCCATGTTCCGTATCGGCTTGACCCTGACCTCGATCGTGTTCGCGGCGTGGCTGACCGGTTGCGCTGCAATCCACGAGCCGTCTCGATCCGTCGATCCCCTGTTCGGGCTCGGCGACCGGAAGACGTTCACGATCACGTCCGAAGGGCTCGGGCGAGACTTCCACGTTCTGGTCCGGCTGCCGCGCAGCTACGCCGACAGCGATCGGGCGTATCCGATGGCCTTCCTGCTCGACGGCGGCATCCTGTTCCCGATGCTCGCGCCGTATCAGCTGATGATGGAGGCCGAGGGCAGTGCAGGCGAAGTCATCGTGGTCGGCATCTCCTACGGCGGCCTCGGATTTGCCAACGGCAATCTTCGTTCGACCGACTACACGGCGCCTTCGCCGGAGGTGGCGTATTTCGGCGGTGCCTCCGCGTTCCAGGACTTCCTGGCCGACGAGGTGCTGCCGCGGCTCCGGCGTGAATTCCGGATCGATCCGGAACGGACGGTACTGTTCGGCCAGTCGCTGGGCGGCCAGTTCGCGATCCACGCGGCGCTGACCCGCCCGGAACTGTTCTCCACGTTCGTGGCGATCAACCCGGCGCTGCACGCCAACCTGCCGTATTTCATGAAGCTGGAGGCCGCGCCGGAGGGTCCGCCCGTCTCGCTGGTCCTGGCCCTGGGAACCGAAGATCCGCCGCGCTGGCGCGAGCCGGCCCTGGCCTGGCTGGCTGCACGCCGCGTCGCAGCGGACCCGGAGGTCGCGCTCGAGGTCATCGAGTTCGAGGGCCGCCATCATGCGACCACGGCACCAGCGGCCTGGTTCGAGGTGATCCGCCGAACGGTGCCGCCGCACAACGACGACTGACGCGGCACGAGCCGATCGCGGTAGGGTGACGGGACACCCATCCGTTCCGGAGCCCACGATGTCCGAGTCCCGAGAGAGCGAGCCCGTCCTTCTGATCACCGGCGCGTCGACCGGCATCGGCGCGGCCACCGCCCGGGCCGCCGTCGAGGAAGGCTACCGCCTGGCACTGACCGCGCGCAGTACCGACAAGCTCGATGCACTGGTCGCGGATCTGGGCAAGGATCGCGCGTTCGCCGTTCCGTGCGACGTGGCTCGATTCGACGCGCAACAGCGGATGGTCGAGACAGTGATGAAACACTATGGCCGGATCGACGCCGTGTTCGCCAATGCCGGCGTAGGCGGCGGGCCGGGCGGGTTTTCCGGCGCGCCGATCGAGGGCTGGCGCGCGATGGTCGACGTCAACATCCTGGGTGTGGCCTATACGCTGCGCGCCACACTGGAGTACGTCAAGAAGGCCCGAGGCCACGTGCTGCTCACCGGCTCGGTGGCGGGGCGCCGAACGCTGACCGGGTCGTTCTACTCGGCCACCAAGTGGGCGGTGTCGGCCATCGGCTACGGCCTGCGCGAGGAACTGCGGGGCACCGGTGTCCGGGTCACGCTGATCGAGCCCGGGATGGTCGATACGCCGTTCTTCGACGAACCCAAGCCCGATGCGCTGAAGCCCGAGGATGTGGCGAGAACGGTGCTCTATGCGCTGACCCAGCCCGCGCACGTCGATGTCCACGAGCTGATGGTGCTGCCGACGCCGCCGGTCGACGAATGAGTCGGTGCGCCGGCCGCCCTGCTTCCGATGCCGGATTGATCCAGATCATGCACGGAGGCCGAATCCCTGCCATGCTTCGACACGGGTAGACGACTCGGAGAAGAATCATGCGCTTCATTCCCAAGGCGCTGCTGAAGAAGACCTACAACCGCGGGAGCCTGCGCAACCAGGCTGGTGGCGTTCGGCTTGCGGTCAAGAATCGCCTGGCGCCGGCAACGCTGCAGCGCATCGACCGCATCGCGATCGATGGCCAACCGATGGATCCGGCCGCCGTCCGGGTTTCGGTGGACGGTGGCGAGCCGTTCGCGCTCGAACGGCTGTCCGAGGATTCGCCGATCGACTTCGCGCTTGGCACCTTGCTGACCCTGATGCTGGATCGCCCGGCCCTGGAGGGCGGCGATCACGAGATCGCGCTTGAGTTCACCGCCGAGCCGTTCGGTACGCTGGCCTTCATGGTGCGGGACGCCCTGAACACCGGCGAGCAGGCAGCCGACGCCATTCCACGTTCGACGGAGGACGATTACGCGACCGATGTGATCCAGGCCCGCCGACGCTTCGTTCGCGACCATACCGACAGTTCGCTGGAGCACGTCGCGAAGGAATCCTTCGATCCCTATGTCTGCCGCGGCAACATCGAGCATTTCATCGGTGCGGCACAGATTCCGCTCGGCGTGGCCGGTCCGCTCCACGTTCAGGGCCAGCACGCCGACGGTGCCCATTACGTGCCGCTGGCCACGACCGAAGGCACGCTGGTGGCCTCGTACAACCGGGGCATGAAGGTGATCGCCGGGTCCGGCGGGGTGAAGTGCACGGTGATCGGCGACAACATGCAGCGTGCGCCGGTTTTCGAATTCGAGGACGCAGCGACCGCGCGGCGTTTCGCCGACTGGCTGGTTGCCCGCATGGACGAGATCCGCGCGGTCTGCACCGAGTCCGATCGCTTCGTGACCCTCAAGCACATCGACTACTACCTGGTGTCGCGGTTCGTGTTCACTCGATTCAACTACACGACCGGTGACGCGGCCGGCATGAACATGGTCGGCAAGGCCACCTTCGCGGCCTGTAACTGGATTCTCCAGCAGGCCGCCGAGTTCGAGGTCCGCAATTTCTTCCTCGAATCGAATTTCGCCACCGACAAGAAGGCATCCCAGATCAACAGCATGCGAACTCGCGGAAAGCGCGTGGTCGCGGAGTGCACCGTCAAGCGCGATGTGCTTCGTGACGTGATGGACGCCGACACCGAAATGCTGGCGCACCACGCGCGTGTCGCCAACATCGGCAGCATGCTGGCCGGCGCCAACAACAACGGCTGTCACGCGGCCAATGCGATCACCGCCATTTTCATCGCGACGGGCCAGGACGTGGCCAACGTGGCCGAATCGTCGGCCGGCATCCTCTACACCGAGCTGACGCCGGAGCGCGATCTGTACATCTCGATCACCCTGCCGTCGCTGATCGTCGCCACGATCGGCGGAGGGACGGGACTGCCGACGCAGAACGAATGCCTGCGCATGATGGGCTGCGCCGGTCCGGGCAAGGTACTGAAGCTGGCCGAAATCATCGCCGGGACGGTGCTGGCCGGAGAAATTTCGCTGGCCGCGGCGATCTCCTCGCTCGACTGGGTGTCGAGTCACGACCAGTACGGCCGCAACGACCCGACGCGCGAATCCGGTGAATGACCGCGGTAGAAGGGCAGAGGGGATGGCCCGATCTGGCCGGCCGGTCGCTCAGTCGGCGGTTCCGGCTTCGCGTTGAACGGCCACGTAGTAGGTTTCGCCGCCGACTTCGGCGACGCGTTGCACCGTCCATTCCATGATGAAACGGCTTCCGTCCTTGCGGTAATTGGCCGCCTTGCCGTGGAACGGACGATCGGCGGCAAGGTCCTTCTCCAGCCGGTCCAGGACGTCCGGGTCGGTATCTTCGCCCTGCAGGAATCCGGGCGTGTGGCCAAGGACTTCGTCGCGTCCGTAGCCGGTCAATTCGCTGAAGGCCTGGTTGACGAACACGATTTCCGATGCATTGTCGGTATCGTTCACACGCGTGACCATGACCGAATCGAAGCTGCGTTCGGCCAGTGCGTTGAAAATAGGAGATGCAATCGTGAGCGGTTGTTGGCTCATGCGTCCTCGCTGCGTTGAATTCTTTCTGACCTTAACCGGACGCCGTAAATATTCCCGAAACGTCGCGCTTCCTGCCCGTCGACGACCGAGTGCCCCATGAACTTCGATCCCTCCATCGACGCCGTGGCCGCCGTGATCCAGGCCTCGCTGACCCCGGTCTTCCTGCTGGTCGCGATCGGCGGTTTCTTGAACATGCTGTCGGTTCGGCTCGGCCGGATCATCGATCGCAAACGCGCCGTCGATGCGGGCCTGCTCGCGGGCGCTTCGGCTGCCTCGGTCGATGCGCTTGACGCGGAAACGGCCCGCCTGCGTCGCCGCACTCGCTGGGTGAATGCCTCGATCCGCCTGTGCGTGGCCAGCGCGGTGCTCGTATGCCTGGTCGTCGTCGCCCTGTTCATCGGCGAACTGACCGCGGTGCCGATCGGACGCTGGGTCGCCGGCCTGTTCATGACCGCCATGCTGCTGATCACCGCCGGCCTGGTGAGTCTTCTCGTCGAGATCGGGATTGCGGCCGGGCAGGTCAGCGAGAACCCCGAGGTCTGAGCGCCTTCGCCGCGTTTGATGCCGGTCAAGCGATGCGCTGTTCGAAGTGCATAGGCTGAAGGCCAATCGACTCGATGGAGGCAGTCATGAACCGTGTACAGGGAAAAGCAGCCGTCGTCACCGGCGGCGGTCTGGGCATTGGGCGTGCGTCGGCGATCCGGCTGGCCGAGGAAGGCGCGGCCGTCGCCGTGCTCGATATCGACGACGCTGCGGGTGAAGAGGCGGTCCGGACGATCGAGGCCGCGGGCGGTCGCGCAGCCTTCTGGCACGTCGATACCACCGACGAGGACGCCGTCAAATCGTGCTTCGCCGAGGTCGCCGAACGCTTCGGCGGGCTGCACGTCCTGGTCAACAACGCCGGGATCGCCGGGGTCAACAAGCCGACCGACGAGGTGACCCGCGAGGAGTGGGAGCACCTGTTCGACGTCAACGTCACCGGCGTGTTCCTGTGCACCAAGCACGCGATTCCGCACATGCGCAGGTCCGGCAGCGGCAGCATCATCAACCTGTCGTCGATCTACGGCCTGATCGGTGCGGCCGACCTGCCGCCGTACCACGCATCGAAGGGCGCGGTTCGATTGATGAGCAAGAACGACGCGCTGTTCTATGCGACCGAGAACATCCGCGTGAATTCCGTTCATCCGGCCTACATCTGGACGCCGCTGGTCGAGGATCTCGGCAAGCAGTATCCGGAAGGCGTCGATGCATTCCGCAAGCTGCTGGATTCCAAGCACCCGATGCAGCACGTCGGCGAGCCCGATGACATTGCCTGGGGCGTGGTCTACCTGGCTTCGGACGAATCGAAGTTCGTCACCGGCAGCGAACTGGTCATCGACGGCGGCTACACCGCGCAGTAGTCCCTGCGCACCTCGGCGGACCCGGGCCGACGGACCCGGGCACAGGCCGCTCAGTCCCGGGGCGGGGGCTCGTCGCCGGCCGGGCCGGTTCCGCCGGCGCGGACTCGCTCCTTGCGCAATCGTTTCCGGCGTTTTTCCGGGTGTTCGGCCATCGCAGCCAGTGTGCCGACGATATCGACCTCGCCGTCGCGCAGCAGCGCGCCGAAACTACGCCGCGCAGCGGTCCATGTGCCGCCGATGATGGCCAGATAGATCGTGCTCATCAGTGCGGCATAGGTCAGTTCATCGACGAAGTCGCCGAGCCAGTCGGGAACGTCGATCCGCAGCAGGCCCTCGATCAGGCGCTCGAGAATCGGACCGATGAAGCCGATTTCCACGAACAACAGCACCATCACCCAGACCACGATCTTGAAGACGATCAGGCGCCGGATCAGCGTCCGGATGGCCTCGCCCCAGGCGCGGCTGTAGCAGAGCGCGGCCACGGCGATGGTCAGGCCTGCGGCCACGGCCAGCGAGTCGGCGACGGCATGCAGCAACGGTCCGATCGAGGTCCACAGGGGGCCGCCGGCGACGGCCTCGACGCCTCCGAGCGTTCGGCGCACGAACTCCAGCAGGACCATGGCGGCGGCGGGCGGGATCAGGGCGGCGGCCAGCCAGGGGAAATCGTGCTCGTCGGCGACCGGGTCTGCGAACAGGTAGCGCCGGTACAGCAAGGCATACGCCACGCCGAACAGAACCGCAGTGACATGAATGAATTCGAACAGCGGATAGTCTGAAAACGCGGATTGCAGCGCGTTGCCGACCAGCAGCCCGACCAGGGTGCCGACCGCGATGGCGGCGCGGGGACGGGGACCGAACACTCGGTCGAGGCGGTCGTCGTCGCGCCGGTCGTTGAAGGCATGGCGCAGGGCCGGCAGCATGTCGGCGAGGCCGCGACGGGCGACCCGGAACAGGTGCAGTGGACGGTACACGGCGATTTCCGGCGATACGGTATCGCCAGCATCGCCGCTGGCGCGAGACGGGTCAATGGGTCGGAAGTCCCGACCGGTTCAGAAGATCGACAGTCCGAGTCGTTCGGTAAGTTCGTGCAGCGCCACCCGCCCCGCGACGGAATTGCCCGCAGCGTCCAGCGGCGGCGACCACACGCAGATACCGGAGTGGTCGGGTGCGACGGCGAGAATGCCGCCGGCCACGCCGCTCTTGCAAGGCAGCCCGACGGAAAACGCGAAGTCGCCGGCCGCGTCGTAGGTACCGCAGGTCAGCATCACCGCCATCACCCGCCGCGCCAGGGGGCCGGACAGGATTTCCCGCCCGCTGGCCGGATCGATGCCGTCGTCGGCCAGGAAGCGCGAGGCGCGCGCGAGTTGGCGGGCGGTCATGGTGATCGCGCACTGGCGGTTGTACACGTCCAGCACGTCATCGAGCGGATGGGTCAGGTTGCCGAACGCGGCCATCAGGTTGCCCATGGCCCGGTTGCGCTGCGAGGTGGCTTCTTCGGCGGCCGCGACCTCCTCGTCGATCGCCACCGGCTCGCCGGTGAGCTCGGCCAGGAGCTCGAGCAGTGATTCGATCGGGTCGTGGCAGTGCTCCAGCAGCAGGTCGGCGATGACCAGCGCGCCGGCATTGATCATCGGATTACGCGGAATGCCGCGCTCGTGTTCGAGCTGGACCAGTGAATTGAACGGGTCACCGGAAGGCTCGCGGCCGACCCGGGCCCAGATCTCCTTGCTGACGCCGCGCTCGCTGCCCAGCCGCTGCATCGCCAGTACCAGCGCGAACAGTTTTGAAATGCTCTGGATCGGGAAACGGACGTCGGCGTCGCCGGTGGCGTATTCCTGGCCGTCGAGCGCGACCATGGCCAGGCCGAACCGGGCCGGGTCGATCCGGGCCAGCATCGGAATGTAGTCGGCCACGCGGCCCCGTTCGGCGTGGGGCCGGGCTTCGGCGGCGGCGGCGTCGATCAGGTCGTCGAGGCGTTGCATGTCGGTCGGTCCAGCGTCTCGCTCGGGTGCTGCGGCAGGGTAACAGCGCCGCCGCCGATCCGCGCGGGTACACTGGATGCCTGTCGATACTTCGGAGCCCGATTCATGAATTCGCATGCGAACGCCTTCTTCCGTTCGGCGCTGTCTGCATTGCTCGTGGCCGCGACCGTCGCCCTGGGCGGCTGTCAGGCGGCCAAGTACCGTACGCTGGAAACCTTCGGCATCGAGAAGCGCGACATCCTCTCCGATCGGGTCGAGTCGGCGCGCGATGCGCAGGATGAAGCCCGCGAGCAGTTCGCTTCCGCGCTGGAGCAGTTCCGGGCCACGGTCGCGTTCGATGGCGGCGAGCTGGAGGAACTCTACGATCGGCTCGACCGCGAATACCGGCGCAGCGTCGACGACGCCGAGCGGGTCCGCGATCGGATCGATTCCATCCGCGATGTCGCCGACGACCTGTTCGAGGAGTGGGAGGCGGAGCTCGACGCCTACGAATCGTCCGATCTGCGCGCCCGATCGGCCGGGCTCAAGCGCGACACCGAGGCGCGCTACGAGCGCATGATCGAGGCGATGGAGCGGGCCGAAGTCACTATGGACCCGGTCCTGCAGGCCTTCGAGGACCAGGTGCTGTTCCTCAAGCACAACCTGAATGCCCGCGCGATCTCCGCGTTGCGATCCGAGCTGGACGGTATCGAAGACGACACCGAGGCGCTGATCGAGGCAATGAACGCATCGATCGCGGAGGCCGACGCGTTCATCGAATCACTGGACTGATGCGATCGGAACGAATCCGCTGAATTCGGGTCGGATTTCCTCACCCAAACCAGAACGAAGGCACATGTGGACATGCACCAGTCGCTGATCGGGGTTCTGATGCTCCTGCTCGTGGTTCCGGCCGGATTTGCGCAGCAGGAAGGCGTTGAATCGGCGGCCACCGGTTTCGCAGCCTGCCGCGCGGCGCTCGCGGACGAGGCTCGGTCTCGAGGCATCCCGGCGCGGATCGTGGACGAAGCGCTGATGCCGGTGGAGTTCCAGCCAAGAGTCATCGAGCTCGATCGTGCCCAGCCCGAATTCCGGCAGTCGTTCGCGGCTTACCTGCGGGCGCGGGTCAGCGCCGCGCGGATCAACACCGGTCGCCTGATGCTCGCCAGCTATCCCGAGCTATGGGCTCGACTGCTGGCGGAGTACGGCGTGCCGGGACGATACCTGGTGGCCTTCTGGGGCCTGGAGACAAACTACGGCGGGTTCCTCGGCGGGATGCCGACGCTCGACGTACTGGCCACGCTGGCCTGTGATGATCGACGCTCCTCGTTCTTCACCGAGCAGTTGATGACGGCACTCGGACTGGTCGACACCGAACGACTCGATCCCGACACCATGCGCGGCTCCTGGGCCGGCGCGATGGGGCATACCCAGTTCATGCCTTCGACCTGGCGAGAACATGCCGTCGACGGCGATGACGACGGCCGGATCGATCTCTGGCGCAGCATTCCCGACGCGATGGCCTCGGCCGCCAACTACCTGGCCGGTCTGGGCTGGCAGCCCGGCGAGCGCTGGGGCCGCGAGGTCCGTCTGCCCGACGACTTTCCGTATGCCCGGACCGGGCTCGATCAGCGTTACCCGCTGTCGTTATGGCGCGCGCTCGGCGTTCGGACCACCGCCGGCGAACTCGTCCCCGACCTCGACCTCGAAGGCTCGGTGCTGGTGCCGATGGGGCATCGCGGTCCGGCTTTCCTGGTCTACCCCAACTTCGAGGTGATCGTTGCCTGGAACCGTTCGCAGTCGTATGCGCTATCGGTCGGACACCTGGCCGACCGAATCGTCGGCGCGGGTCCGCTGGCCGCCGGCCTGCCGGCGATCGATCGGGCCCCTGCGCGTGGAACCATCCTCGCGCTGCAACAACGGCTGATCGAGCTGGGTCACGACCCCGGCGAGCCGGATGGCCTGATGGGGCCGGCCACGCGCGCCGCCCTACGCGACTGGCAGGACGCCCAGGGCCGAATCGCCGACGGCTATCCCGACCCCGACACGCTGGATGCCCTGGGCGTGGCGGCCAGCGGCGCTTGATGGCAACCGGGACCGACCGACCCGAGCCGGATCGATTCGGGCCGCTGCACCTGGGACAGGTGCTGTTGCTGATCGGCAGCGTGTTGCTGCTGGTCGGTGGGTGGTGGATCAATACGCATGTCGAACCGCTGCCTGATTTCGAACGCGACGGGCCGGTCGAGGTCCGCAAGCAGGCGTTCTTCGACTACCTCGCGCCGAGAATCCGCCAGGTCAACGCCGAAGTACTGGCCGAGCGGCAGCGTCTGCTGGCGCTGGAAGCCCGACTCGAGGACGGTCGGCCCGCCGGATTCCGGGACCGACGCTGGCTCCGCCAGCGGGCTGTCGACTACGAACTGGAACCCGATCCCGACCGCAGCCCGGCCGAGACGGTCGCGCTGTTGAAACCGCGCATCGATATCGTCCCGCCGGAGCTGGCGCTCGTTCAGGCCGCGGTCGAGTCTGGCTGGGGTCGATCCCGGTTCGCGCGCCAGGCCAATAACCTGTTCGGGCACTGGTGCTATGAGGCCGGCTGCGGCCTGGTGCCGCGGGACCGGACCGAGGGTGCGCGGCACGAAGTGGCCGCGTTCGAATCGCCGCGGCAGTCGGTCGAGCGCTACCTGCACAATCTGAATACGCACCCACCGTATCGGCCGTTCCGACAGCGGCGCGCCGCGGCCCGCGCGGCCGGCGAGACGCCGCGCGCGCTCGACCTCGTCAACGGCCTGTTGCGGTATTCGGAGCGGCGCGAGGCCTATGTCGACGAGATCCGCTCCGGTATCCGGACCAACCGGACGTTGATCGACGCAGCCCTGAACCCCGGAGGCGCCGACACATGATTCGAATCGTGTTCTTCCTGCTTCTCATCGGGACCATGATCGGAGCGCCGGCCGTGGGAACCCAGAACAATGCCGGTCACGCGGTGGTTCTGCTCTATCACCATGTCGCCGAAGACACGCCGGCATCGACCAGCGTGCGCCCGCACCGCTTCGCCGATCACCTGGACTGGCTGGCAGCGAACGACTACCGGGTGCTGGCGCTCGACGAGCTGGTGGGTCGCCTGGAGGCCGGTCGGCCGGTTCCGGACCGTGCCGTCGCGATTACCTTCGACGATGCCTGGGCATCGGTCCACGACATCGCCGCGCCGATGCTGGCCGAACGCGGTTGGCCGTTCACGGTGTTCGTCAATACCGACGCCGTCGATGCAGGCGAAGGGCCGGTGATGAGCTGGGACCAGTTGCGCGCGCTCCAAGCCCGGGGCGGTTCGCTGGGCAGCCACTCGGCGACGCATGCGCACATGCCGGCCCGCCGCGATGGCGAGTCAAAGGCCGACTGGCGCAGGCGCATCGACGCTGATCTGGCGCGAGCCGCGTCGAGGATCGAGGAGGAAACCGGTCAGGTCCCACGGGCCTTCGCGTATCCCTATGGCGAGGACAGCGCCGCGCTGGCCGAGCGGGTAGGGCGCGTGCACGCGTTCGCGCTGGTCCAGCGCTCCGGTGCGGTCGGTCCCGGCAGCGATTTCCTGGCGGTGCCCCGGTTTCCGCTGGCGGTCGGTTTCGATGGGCTCGATCGTCTCGAGCGGGCGGTCCGCGCGCGACCGCTGCCCGTGCGCGAGGTCCGAACGCACCCGGCCGGTGACGGCGTTCGCGCCGAGCCGCTCGACACGGCGACGCTGGTGCTCGACGACGGCGACTACCGGATCGACGCGCTGGCCTGCTATTCGTCCGGCGGCGATGCGCTGGAGCTGCATCGGCCGATGGACGCCTCCGATCGGATCGTCCGCGTGACGCTGCGCGGGCTCGACCGTCCGGGCCGCAACAAGATCAACTGCACCGCGCCGGCCGCCGACGGTAGCGGTGACTGGTACTGGTACGCCTACCAGTGGCTGCGCCCGCCGCTGGAGTAGCGGCGTCCGAGAGCCTACACTGCTGGCAACGATCGAGGACCGGAGTCGGCCATGAAGTGGGAGCGCGCGCGGCGGAGCCGCAATGTCGAGGACCGTCGAGGGCGCCGGGTCGCGGCCGGCGGTGGATTGGGGCTGGTCGGTATCGGCATCGTCGTCGTGATCGGTCTGCTGCTCGGCAAGAGTCCGGTGGAGCTGCTCGGGCTGATCCAGCAACTGGACTCGCAGGCGCCCAGCGCGCCGAGCGCGCCGGCGAATCCGCCGGACCCCGAGTCGCTGGCCTTCATCGAGGCCATCCTGGGCGAAACCGAGGATGTCTGGAGCGAATTGTTCGCGCAGCGCGGCGCGCGCTATCCCGCCCCGACGCTGGTCCTGTTCAGTGGCGTCGTCCAGTCGGCGTGCGGGCGGGCAAGCAGCGCGATGGGTCCGTTCTACTGCCCGGCCGACCAGCAGGTCTACATCGATACGTCGTTCTTCGAGCAGATGGAACGTCGACTCGGCGGCGGCGGGGATTTCGCCGAGGCCTACGTCATCGCCCACGAGGTCGGCCACCACGTCCAGACCGTGACCGGGACCACCGATGTCGTCCACCGGGCTCGCCAGCGCGGCCAGGATGTCGAAGGCGCAGACGGGCTGCTGGTGCGCCAGGAGCTGCAGGCCGATTGCTACGCCGGGGTCTGGGGTCACCGGGCGCAGCAGCGTCACCGGTGGCTGGAGCCCGGCGACATCGAGGAGGCGCTGAACACCGCCAGCGCGATCGGCGATGACCACCTGCAGCGGCAATCGCGCGGCACGGTGGTGCCGGACTCGTTCACGCACGGCACGGCCGAGCAGCGGGTGCAGTGGTTCCGGCGGGGCTTCGACAGCGGCGATCCGGCGCGCTGCGATACCTTCGCGGCCGAGCGGCTCTGAGCCGTCAGGGCTAGTGGGCCATGCGGCTAGTCAGGGAACACTCAGAGCCACTGTGCCAGTGCGAATCAAGGCGCGTTTCGCAGCGAATGGTTGTTGCCTTTCCAAGAAACGCAACGCCGGGTCGCGCCGGCACACTGGCTCCCGGAGGGCCGCCCCACAAGCGCTGTGGGCGGCACTTGTGCGACGGCTGAATGCTACCTGACTTGCCGCATGGCCCACTAGAGCGTCGCGGCCGGTTCGCGGGTGGCGTGTCGGACCAGCCGCAGGAAGTCCGGCCGGTCGATAAGCCTGAGGTTGAATTGCTCCAGATGGGGGTTCCAGAGCTGGCAGTCGCAGAACAGGAACCCGGCCTGCTCCAGCCGTCGCATCAATTCGATCAGCGCCACCTTCGAGGCGTCGCGCTCGTGGTGGAACTTGCTCTCGGCGAAGAAGACCCGGCCCACCGCAACGCCGTAGACCCCGCCGACAAGGACGCCGTCGAGGCGGACCTCCAGGCTGTGGGCATCGCCGTACCGGTGCAGTTCGTTGTACGCGGCCTGCATGTCGTCGGTAATCCAGGTGCCCTCGGCGTACTGGCGCGTCTCCGCGCAGGCCCGGATCACGGCGTCGAAGTCCTGGTTCAGCGTGGTCTCGAAGCGAGCCTGGCGGATCGTCCGCTCCAGCCGTCGCGGCACGTGCACCGCGTCGGGGATCAGAACGGCGCGCGGGTCCGGCGACCACCAGAGGATCGGTCCGCCGGGCTCGTACCACGGGAAGATGCCCTCGCGATAGCCGGCTAGCAGCCGCTCTCGCGACAGGTCGCCGCCAACCGCGATCAGGCCATCGGGGTGGCGCCCGGCGCCGGGATCCGGAAAGACCGGCGCGGAGCCCAGCACCGGCACGGCGAACGGCGCGCCGCTCATGCCGGCGCCTCCGCGTCCCGGAACGGGATCAGTTCATCGAGTTGGCGGCGGTGCTCGTCGAGCGCCCGGGCCTCCATGCCCAACCAGTGGCGGATGCCGTCGCGCAGCCCCGGGTGCTCGATCCAGTGCCAGGAACGGGTCCGGACCGGCACGAAACCGCGTCGTATCTTGTGCTCGCCCTGGGCGCCGGGCTCGAACACCTGCAGACCGTGCTCGATGCAGTACTCGATGCCGCGGTAGTAACAGCACTCGAAGTGGACGTCGCGGGTTTCCTCCAGCGCGCCCCAGTAGCGGCCGTAGAGCCGGGTCGGGGAACGCCAGAACACCGAGCAGGCGCGGTCCTCGTCGTCGCGGGTTGCCATGCAGACAAGGAATCGGCCGCCGAAGTCGCGTGCGGCGGCCCGGAAGAAGGCGGCGTTCAGGCTGGGCCGGTTGCCGTAGAGCAGGTGGGTGGTGCGGTAGCAATCGGCGACCGTGACCAGTTCGTCGCCGGTGATCGTCTCGCCGTCCAGCCAGCGGTAGCTCCAGCCATCGTTGGCCCGGCGGCGCTCCTGGCGGATGTTCTTGCGCGGCTTGGCGCGCAACGCGGCGAGGAAGTCGTCGAAGTCGCGCCAGTCGCGGTTGTGCCAGTGGTATTGCCAGCCGAAGCGGCTCAGCCAGCGGGAATCGTCGAGCACTTCGGCGTCGGAGTCGTCACCGAAATTGATCGACGCGGCCGGCAGGCCGTCGTCTTCGAGGCGCTGCTCGAGACCCTCCAGGGCCGCGGCCCGGGCGTCGGCGTCGCCGCCGAACAGCCGCGGGCCCGTGACCGGGGTGAATGGGGCGGCGAGCAGTAGCTTCGGGTACCAGGGCAGGCCGTTGCGCTGCGCCGCATCGGCCCAGGCGAAGTCGAACACGAACTCGCCGTGCGAGTGCAGCTTGATCCAGCCCGGCGCCGCCAGCCCGGCCCAGTGCCAGCCGGTGGCTCCTTCGACGCAGCCGGCCGTGGCCGCCGCCCGCAGGAAGCGCGCATCGGTGAAGGGGTTCTCGCCACGGTTCAGCGCATTCCAGCGCGCCGGATCCAGTCGGCCGAGGTCGCCCCGCTCAGGGCTGGTCGAGGAACTTTTCGGCATCCAGCGCGGCCATGCAACCGAAGCCGGCCGAGGTGATGGCCTGGCGGTAGACGTGGTCGGCGACGTCGCCGGCGGCGAACACCCCCGGGACGCTGGTGGCCGTCGCCATGCCCTCCAGGCCGCTCTTGATCCTGATGTAGCCTCCTTCCATATCGAGCTGGCCGGCAAAGATGCCGGTATTCGGGTCGTGGCCGATCGCGACGAACATCGCGTCGGCCGGAATGTTGCGCTCCTCACCGGAGTCCACGTGCTCGATCCTCACGCCAGTGACGCCGTCGTCGTTGCCGAGGACCTCGTCGACGACGTGATCCCAGGCGAACTCGAGCTTGCCTTCCTTCTCGCGCTCGAACAGCCGGTCCTGCAGGATCTTTTCGGCCCGTAGTCGGTCGCGGCGGTGGACCAGGGTGACCTTGCTGGCGATGTTGGCCAGGTACAGCGCCTCCTCGGCCGCGGTATTGCCGCCGCCGACGACCGTGACCGGTTTGTCGCGGTAGAAGAAGCCGTCGCAGGTGGCGCAGGCCGACACGCCGCGGCCGAGGAAACGCTGCTCGGAATCGAGGCCGAGATAGCGTGCTGATGCACCGGTCGCGATGATCAACGCATCGCAGGTGTACTCGCCGCTGTCGCCGGTCAAACGGAACGGTCGTTGGCCGACATCAGCGGTGTGAATCTGGTCCAGTACGATCTCGGTCTCGAAGCGTTCGGCGTGAGCGAGCATGTCCTGCATGAGTTGAGGTCCCTGCAGCTCGGCCACGCCGCCGGGCCAGTTCTCGACCTCGGTGGTGGTCATCAACTGGCCGCCCTGCTGGATGCCGGTCACGATGGCCGGTTTCAGGTTGGCGCGTGCGGCATAGACGGCGGCGGTGTAGCCAGCCGGCCCGGAGCCGAGAATCAGCAGCCGGAAATGGCGGGAATCGGCCATGTATACTTCTCCGAAGTGGTCTGTAGATGGTGATCGGGGCGCTCCGAAGACCGCTACCTCGCGGCCCGCGGTCGTCGATCCAAGCGTTCGAAAGAAGAGACTACCGCACCGTCCGCCATTCCGGCGTGGGTCTGTGAAGGTCGATTGTGGCCGACCCGAGGCCCGACGCGGGCGTGGACAGAATTTTTCTTTTCTGAAATCATGCATTAGACGCGAATCCTTCAAGGAATTCTCGCTTGGCCCGAAGCACCCGCAAAGCCAGTTCAACGTCCAGCCGTGCCGCGCGCCGCGGTTCCGGTCCCGCTCCGACCGATCGGGCCGCGCTCGAACGCCGACTGTTCGAGGCGCTGTTCCTGCTCGTCCTGGTCGTTTCCGCCTACCTGCTGTTGACGCTGATGACCCACGACGCGCGTGATCCGGGCTTCTCCCGTTCCGGCGGGGAAGTCGTCAGCAATCTGGGCGGTCGCTTCGGCGCCTGGATTTCGGATTTCTTTCTCGTGGTCATGGGATACATGGCCTGGCTGCTTCCGTTCCTGATGGGCGCCGCGGCATTCCGGCTGCTGTCGGAGCGCAGCGAGCCGGTCGGCTGGCCCGAGTGGAGCGTGCGCCTCGGTGGGCTGGTGTTGATCCTGCTGTCGGGCTGCATCCTGTTCGAGATGCAGCCGCGCGGTTCGCTGGACCATACCGGCGGCATCATCGGCAGCCTGTTGGCCGACCCGATGGTCGCCGCGATGGGCTTCACCGGGGCCTCGTTGATCAACCTCGCCATCCTGCTGGCGGGCATCACGCTGTTTACGGGGTTGTCCTGGATCACGGTCATCGACCGGACCGGTGCATACGCGATCGCGGCGGTGGCCTGGGCGATCGAGAAAGCGGGTGACGCGCGCGACTGGATGGCCGGGCGGCGCGCGCGTGCCGAGCGAGAAGAAGTGCGCAAGCGCGATACCGTCAAGCGCAAGAAGCGCCCCGAAGTCCGGATCGAACCGCGCGTCGAGGCCAAGCCGGCCGAGAAGACCAAGGCCAAGCTGGCCCAGCGCTCGTTGTTCAAGAACCTCCCGGCCGGCAGCCTGCCGCCGCTGGACCTGCTCGACGAGCCGCCCGAGCAGGAAGCGGGCTATTCGACCGACACCCTGAAGGCGATGAGTCGCCAGGTCGAGCTGAAGCTGTCCGATTTCGGCATCGAGGTCGAGGTCGTGGCCGTGCATCCGGGGCCTGTGATCACGCGGTTCGAACTGCAGCCGGCGCCGGGGGTGAAGGGCGCGCAGATCGCCAATCTGTCCAAGGACCTGGCGCGTGGCCTGAGCGTGATCTCGGTGCGTGTCGTCGACGTGATCCCGGGCAAGAGCGTGATCGGGCTGGAGATTCCCAACAGCAAGCGCGAGATCGTCTACCTGCGCGAAATCCTGGCCTCCGAGCCCTACGAGAAGTCGGGTTCGGCGCTGACACTGGGGCTGGGCAAGAGCATTTCCGGCAAGCCGATGGTCGCCGACATCGCCCGCATGCCGCACCTGCTGGTGGCCGGCACCACCGGCTCCGGCAAGTCGGTGGCCGTCAACTCGATGATTCTCAGCCTGATTTACAAGGCCAAGCCCGACCAGGTCCGGATGATCATGGTCGATCCGAAGATG
>CAZJSH010000061.1:0-17034 GCA_964548715.1 uncultured Halomonas sp. | reverse complement strand
CTCCGACCGCCTGGTTCGTAGCCAGGTACTCTATCCAGCTGAGCTACGGGCGCGTTGCAAGCCGTGCATTATCTCAATATTTGCAGGCTTGTCAACCAATCGACGGCGAAATCGAGGGTCTCATTAGGTTCAGTCCGGAGCACTGGCGAGGAGGTCTCAGGTTGCGTAGCCGCGGCGATTTGAGACCGAGCGCTCCGCAGGCGTGCTGAGACGCACGTCGAGGACGCGTGACCGATCAAAGCGGCGTGGATGCGCGGGCTGAGGCCTCCGCAGCATCCAAGCGGGGGTGGATGAGGCGCCGGTAGAGAGGCGGCAGCAGCGCGATCGGGAGCATCGCCGAGTAGCCCAGCGGGAGCTGCGGAGCGTCGGGCCAGCTGCGGAGCTGGGTGTAGGGACGGCTCGGGTAGGCGTGGTGGTCGGAGTGGCGCTGGAGCTGGAGCAGCAGGCCGTTGCTCAGCCAGAAATCGGAGTTCCAGGAGTGCTGCGGGGTCGGGCGCTCGTAGCGGCCGTTGCCCAGCGGCTTGCGCTCCAGGCCGTAGTGCTCGATGAAGTTGATGACTTCCAGTACGGCGGCGGCGACCAGGCCCTGGATGAAGAAGCCCAGCACGCCGATCCAGCCGGCGACGAACCAGGCCGCGACGGCCAAGCCG
Source organism: uncultured Halomonas sp. (assembly GCA_964548715.1). Classification (GTDB taxonomy): domain Bacteria; phylum Pseudomonadota; class Gammaproteobacteria; order Xanthomonadales; family Wenzhouxiangellaceae. The sequence goes on along the minus strand of CAZJSH010000061.1, from coordinate 16,384 downwards.
GCGACGACGGCGGTCCAGCCGAGCATTTCGTGCTTCCACCACGGCAGTCCCAAGCGGTCCAGGCGCTCGGACTCGAGCCGCCAGCCGTTGACGGTGTTCTTGACCAGCGCCCGCGGGACGAAGGTGTATGGCGTCTGGCCTCGCTTGGCCGACGACGGATCGTGCTCGGTGGCGACCCAGACATGGTGGCCACGGACGTGTTCGATCTTGAAGCTGGCGTAGTTAACGCTCGACAACAGCAGGCCGCCGACGGTGCGGTCGAGCTTCGACTTCCGGTGGATCAGTTCGTGGCCGACGTTGATTGCCATCACTCCGCCCACGTAGCCCAACGAGGCCACCCAGAGCGCAGCGGCCCACAGCGGCATCTGCGGCAGCAGCCAGAGCGAAGCGAAAATCGTCGCCAGGTGCACCGGCAGGCACAGCCACGGGATGAGGCGGCGGTTCACCCAGGTGTCCTGCGCCTCGACGGGCGGGGCCCGGTCACGGCCGATCAGCCAGTCGCTCAGCGGCAGCACGCCGTACAGCCAGACCAGCGGCAAGGCGGTCCAGAGCCAGCTGCCGGTGGCCTGCACCAGCCCCCACGACAACGGCATCAGCGCCGGAACGGTGAAGATCAGCCAGTAGCCCAGCGGCCGCAGGCGGGACTTCCGGCCAGTGGCCTCGGGCGTCAGCGTCGCTTCCATGTCGGACCCCTTGCGGTCGGTTCGGTCGCCAGTATAGGCATGAACTGGCCGGCCGGTCAATTCCTTCACGCCGGAACAGAACCGGTCACGACTACGCTCGGCTGAGCCGCCGGCGACGCAGGTGTAATTGCGATCTATTCCCATTTGCGAACCGTTATCGTTATAATAATGCTTCGCAAAGTCAAAAAACCCAACCCCGCACCAAGGAGTCCGATCATGCTCGAGATTCAACGCCCCCTGGCCGCACTCGCGCTCGCGGCCGCGTTCGTCAGCCCGGCCGCCTTCGCCGCCTGCGAACTGGAGATTGCTGCCGGTGACAACCTGGCCTTCGACAAGGACGTGATGGAAGTCGATGCAAGCTGTGAGTCGGTCACCGTCACGCTAACCCACACCGGCGTGCTGCCCAAGGAAGCGATGGGCCACAACTGGGTACTCAGCGCGACCGACGAGTTCGAGGCCATCGGCATGGCGGGCATGTCGGCCGGCATCGAGGGCGACTACCTGCCGCCGGACGATGACCGGGTGATCGCCGCGACCGACGTCATCGGCGGCGGCGACACGACCAGTGTGACGTTCTCGGTCGCCGATCTCGATCCGGAAGGTTCCTATACCTTCTTCTGCTCGTTCCCGGGTCACTGGGGCGTCATGAACGGCGAGTTCCGCCTGAACTGACGGTCGCGCCGTGGTTCGCTGGCGCTGCACCGCCCTGCTGTTCGCCGCCCTTTACCTGGGCGGCTGCAGCCCCTCGGCGAACGAGGCCTCGATGGTGCTCGGGCCGTTCGGGCCACTGGCGCCGGGCGGCAGCGCGCTGACCCTTGCGGTCGACCCCGAGGCCGGCTGGCTCGGACCTGCTTTGACCGACCACCCGGATCAGAATCCGCTCGGCCGCACGCTGTTCTATCGCGACTGGCTCGCCACGCAGCGCGGCGGCGCGCCACTGGCCGGTCCCGGCTACGACGCCAAGAGTTGTGCCGGCTGCCACATCGAAATGGCACGCGACGCTGACCGCGCCGCGCGCATCACGCCCCCACTGATCGCCCGCCCGGTGCATCCCGATGACCGCGACCGGCTGGGCCCGCAGATCCATCGCTTCAGAACCGATGACACGGCGCCGTCGCTCAACGTGAGCTGGTCGGACCACCCGTTCACGTATCCCGAGGGGATCCGCGTGCCGCTACGTGCGCCCGACGCCGAGGCCGTCTACGCCGACGGCACGCGGATTCCGGTCACGCTGCGCGCCGCCCCGCTGCTGTTCGGCTGGGGGCTGCTGGAGCGCATCGATCCGGCCATGCTGGCGTACTTCGACGATCCCGCAGATCACAACGGCGACGGAATCAGCGGGCGCAAGACATGGATCGAGCAGGCCGATGGCCGCAACGCCGTCGGCGTGCTGGGCTGGAAGAACGCGCACAGCGACCTGACCGAACAGGTCCGGACCGCTCTGGCGCACGACATGGGCATCACCAGCGCATCCGACTGCGCGACCGGCGAATGCACGGCCGAGATCAGCGAGGCCGAACTGAAGGCGCTCAGCGACTTCGTCAGCGGAATCGGCGTTCCACAACTGCGGCCAGGCGCGCCGCGCCGCGGTCAGGACCTGTTCGGCATGACCGGCTGCGCCCAGTGCCACGTGCCGGTGTTGCAGACGCTGCCGGACGAACGACCGGAGCTGGACCGCCAGTGGATCTGGGCCTACACCGACCTGATGCTGCACGACATGGGCCCGGCGCTGGCCGACGACGGACCGTCGCCGAAGGCGCGGGAATGGCGGACCGCGCCGCTCTGGGGCGTCGGCCTGGCCGAGCGCGCCCTGCCCAACCGCGGATTCCTGCACGACGGCCGCGCAGCCACGCTCGAAGAAGCCGTACTCTGGCACGGCGGCGAGGCCGAGCCTGCGCGCGACGCCTTCGCCGGGTTGCCGCCCGCCGACCGCGAAGCGCTGCTGGACTTCGTTCGTTCTCTTTAGAGCGGCCGCTCAGTGATCGGCGTCGGTCGGCGGCACCGCCAGAACGTCCCGGTTCGAACGCCTGAGAATCTCCTCGGCGACGCTGCCGATCAGGAAGCGCGCCAGCCCGCCGCCGCCGCGCGTTCCGACCATGATCAGATCGGCCTCGAGCTCATCCGCGGCGTTCAGGATGCCCTGCGCCGGCGACGAAGAAACCGCGCGGATCTCGAGTTCGGCGCTGCCGGCCTCCAGGCCCTCGAAAAAGGCCCGCAGCTCCGTGCGCGCGGTCTCGGTCGGTCCGTCGGGCTGATGTCGGTCCTCGTCCGTGCGGCCCCACTCCGGAGGCGGCTCGAAGAGGTGCAGCAGCGTAGCGTGGGCGTGCCACCCGGCGCGCAACCGTGCCGTCCGCACAAGAGAGCGCCCGGAGCTCGCCGACAGGTCGGTCGTCAGCAGCAAGTGGCGGTAGCCGCCGACCGGCGCCGCGTTGGCCATCAGCACCGGGCAGTCCACGGAATGGATCGTCCGCTCCGCCGTGGTGCCGATGAAAACGTCGCGCAGGACCTGGCGGCGATGCGGACCGATGATCAGCAGGTCGGGCTGCAGCGCCCGCACCGAATCGACGATGCCGACGAACGGATCGGCCAGCACCACCCGCACGTCGCAGGCCACGCCGTCGCGGTCACGCAGCGTGGCCGCCTGCTCGCGCAGCAGTTCGTCGGCCGCCGCCTGCTCGCGTTCGGCGATTCGCGTCGGTTGATCATCGTCGACGACGTGAACGAGGACCAGGCCGGCGTCGAACTCGCGCGCCAGCAGCGTCGCCCGACGCATCGCCCGGTCGGATCGCTCCGACAGGTCGGTGGCCACCATGATCGTCTGCAGTCCCATGTCCGCGCCCTCGTTCGGCCTTCGAAGCGGTATCGCCCAGTCTACGCCAGGCGGGCGGCGGCCCGACACCGTTCCCCGACGCGGGCCCATAGGAAATCCGGATCGCGCAATCGCGGTACCGGCGATCCCGAACGATCGATCACAAGGTATACGATGACAGATACGGCGCATTGAGGCGCTACTGGAGCGTCCGTCTGATGGAAGTCATTCTGCAGTCGACATTCGGCGAAGTGGCCGTGCTGCTGGTGCTGGCCGCCGTGGTCGGCTTCATCGGCGTGCTGCTGCGCCAGCCGTTGATCGTCGGCTTCATCGCCGTGGGCCTGCTGGCCGGCCCGTCGGGCTTCGACGTGGTCCGCTCCAACGACCAGATCGAACTGCTGGCCAAGCTCGGGATCGCGATCCTGCTGTTCCTGGTCGGGATCAAGCTCGACGTCAAGCTGATCCGCTCGCTCGGGGCGGTGGCGCTGATGACCGGGCTCGGCCAGGTCGCGTTCACCTCGATCTTCGGCTACCTGATCGGCCTGGCGCTGGGGCTGGGTCACGTCACCAGCATCTACGTGGCCATCGCACTGACGTTCTCCTCGACCATCATCATCGTCAAGCTGCTGTCGGACAAGCGCGAGATCGACGCGCTGCACGGCCAGATCGCGCTCGGCTTCCTGATCGTCCAGGATCTGGTGGTGGTGCTGGCGATGATCGTGCTGTCGGCCATCGGCATCGGCGCCGGCAGCGGCGGCCAGGGTGCGGTGGGGCCGATCCTGACCGTGGCCGCGGCCGGGCTCGGCATGGTCGCGCTGGTCGTGCTGTGGGTGCGGTTCCTCGCCGACCCGATCACCGAACGGCTCGCCCGAGCGCCCGAACTGCTGGTGATCTTCGCCATCGCGCAGGCCGCGATCTTCGCGGCGATCGGCGATCTCGTCGGCCTGGGCAAAGAAGTCGGCGGTCTGCTGGCCGGCATCTCGCTGGCCTCGACGCCGTACCGGGAAGTCATCGCCGCCCGGCTCGCGCCGCTGCGCGACTTCCTGCTGCTGTTCTTCTTCATCGCGCTGGGGGCCACGCTGGATCTGTCGCTGCTCGGCCAGGCCGTCGGCCCGGCGATCGTGTTCTCGCTGTTCGTGCTGATCGGCAACCCGCTGATCGTGCTGGCCATCATGGGCGCGATGGGCTACCGCAAGCGCACCGGCTTCCTGGCCGGCCTGACCGTCGCCCAGATCAGCGAGTTCTCGTTGATCTTCATCGCCATGGGCGTCGCGCTCGGCCACGTGCAGGACGAAGCGCTGGGCCTGGTCACGCTGGTCGGCCTGGTGACCATTGCCATCTCGACCTACATGATCACCTACTCGCATTCCCTGTACGCGATCTTCGCGCCGGTGCTCGGCATCTTCGAGCGGGCCGGCACCCCGCGCGAACCCGTCGATGGCGAAGCAGGCGAGCGCGAGCGCCCCGAGGTGCTGGTGTTCGGGCTGGGCCGGTTCGGTACCGCGATCGGCCTGAAGCTCCGCGATCGAGGATTTCGCGTCCTCGGCATCGACTTCAACCCGCTTGCCGTCCGCCGCTGGCGCAAGCTGGGACTGGACGCCGTCTACGGCGATGCAACCGACCCGGAATTCCTGCCCACCCTGCCGCTGACCGGCGCCGGCTGGCTGGTCTGCACGGTACCGATCCATCCCGGGGGCCTGAGCCACGAGGACGCGCGCAAGACCCTGATCCAGCTGTCGCGGGAGTCCGGATTCCGGGGTCGCATCGCGGTCACCTCGCACACGCGCGACGATACCCTGAACCTGCAGGCCGCCGGGGCGCAGGTCGTTCTCGAACCGTTCCAGGACGCGGCCGAGCGCGCCGTCGAATTGCTGACCGGCGCACCGGGCGCGCCGCGGGCGGAGTTTCCGGCGATCGACACCGAGGGGAAACGAATCGACTGAACCGGCGCCGACCACGCAACGCATCACGCCGCCGGCCCGACGCAGATCGAGGTTGCCAGGATGAGCGAAGACCCACCACAGACCGACCCCCGTCCCGGGCACGCCCTGTCCATCGAGCAGGCACTCGATGCCGTCGATTCCACGGCCGAGGGCCTGACCACCGAAGAGGCCTCACGCCGGCTGGCGTCGCACGGCGCCAACCGCCTGCCCGAGCCACCGAGGCCGGGGCCGATTCGGCGCTTTCTCGCCCAGTTCGACAATCTGCTGATCTACGTACTGCTCGGCGCCGCGGTGATGACCGCCCTGCTCGGCCACTGGATCGACACCGCGGTGATCGGCGCGGTGGTGCTGGTCAACGCCACCATCGGCTTCTTTCAGGAGGGCAAGGCCGAACGGGCGCTGGCCGCGATCCGCGACATGCTTGCGCCGCGTGCCGTGGTGCTCCGCGACGGCCGCCGCCAGACCATTTCTGCCGGCGCGATCGTACCCGGCGATATCGTCGTACTGGAGCCGGGCGACCGGGTCCCGGCCGACCTCCGGCTGTTCACCGCACGCGGCCTGCGCATCGAGGAAGCGGTGCTGACCGGCGAGTCGCTGGCCGTCGACAAGGGCATCGATCCGGTCGCCGCCCACGCCGCGCTCGGCGATCGCAGCAACTCGGCGTTCAGCGGCACACTGGTCACGGCCGGCCAGGGTCGGGGAGTGGTCCTGGCCACGGGCGTCGATACCCAGATCGGCCGGATCAGCACGCTGGTGGGCGCGGTCGATGCGGTCGTCACCCCGCTGACGCGGCAGATGGGCCAGTTCGCCCGCTGGCTGACCGGCTTCGTGCTGGTGCTCGCCGCGCTGATCCTCGGTCTCGGCGTCTGGCTGGGCAGCCACACCTTTTCCGACCTGTTCATGGCCGTGGTCGGCCTTTCGGTGGCCGCGATTCCGGAAGGTCTTCCAGCGATCCTGACGGTCACGCTGGCGATCGGCGTGCAGCGAATGGCCGGGCGCCATGCCATCGTGCGGCGCCTGCCGGCCATCGAAGCGCTGGGTGCGGTCTCGGTGATCTGTTCCGACAAGACCGGGACGCTGACCCGCAACGAGATGACCGTGGCCCGGGTCGTGACGGGCCGGGCCACGATCGGGGTCACCGGGACCGGATATGCACCGCACGGCGGCTTCAAGCTCGACGGGCGGGAGTTCGATCCAGCCGACGACCCGGCACTCTGCAACCTGCTGCACGCCGCTCTGCTGTGCAGCGAAGCCGAAGTAATCGAAACCGACGGTGAGGTCCACGTCAACGGCGACCCGATGGAGGGCGCGCTGGTCACCGCCGCCTGGAAAGCCGGTTTCGAGCCCTCGGAGACGCGGGCTCGCCACCCGCAGAACGACGCCATCCCGTTCGATGCCGCACATCGATTCATGGCCACGCTGCGCCATGACCACGACGGCCTTCGCAGGATCTATGTCAAGGGCGCGCCGGAGCGCATCCTCGAGATGACGCGCCACCAGCGTGATCCATCCGGGCAGCACGAACCCCTGGACAGCGACGGCTGGCACGAACGGGCCGAACAGCTGGCCCGCAGTGGACACCGGGTGCTGGCGATCGCGACGCGCCGCGGCGAGCCCGGCCAGCAGGAGCTGACCTTTGCCGACGTGGAAGGCGGACTCGTGCTGGAGGGACTGATCGGGCTGATCGACCCGCCCCGCGACGAGGCGGTCGCCGCCGTCGCCGACTGCCAGCGCGCCGGCATCACCGTGAAGATGATCACCGGCGACCACGCCGGCACCGCCGCGGCTATCGCCGCCCAGCTGGGGCTGGACAACCCAGACCGGGTGCTGACCGGCGCCGCGCTTGACGAACTCTCCGACCGCGCACTGCGCGAAGCGGTGGCGAACGTCAACGTATTCGCCCGCACCAGTCCGCAGCACAAGCTGCGCCTGGTCGAGGCGCTGCAGGACCGCGGCGAATCCGTCGCGATGACCGGCGACGGCGTCAACGACGCGCCGGCCCTGAAACGCGCCGACATCGGCGTGGCCATGGGCCGCACCGGCACCGAGGCGGCCAAGGAGGCCGCCGAAATTGTCCTGGCCGACGACAACTTCGCTACCCTTGCCGCGGCGATCCACGCCGGACGCACGGTCTACGACAACCTGAAAAAGGCGGTGCTGTTCCTGCTGCCGGTCAACGGCGGCGAGTCGCTGACCGTGCTGGCCGCGCTGATGCTGGGCGTGACCTTTCCGATCACGCCGGTGCAGATCCTGTGGGTGAACATGGTCAGCTCGGTGCTGCTGGCCATGACGTTGGCCTTCGAGCCGGCTGAACCCGGCATCATGGAGCGCCGGCCGCGGCGCGGCGACGAACCGCTGCTGACCCGCTTCCTGTTCTGGCGGATTGCATTCGTCTCGTCACTGTTCGCCGGCGGCATCTTCGCCGTGTTCCTCTGGGCGCGCAGCCAGGGCGTGGGTGTGGACGTCGCCCGGACCATGGCCGTCAACGCGCTGGTCGTCATGGAAATCTTCTACCTGTTCGCAGTGCGCTTCCTGCACCAGCCCTCGCTGACGCTGCGCGGGGTCCTCGGCACCGGGGCCGTGCTGATCGCCATCATCGCCGTCATGCTGCTGCAGTTGCTGTTCACCTACGCCCCGTTCATGGCCACGTTCTTCGGCACCGCCCCGCTGACCCTCGACCAGGGCGCCGTGGTGATCAGCTGCGGCGTGGCCATCCTGGTGATCCTGGAGCTGGAGAAACGCATCATGCGAGGGCTGCGGACGGCCTGATCCCGACGGCGCGCCGGATCGAACCCCCGGCGGCGCGGACTCAGCCCTCGGCCGGCACCGCCAGGTAGTCCTCCAGCGGTCGGCGCAGGCTGTAGGGCGCCGCGTCGGCCCGGCCGATGCGCAGCATCAGCAGCGGGTGCTCGGCATCGAGGCCCAGCCAGCGAGCGAACTCGGTGCGCAACTCAGGCACTTCGATCGGCGGGTTGATGTAGGCGTGCTTCAGGTCCAGCGCGGCCGTCGTCAGCGTCAGCCGCTGGACGACCCGACCGGTTTCCACCCAGCCGGGCAGTTCATCGCGTTCGGCCACCAGCACGGCAATCGCAGACGACGAGCGGATGTGTTCGGCATCACGCCGGTTCTGGGAATCGGCCTTGAGGAACAGGCCGGAAACCGCCCGGCCCAGCCACTGCGGCAACGCGGGCTGGCCCATGACCACGCCCGACAACCCGTCGGCACGTTCGACGGCGATCGACGGATTGAAACGGATCCACTCGGTCAGTTCCCGCTTGAATCCGGCATCGCCCAATTGGACGACGTTGCCGCGCTCGACGAAGTCCACCACGCCGTCGATCCACTCGGCGTCCTCGAGCAACAGGGTGCGCACGCCGACGCCGCGGCCGGCGGCCGACAGCGACTCGCGCTCGGCATCGGTCAGGGACGTGCCGTCGTAGCCGCTTCGGGTGCACTGGCGAAGAGCAATGGCCCGGTAGCGCTCCAGCTCGCCCGGCCCGTCGCTGCGGCGGAAGGTCAGCCGGATTTCCGGCGTATCGCCGCACACGTCGATCTCGGTGTCGAATCCGTTGACCCCGGCCGCGATGCGGATATTCTCGGCCATGCAGCCCAGGCTCTTGAACAGGTGCGCGTCGTTCGGGTCCACGACCGGGCAGCGCCGATCGTCATCGGGCTGGATCAGGATCGCCGGCACTTCGGGGTCGATGCGGACGCGCCAGGGTTGGGTGTTGTGGCTCGAGGCCGCCAGGGCCCCGGCCCGGATCCAGGTCCGGAAATCCGGTTCGGCCTCGGGAGCCGGCTCGGGAAGTTCGCGCTGCGCGCCGGCTGCGGCTGCATGATCGCTACGACTGGACATCGCATGCTCCGATTCGAGCCTGCCGCCACCGTACCAGCCGCATCGGCAGGCCCGCAAGGCCGCATATCGGCGAGACGCCCGGCTAGCGCAGCGCGTCGACCAGCGCCAGGCGCAGCGGATGCAGCCCACACGTCGGGCCGTGCAGGCCGGCAGGCGCCAGACCATTTCCACGCGACATCGCCAAAAGCAGGTTTCCGAACGCATCGACGCCCGCGCCGTTCGGCCGAGCATGACGCGCCAGCTCGCCGGCTTCGCGCACGAAGATCGTGCGGCCGTCGTTGACGGTCTCGAGCACCGAGAGTCGATCCAGGGTTTCCGGATCGACGGCGGTCGGGTCGGCCGAAAGCACGACCAGGTCGGCCTGCTTACCGACCTCGATCGAACCCTTGGTGTCTTCCTCGAAATGCTGATAGGCCGGCCAGATGGTCATGGCCTTCAGCGCGGTCATGACGTCGACCCGGTGATGCGGGCCGAGGATGTCGCCGGAGCGCGAGCGGCGCGTCACCGTGGCATCGAGAATGCGCATCGAGTCCGGAAAGGCCACCGGCGCGTCGTGATGACTCGAGAACTTCATGCCCCGCTCCAGCACCCACCCGGTCGGCGAGATGTTCTCGGCGTTGATCGGGCCGACGGTGCGATCACGGTGCCAGTCGCCCCAGTAGAACGTGTGCATCGGGAACAACGAAGGGAACACCCCGAGCCGCTGGTAGTCGGCGACCTGGTCCTGGCGGAGAAACTGGCCATGGATCAGCACTGGACGTCGGTCGGCCGCGCCGTGCGTCTCGGTGGCCCTTTCCAGCGCGGCGATCAGCAGGTCCGAGGCGCCCTCGCCGTTCGAGTGCGTCAGGATCTGCACATCGTTGGCGAAGGCCCAGTCGATCGCGTCGAAGACCTGGTCGTCGGTAACGGCCGCGTAGCCCTTGTAGCCAGCCCGCAGATGCTCCGGTGGGTTGTAGTACGGCCGGTCACGAAGGGCGGTGAAGCCCTGCGGCGAGCCGTCGATGGTCAGCTTGGCGCCGCCGACGCGGAGGCCGTCGACATACTCGCGCGATTGATTGGCGGCGATGAAGTCGCGGTCGACCAGGATGTCGGGATAGACGACAACGTCGATGTCGAGACCTTCTTCGGCCGCGACCGCACGCATGATCTCGGTCTGGCCCGGCGACGAACGGCCTTCCTGCGCCGTGGTGTAGCCATAGCTGGCAATCAAGTCGGTACCGGCCTGGAAGATCGCCGGGGCCGAGGCCGGATCCAGCGTGCGGACCAGGTTCAACAGCCCGCCGAAGAAGGCTGCTTCCTCCAGCACCCCGGTCGGCACGTTCCCTTCTCCACGCCGGATCACGCCGCCGGGAATCTCCTCGGTGTCGGCGTTGTAGCCCATCACCTCCAGGCCCCTCGAATTGACGACGCCGATGTGGCCGGACTGGTGGATGACCAGCACCGGCAGTTCGGTCGAGACCGCGTCGAGTTCATTGCGGGTCGGGTGGCGCTGTTCGGCCAGCTGGGCATCGTCGTAGCCGAAGCCGAGAATGAACCCGGCGGCCTCGATCCGGTTCGGATAGGCCTCGGCCCATTCGCCCAGCACTCGCTGAAGATTCAGAACCGAGTTCACCTCGCCGTCCGGTGCCGGCAGCATGTTGGCCGAGAGCGCCTGCACGCCGATCATGTAGACGTGACCGTGCGCGTCGACGAAGCCCGGGACCATCGCACGGTCGCCGAGGTCCACCTGCTCGGTGCCGGGTCCGGTCAGCCCGTCCGGCGGCGCGCCGGTGCCGACGCCGACGATCTCGCCGTCGCGCACCGCGACGTAATCGGCGCGTGGCAGCTCGTCGTACATGGTCAGGATGGTGCCGTTCCAGATCCGGTCGGCCGGCTGTGCGCTGATCGCGCCAATGGAAGCCATGGAGAACACCAGGCTGGAGAGGAGCAAGCAGCAGATTTTGAACATGATCCCGATCCTCTGGCTAAACTTTTTGAAACGTCAGGTTCCGTGTATACCCCAGCAACCGACGGACTTCAATTTCAGGAAAGGAACGGCCGAGCCGACGATGCATTCGGGCATGATGAATCCGAAGCCGACCGCCGCCGTCAAGGAGACTCCATGTCCCCCGATCTCGTCTTCCAGATCACCAACCCGCTGGCCCTGATCGGTTGGGTCCTGTTGCTGTTCGCCCCGCTGATCCCGAAGTGGTCCGACCGGATCGCCGGCTACGCGATCCCCGCCCTGCTGGCGCTGATCTACGCGATCATGCTCGTCACTCACGCCGGCGACGGCGAAGGTGGGTTCGGCAGCCTGGCCGAAGTCATGAGCCTTTTCACCGTGCCGGGTCTCGTGATGGCCGGCTGGCTCCACTACCTGGCGTTCGACTTGTTCATCGGCGCTTGGGAAGTCCGCACCGCTCGCCGCGAAGGCATCGCGCACTGGATGGTGATCCCGTGTCTCGCGCTGACCTTGTTCGCCGGTCCGATCGGGCTGCTGCTGTTCCTCGCGATCCGATCAATCCGGAAGCGGACATCGCCGGACCCAGCACCGGCCCGAGGTGTCCCCAAATGAAAACGCCCCGCACGAGGCGGGGCGTCGGGTGCTGCTTTACGCGGTCTCGATCAGATCGAGACGACGTTGGAAGCCTGCGGACCCTTGGCGCCGTCGGTCACGTCGAACGTGACCTTCTGACCTTCGGCCAGGCTCTTGAAGCCCGAACCGGTCAGCGCACTGAAGTGCACGAACACGTCCTTGCCGCCATTGTCCTGCGCGATGAAGCCGAAACCCTTCGCGTCATTGAACCACTTCACCGTTCCAGTTGCATTACTCATTGATCAGTACTCTTTTTGATAGTCATGTAAACCGGGCGGCCTGCCCGGGTGCTGCTGCCCGCTCCGATAAGGGTCGGGGTCTTCAGGAGGGTGAAATTGAAGGGTAGTCTCGGCACCATCCTGCCGCGGGCCGGGGAGACGCGAGCGATCGCGGTGCCGGTCGGGCGGGAGGTGGCTGAAGGAACGCTAGAAAATCAACCACTGCTGTCTTGCAGCTGAGAGCACTATACGCGCTATTCGGGATCAGCGGGAAAATACTTTCATTGCGACCACCAGGTCCGCGGCTGGGTCCGGCGTTGGCCAGGTCAGTGACCGTAGCTGACCACCCGGGCCAGCGCCCAGGAATCGTCCTCGCGTTTCCAGATATGCAGGAAATCGAAAGTTCCGCAATCGTCCTCCCCGTCGACCTCGTGACAGAAGCGGTGGCGGCCTTCGTGGATTGCCCCGTAGCCTGCGATCGGCACCACCCGGTCCTCCACCAGCGTGCGCTCCAGCCCCAGTTCGCGGGCGCACAGTTCCCGCGTCTTTTCCAGCGTCCGCGCCTTGCCGTCGAGCCCGCCGATATCGTGGAAGAACTCCAGGTCCTCGGCGTAGATCGACGCCATGGTGTCGATATCGCAGCGGTTGAAGGCATCGAACATCCGGGCGTCGGCGGCGCGAATCTCACCGACAAGGTCCACCTGGGCGGCAACAGGTGCCGCGAGGAGTAGCAGAGCGACGAGGACAAGCGATCTGAGTGGCATGCGAAAAGCTCGGGTCGCGAGGAAGGATTGAAATCAGGAGGAAGGCTCGAGCCCATAGTCTATTTGAAACCGCTGGAAAAAGCCGCCACCGTCCCCCGAAACACCCTGAATCGCAATTCCCCCGCCCTGAACTCCCTGAACCGGGCAGCCACCCAACAGCGCTCGACAACATCCCGCAAACTCGACCTGATCCTCATCCTTTATCCTGATGGGGATTCGAACTGCGGGCGCGCCATGATCGCCTCTGCCGACGACAGCGAGCCGGAAGCCCCTGCCCTGCGGCGCTCGATCGGCTTCTGGCTACTGGTGCTCTACGGCATGGGCACCATGGTCGGGGCCGGGTTCTTCGCGTTGTCCGGCGAGGTTGCCGGCGAGGCCGGCATGCAGGCGCCGCTGGCCTTCGGCCTGGCCGGGCTGCTCGCACTGTTCAGCGCCCTTGCATTCGCCGAACTCTCGTCCCGGATTCCCCACGCCGGAGGGTCGGCACGCTACCTGGAAACGGCATTCAACCAGCGCTGGCTTTCCGCCGCCGCCGGCTGGATGATCATCACCACCGGCATCGTCTCGGCGGCAACGCTCGCCGTCGCCACGATCCGGTTCCTGGGCGATTTCATCGATGTCCCGCACGACCTCACCATCGTTGCGGTGACCCTGTCGCTGGGCGCAATCGCGGCCTGGGGGGTCAAGCAAGCGGTCGGGCTGGTGGTCGGTATCTGCATCGTCCAGATCGCGACACTTGCCTATGTAACCGTTGCGGCGCTCGGCGCGCCCGATGCACCTGTGCGAGAAGTTTCGGCGTTGATGCCATCCCTGGACACGGCGACCTGGATCGGCATCCTGGGCGCGGCGTTTCTTGCCTTCTACGCATTCATCGGCTTCGAGGACATGGTGAACATGGCCGAAGAAGTCCACGACGTGCGACGCAGCATGCCGCGCGCACTGGTGCTCAGTCTGTTGCTGACCACCGCCCTCTACATCGTGGTCAGTGCCGCCCTGGTTCTATCGATTCCCACGGCCGAACTCGCTGCGGCCGGTACCCCGCTGGCCGAGGCGGTGCGTCACCACGGCGAACTGGCGGTCGGCGCCATCGGCGTGGTCAGCATCCTGTCAGCCGTCAACAGCGCGCTGGTCCAGATCGTGATGGCTGCGCGGGTGGGCTACGGCATGGCCAACCGGGGCTACGCGCCGGGCTTCCTGGCGACCATCGGGCGACGCAGCCGGACCCCGTGGGTCGGGACCGTACTGGCCACGCTGTTGGTGGTCGTGCTGGCCGTGTCGTTCGACCTGACCACGCTGGCCAACGCCACGAGCGGCGTCCTGCTGGCGGTATTCGCCACCGTCAACTTCGGCCTCTGGTGGATGAAGGGCTTCGACGGGGATCGCCTGCCGGAAGGCCAATTCTCGCTGCCGAGATTCGTGCCATTGCTCGGCGCGCTGGTTTCGGCAGCGGCGCTGATCGTCAAGCTGGTTCAGGTGTTCTAGTGGTTCTACCGGCCGGTGCATCGCGTTTGATGACAGCGCGAGGTGACTGCGCATAGGTTTTTCTGGGTGATGGGTGTCTGCGTTGCCTGGTCGAGACGGGCCCGCCCTCGGCGAGCTGCAGGCCGTTGGAGCGAAACCGAAGACGCGTCCGGCATGCCACCGATTGCCTTGTTCATGGCATGGCCGGCCGACATCTGCCCGAACTGTATTCGGGCCCGACGCAATCGCGCGCCCGGGTGGCGTTACCCGCGCGGCGTGAGTTTCAGAAGCCGCCCCTGGCTATCACCGCGCTCGTCTTCGAGTACCCATACGCTGCCGTCCGGCGCTTCGGCGATGCTGCGGATCCGCGCGCCCATGTCGTAGCGCTCGAGCTCGGAGGCGTCGTCGCCGTCGAAGCGGATTCGTACGATCGCTCGCGACGACAATCCAGCCGCGAAGGCATCGCCCTGCCAGCCCTCGAACCGGTCGCCGCCGTAGAAAATCATGTCGCCCGGTGAGATGACCGGCGTCCAGGTAATCACCGGTGCGGTGAACTCCGGCCGGGTATCGTGATCGGGCATTTCGCGACCGTCGTAGTGATCGCCGTTGGAGACGATCGGGTACCCGTAGTTCTCGCCGCGGATGATGCGGTTCAACTCGTCGCCGCCGGCCGGACCCATCTCGATGACCCAGAGCTGGCCGTCGGCGTCGAACGCCATGCCCAGCGGATTGCGGTGGCCGAGCGTCCAGACCTGGTCGTACGGACCGACGCCGTCGACCAATGGCTCCTCGTCGCGGTAGTCGACGAACGGATTGTCTTCGGGAACCGAACCGTCCTCGTGGAGGCGCAGGATCTTGCCCATGTTGCTCTGCATGTCCTGGGCCGGCGTGAACTTCTGTCGGTCGCCCGATGAGATCCACAGGTACCCCTCGTCGTCGAACGCGAGGCGATGACCGTAATGGCCGTCGTCGAGCACCTTCGGATACTGGCGCCAGATGACCTCGGTATCCGTCAGCCGACCGCCGCGATCGCCGAGTTCGAGCACCCCACGCAGCACGGCCGCGCCGCGCGTGTCGCCCACGCCGGTCTCGGCGTAGCTCAGGTAGATCATGCCGTTATCGGCATAGTCCGGATGCAGGATCACGTCACCCAGGCCGCCCTGGCCGCCGTAGTCGACGTCCGGCAGACCCTGGATCGGCCGCGACTTGGTGCCGTCCTGCGCCACCACGAATAGATTGCCCTTCTTCTCGGTGACCAGCATCCGGCCGTCGGGCAGGAAGGTCAGCGTCCAGGGTTCGTCGAAGGAGGTGATCGGTTCGATAGAGAACGGATGATCGTCCTGAGCATGCACGGTAGCGGCGAGCAGGACAGCGAATAGCGCGAAGATTGCGAATCGTTGATTCATGGCGGGCTTTTCGATCTTTGAAGTGTCGACGACCGTACCGCATCGTCGTTGGCGAATCGGCATGATCGAATCGGGCTCGGTTCGAACCGGGGTTCAAATCCGGAGTCGCCCTCTCCGCTGGACACGAAAAACCCTGCGTTCGCGGGGCGTCTGGATCGGCGGGTGGGATGGCTGAAGCTGCGCTTCAGCGAGCTCGCCTGCGGCTCGGTTCGAACGGGGGGCTCAAATCCGAGACACCCTCTCCGCCAGATACGAAAAACCCCGCTTTCGCGGGGCGTTTCGTATCTGGCGGAGAGGGTGGGATTCGAACCCACGAAGGGCTTTCACCCTTGCTGGTTTTCAAGACCAGTGCATTCAACCGCTCTGCCACCTCTCCGTGAACTCTAATTGTGACCCAACTGGCGGCCCTTTGCGGGCCGCGAGAGGGTGGGATGGCTCGCAAAATGCGCTCGCGAGCTCGGCTGCGCCTCGGTTCGAACCCACGAAGGGCTTTCACCCTTGCTGGTTTTCAAGACCAGTGCATGGACTGCGCGCCGATGGCGCTTGCCCTGCGCTGCGCTCCGGGTTGCTCCGGCCGCTGCGCAGCCTGCACATCGAGCTCGCCTGCGGCTCGGTTCAACCGCTCTGCCACCTCTCCGAAACTGAATTGTCGCTCAATCAGCGGCTCTC
>CAZJSH010000060.1:0-17143 GCA_964548715.1 uncultured Halomonas sp. | reverse complement strand
CGCTGGATCAGCCCGCGCAGGTGATGGACGTGGCTTTCCATCGATTCCGGCTCGATGTGATGGATGTCGATCAACTCGTGGTTGTAGCGGTCGACGAAGCCGCGGTCGAGGTCGAGCACGTAGGCGAAGCCGCCGGTCATTCCGGCGCCGAAATTGATGCCGGTGCGGCCGAGGATGACGGCCACGCCGCCGGTCATGTATTCGCAGGCGTGGTCGCCGGTTCCCTCGACGACCGCTGCGGCACCGGAATTGCGTACGGCGAAGCGTTCGCCGGCGGTCCCGGCGGCGTACAGTTCGCCGCCGGTCGCCCCGTACAGGCAGGTGTTGCCCATGATCGGAGCCTCGTGGGCCGTGTAGCGGATGCCCTGGGGCGGGCGCAGCACGATCCGGCCGCCGGCCATGCCCTTGCCGACGTAGTCGTTGGCTTCGCCGGTCAGCTCGATGAGCAGCCCGGCGGCGTTGAACGCGCCCAGGCTCTGGCCCGCCGTGCCGGTGAGATTCAGCGTCATCGGGTCGTCGCGCAGGCCGTCGGGGCCGTGGCGCCGCGCGATCTCGCCGGACAGCCGGGCGCCGATCGAGCGGTCGTGGTTGCGAATGGTGAACTCGTAGGTGCCGCCGGATCCGAACGCCACGGCGGTGCTGGTCGCCGCGCCGATGCGGGCGGCCAGGGCGCCCGGGTCGTGCGGTGGATTGCGATCGACCCGACACGCCCGGGGCACGTCGCCGGATACCTCGCCGTCGTCGAGCAGCGGCGCCAGGTCCATCCGGTTCTGGCGTTCGGTGAGCCCCTCGATGCGTTCGAGGTATTCGGTATGCCCGACCAGTTCGTCGAGCGTCCGCAGGCCGAGCGCGGCCAGCCCTTCGCGGACGTCTTCGGCGACGCCGAGCATGTAGTTCACGACCATGTCCGGCAGGCCGACGAAGTGCTTCTGGCGCAGCGTGACGTTCTGCGTGGCCACGCCGGTCGCGCAGTTGTTCAGGTGACAGATGCGCAGGTACTTGCAGCCCAGCGCGATCATCGGCGCGGTGCCGAAGCCGAAGCTCTCGGCTCCGAGCGCGGCGGCCTTGAGCACGTCGGCGCCGGTCTTCAGGCCGCCGTCGGCCTGGATCCGGACCTGGCCGCGCAGCCCGTTGGCGCGCAGTACCTGCCGCACTTCGGCCAGGCCGGTTTCCCACGGCGCGCCGGCGTACTTGACCGAGGTCAGCGGGCTGGCGCCGGTGCCGCCGTCGTAGCCGGAGATGGTGATCAGGTCGGCATAGGCCTTGACCACGCCGGCGGCAATGGTGCCGACGCCGGGCTCGGCGACCAGCTTGACCGAGACCAGTGCCGCCGGATTGACCTCCTTGAGGTCGTAGATCAGCTGGGCCAGGTCCTCGATCGAGTAGATGTCGTGGTGCGGCGGCGGTGAGATCAGGCCGACGCCCGGCGTGGCGAAGCGCAGCCGCGCGATCAGGCCGTCGACCTTGTGGCCGGGAAGCTGACCGCCTTCGCCGGGCTTGGCGCCCTGGGCGATCTTGATCTGGATGACCTCGGCCGAGACCAGGTAGTCGGGCGTGACGCCGAAGCGCCCGGAGGCCACCTGCTTGATCTTCGAGGCCTTCTCGGTGCCGTAACGGGCCGGGTCCTCGCCGCCCTCGCCGGAATTCGAGCGTGCGCCCAGCCGGTTCATCGCGATCGCCAGCGCCTCGTGCGCCTCCGGGGACAGCGCGCCGAGGCTCATTCCCGCCGAGTCGAAACGCTTGACGATGGCCGTTGCCGGCTCGACCTCATCGATGGCGACCGGAGCACGATCGCTGCACAATCGAAGAAGATCCCGGATCATCGAGGGTTCGCGCCCCTCGACCAGCGCCTTGTAGCGTTGGTAGTCGGCCCGCTCGCCGGTGCGCGCCGCGGTGCGCAGTGCGGTGACCACGTCGGGGTTCCAGGCGTGGTACTCGCCGCCGTGCACGTAGCGGTACAACCCGCCGTGCTCGATCGGCATGCGCAGGTCCCAGGCCCAGCGGGCCAGCGCCTTCTGGTCGGTCCACAGGTCGTCGAAGGTCGCGCCGCCGAGCCGGGATACCGCGCCCGGGAAGCAGCGCTGGACGACCCGGTCGTCCAGCCCGACCAGCTCGAACAGCTGAGCGCCGCGATACGAGCCGATGGTCGAGATGCCCATCTTGGACAGGATCTTGAACAGGCCCTTCCGGATGCCCCTGCGGTACGCGCGACCCAGCTGCAGGGCGTGGTCGGCCGGGTGCTCGATTTCACCCGCGGTGACCATGTCCTGCAGCGTCTGGTAGACCAGATACGGGTACACCGCCGTGGCGCCGAAGCCGATCAGGCAGGCGAAGTGGTGCGGATCGCGGGCGGTGCCGGTCTCGACGATCAGGTTGCAGCCCGTACGCTGACCGGTGGTCAGCAGGTGGTGGTGAACCGCGCCGGTGGCCAGCAGCGCGTGGATGGGCAGCTTGCCCTTCTCGAGGTAGCGGTCCGACAGGATCAGCAGCAGCTTGCCGTCGTCGACCGCCTCGGAGGCGCGCCGGCAAATATCCTCCAGGGCCTGGTCCAGCGGCATGTCCTTGGGCACGTTCAGGTCCAGCAGGACCGACGGCAGGCCGAACTGCGGCGTGTTGACCAGCTGGCGGAGCTTGCGCTGCGACAGCACCGGCGAGTTCAGCACCACGCGCTCGGCCATCTCGGGCGTCGGGTCGAACACGTTGCCCTTGCGGCCCAGGCCGGTCTCCAGCGACATCACGACGCGTTCGCGCAAGCTGTCGATCGGCGGATTGGTGACCTGGGCGAACTGCTGGCGACAGCTGTCGAACAGCGACCGGATGCGAGTCGACAGCACCGGCATCGGCGTGTCGTCGCCCATCGAACCGATCGCTTCGGACTGGGTCTCGGCCAGCACCTGGACGACCTCGCGGCGCTCCTCGCGCGACAGGTTGAACATCTTCTGGTAGGTCGCCAGCGTGTCGGCGTCGAACGGTTCGGCGGCCATGTGCACGTCGACCAGTTCGGAGTCCAGGTAGCGCACGCCGGCCTTCAGCCAGTCCTGCCAGGGCTTCAGCATTTTCAGACGCTCGTCGATCTCGGCGGCGTTTTCCAGCGTGCCTTCGACCAGGTCGGCGGCCAGCAGCTCGCCCGGTCCCAGCCGGCCGCGCGCAACCACATCCTCCACGGCCACGTCGACCACGCCGGTCTCGGAGGCGACGATCAGCCGATCGTCGGCGGTGCGCGTCCAGCGGGCCGGCCGCAGGCCGTTGCGGTCCAGCCCGCAGACCACCCAGCGACCGTCGGTGATGACCAGCCCGGCCGGGCCGTCCCACGGTTCCTGGTGGAACGCGAAGTACTCGTGGAAGGCGCGCTTGTCGGCGTCCAGGTTGTCGGCGGTCTGCCAGGCCGGTGGAATCAGGATTCGCAGCGCCTGGGGCAGCGGCATGCCGCCGATGACCAGCAGCTCGAGCATCTGGTCCAGCGACGACGAGTCCGAGCCGTGCAGGTCGACCGGCGGGTCCAGTTCGGCGATCTCGGGCAGCTCGGGCGAGGCCAGCAGGTGGCGGCGCGCGCGGGCCCAGTTGCGGTTGCCGCGAATGGTGTTGATCTCGCCGTTGTGGGCCAGCATCCGGAACGGCTGGGCCAGCCGCCACCGGGGCAGGGTATTGGTCGAGAAGCGCTGGTGGAACAGCGCGACGTTGGTCTCCAGCCGCTGATCGGCCAGGTCCGGGAAGAACGCCGGCAGGTGCTCCGGCATCACCATGCCCTTGTAGGACAGCGTGGTCGCCGATAGCGATGCGATGTAGAACGCCTCGGCCGGATCGGTCGCCGCCTCGGTGCGCCGACGGGCGATGAACAGCCGGCGCTGCAGTTCGGCGTCGTCGACCTCGTCGGGCGCGGCCACGAACACCTGTTCGATGCGCGGGCAGGTGGCGCGGGCCGTTTCGCCCAGTGCGTCGAGATCGACCGGCACCTCGCGCCAGCCGGCCACGGCCAGTCCGCGCTCGGCCAGTGCGTCGGCGAGACGATCCCGCTGGGCTTCGGCCTTCCAGTCCTCGTGGTCGACAAACACCTGGCCGACCGCGAAGCGCTCGGGCAGCTCGAGACCGGATTCGGCGGCGACCGCGCGAAGGAACGCGTGCGGCGTACCGATCAACAGGCCGCAGCCGTCGCCGGTCTTGCCGTCGGGCGCCACGGCACCCCGATGGGTCAGCCGGTTGAGCGCCTGCACCGCGTCGGCCACCGTGCGGTGCTCGGCCCGCCCGTCGAGACGGGCGATCAGCCCGAAGCCGCAGGCGTCGTGTTCGAAATCCGGGTGATACAACGTGGCCAACGACCGTACTCCAGCGTATGGCGGCTTTCCAGCATAGCGAATTCCTCGCGGCCTGCGTGAAGCGGTCCGGACACCGTGTCGGCGACCGCCCGGACGCCGCCTGATCGAATCGGGGTGAGAAATCCGTGTTGTTCTGTCGAGAGTGTCCTCACATCGATTTCCGGAGTCCGAGATGATCAAGAATCCTGTCCGAACGATCCAGCCGCCCGCCGGCGCTGCGTTGCTCTGCATCGCCTGTCTGCTGTTCGGCACGCCCGTCGCGGCCGGCCCGCTCGAGCCGCCGGGCCCGCCGGGGCCGACTTTCAAGACCCTGGGCGACATCGAGCCGCGCCGCGCGCTGCGATTCGACCCCGACGTGATCCAGCCGCTGGTCATCGACCTGCCCGGGTCGTATTACCTGGCCGAAGACGTGGTCGCCCTCGAAGGCCAGCCTGCGATCCGCATCACCGCCAGCTACGTGACGCTGGATCTGAACGGCTTCACCGTCAGCGGCAACCTGGAAGTGTTCGACGGCGATGGAATCCGGATCGAGGGCGCGCATGTCACGGTGCGCAACGGTACGGTCCGCAATGCCGACGGTGATGGCATCAACTGTCCGAACAACGGCCCGATCGCCCTGATCGACGTGAATGCAGTCAACAACGCCGGGAGCGGTGCCTTCTGCGAAGCGATCCGGGTCTCCGGCGGCGAGTTCTCCTACAACGGCAACATCGGGGTCGGCGGTGCGACCGCCCTGATCGCCGATGTTCGGGCGGTCGAGAACGTGATCGGCGTCTATCTCGGTCCCGGTTCCGCGGCGTCGCGCTCGTTGTCGCACTACAACACCTTCGGATTCCGCTGCCTGTCGTCGGAAGGGCTGGTCACGCAATCCATCGCCCGATCCAATTCGAGCGCCAACAACTTCGGTTGCGACGCCTACGATTCGAGAATGTAGCGATGAACGACGCTGGATGTTTCCGGATCGCTGCACTGGTGCTCGGACTGGTCCTGACCGGCACCGCCGCCGCCGAGACCGTGCAGCCGGGCCAGCGATGGGCCTTCGCGCCCAACGCCGGCTGGCTGGACGCGCGCCCGCTCGGCGCCGACGGCCCGGGGCTGCACGCCGCCGACGGCATGATTCGCGGCTGGCTGTACGCCGCCAACGTCGGCTGGATCAGCGCGCATTGCCTCAATACGGCGAGCTGCAGCCGCGTCGAGTACGGTCTGCGCCTGGAGCCGATCCCCGAGCAGCCGGAGCTGCTGCGCCTGGTGGGGCGGCTGTGGTCGCCGAACGCCGGCTGGATCACCGCGCACTGTCGGACGAGCGCCAGCTGCGCGCAGGTCGACTACGGCCTGTTCGTTGATATCGAATCCGGCCTGATCGACGGATTCGCCTGGTCGGAGAATTTCGGCTGGATCAGTTTTTCCTGCGCGAACACCGAGAGCTGCGGCAATGCGATCTATGGCGTCGGGCTGGTGCCCGAAGCGATCGTTCCGGTCGTCGCATCGGTGTTCTCCGACGGGTTCGAATCCTGACCCCGAATCGGGCTTGAGCCGGTTCGTGCCGCCGGGTATCCTGTCGGCGGCGTTACGGAATGGGGATTCCAGCAAGTGAAAGCACACACGAATCGCGGCGAATCGCGCGTGTTCGATCCCGACGGCTGGCTGTTGCCGTTCGGAGGGTTCGCCCCGGTCTACCGGTTCCGGAATGCATCGGGCGCGATGCGGCGGAAATGGAGTCGGGAAGGTTCGCTCTGGCAGCTCGGCGCAACCGTTGCCGTCGCGCCGGTGGTCATCATCGTCAGCGCGATCAGCGCGGATCGGCATGGAAGCACGGTGCTGTTCGATCAGCCGCTGCTGTTTTGGGGCCTGATCGGGTTGGTGCTGCTGGCGCGCGGGCTGGCCTCGTGGTGGTGGGTGAGCCGCCATCGACAGGAGCTGGCCCGCGTTCCGATGCGCTCGCTCGGCGTGGGCGCCCGGCTGGATGTCGCGCACGGCCACGCCACGGCGCTCCAGGTGGGGCTGCACGCATTGTTCATGTCCACGGCGGCCCTGATGATCGGAATCGCGTTCTTCATGGGTCCGGGCATCACGTCCTGGCCCTGGACGGTCGGGCCGTTGGCCCTGCTGCTCGCCGGCGAGGCCGTCGCCGCGCTGTGGGTCTGTGTCGTCCGGCGCAGACGCGAGTCGGCCGAAGTGGGTCGCCGCGTGGGCGAGCCGCTCGAGCGATGAGTGACCCCACCACGACGCCGCCGGCGGTGATGATCGAGGAACTGCGAATGATCGTGCCGCGGTTCGGCGAAGGGCCGGCCTATCGGGTGATCCGCAACTGGGACGAGATCGTGGAATCGCGCCGGCGGCTCGAGACCGCCCGCGGCTGGCTCATCGGGGCCGCGGCCCTGGCGGCCGGGCTGGCCATCCCGTTTACCGAGCTGGCCCGGGCGCCGCTGTTCAGCGGCCTGGTGCTGCTGATCGGATGGCTGCTGAACCGCGCCCTGAACGAGCGCTGGGCGGCGCAGCACGCGTCGTCGCTGCAGGCGGTGGACCCGCACGATCGAGCGCTGGAGGCCTGGCGCGACGCCCGCGCGCTGGAGCAGTCGGTCGCCTGGGTCGGGCTGCTGACCGTTGCCGGGGCGCTGGCGGCGGTCTTCATGGCCTGGCAGGGCTTCCGCGCCGACCCGCTGGTTCATCCGCTGGTGGCGATCGCGGTGATCGCGTGGATGCTGGTCGACGGCCTGCCGAAGCTGGCCCGGCACGTCCGGGTGCGGCGCGAGCGCCGCGGGGTCATCCAATGACGGGTCCCGAACCGGATTCGCGAATGCAGCCGACCGCACCGACACACCATCCTCGGCTGGTCGTGCACGACCTGGTTCCGGCCGCGTATCGCGTGTCGGGCGACGCCGGGCCGGTGATGGCGGCCTGGGACCGGGTGCAGCGGGCGAAGCTCGTGGTGCTCGCCGTCCTGCTGGCGGTGCTGTGCGGTTCGGTCGAACCCACGCTGACCGGGCAGCCGCTGCTGTTCTGGTCGGTCCTGCTGGCCTGGGCCTACCTCGGCAACCTCGCCGACCGGGCCTGGCTGGCGCGGCACGAGGGCCGGCTGGAGCCCCTGCCTTCGACGGAGCGGTACTCGGCGGCCACGTCACCTTCGCGACGGCGTGCGGCGCTCCTGGCGACGGTGCTGATCATGTTCGGCGCCGTGCTGGTCGCGTTCGGGCCCGGCGCCGGCGAACGGCTCCACCCGGCGGTGCTGTGGCCGCTGGCGCTGGCGGCCCTGGTCGGCGGCGTGCACCAGGCCGGGGTCGCGTTCGGCCACTCGGCCACCCGCGATCCGGCCGGTCCGGAACCGGTTCAGCCGCCGCGGTGAACCCCGGCCACCGACCGGCCCGACGGGTCGGCGCGGTTGGCGAACTCCGGGTCCCAGGCCAGCGCGGCTTCCGATGAACAGGCGATGGACTTGCCGCCCGGCACGGTCCGGGCCGCGGCGTCGGACGGATACAGGTCGGCGAAGATCGAGCGGTACAGGTAGGCCTCCCTGGTCGCCGGCGGGTGGATCGGGAACCGCGTCGCGGCATCGGCGAACTCGGCGTCGGACACGTGCTGTTCGGCGTGGTCGCGCAGCGCGTCGATCCAGCCGTAGCCGACCCCGTCGGAGAACTGTTCCTTCTGCCGCCAGGCCACCGACTCGGGCAGCAGGTGGGCGAAGGCACGGCGCAGCAGGTGCTTCTCCATCCGGTCCGGGCCGGTCATCTTCAGCTGCGGGTCGATCCGCATCGCGACCTCGACGATCTCGTTGTCGAGAAACGGCACGCGCGCCTCCACGCCCCAGGCGGCGGTGGACTTGTTGGCGCGCAGGCAGTCGAACTTGTGCAGGGCGTCGACCTTGCGGACGGTTTCCTCATGGAAAGCCTTTGCGTCCGGCGCCTTGTGGAAATACAGGTAGCCGCCGAACAATTCATCCGCACCTTCGCCGGACAGCACCATCTTGATTCCCATGGCCTTGATCCGGCGCGCCATCAGGAACATCGGCGTTGAAGCGCGGATGGTGGTGACATCGAAGGTTTCGAGGTGCGCGATCACGTCGGGCAGCGCATCGATTCCTTCCTGGACCGTGTAGGTGAAGCCGTGGTGCACCGAGCCGATGTGGTTTGCAACCAACTGCGCCGCAGCCAGGTCCGGACTGCCCTCGAGGCCGACCGAAAAGGTGTGCAGGCGCGGAAACCACGCCGGCTCGGTCTCGTCGGCCTCGACCCGGCGCGCGGCGTGGCGGGCCGCCAGCGCAGCGATGATCGACGAGTCCAGTCCGCCGGACAGCAGCGCGCCGTAGGGCACGTCGCACATCAGCTGACGGGTGACCGCCGATTCCAGCGCCTCGGCCAGGGCGGCCACGGCGGCTTCTTCTTCGTCGATCGCCGGCGGGCGGGTTTCATTCGACGGCACGTGGCGGCGCCAGGCCGGATCGAAGAAGCGGGTCAGCGAGTCGCTGGCCGAGTCATAGACGTGGCCTGGCGGGAACGCCTCGACGTCGTCGCAGAGGTCGTGGAGGGCCTTCAGTTCGGAGGCCACGATGCGCCGGCCCTCCGCATCCCGCCCCCAGTAAAGCGGCATCACGCCGATCGGGTCCCGGGCGATGAGATAACGTCCGCGACCATCGTCATGGGCGCGGTCCCAGAGCAGGAAGGCGTAGATCCCGTTCAGCGCGCGGCACAGCTCGGCAGGTGCGAGGCGCCGGTACAGCGGCAGGATGACCTCGCAGTCCGACCCGGTCTGCAGTGCATCGCCGACGCCGTGGTGCTGTTGCAGTGTGCGATGGTTGTAGATCTCGCCGTTGACGGCCAGCACCTGCGCACGGTCGTCCGAATACAGAGGCTGCGCGCCGCTCAGCGGATCGACGATCGCCAGGCGCTCGTGGCAGATCAGCGCGCCGTCGTCTTGATGGACGCCGGACCAGTCGGGTCCGCGGTGGCGCTGGCGCTTCGAGCGGGCCAGTGCGTCGGTGCGCAGGTCGGCGTCGCCTGGCGGTCGGTCGAGAAAGCCGAGGATGGAGCACATGGTGGCCGGGCTCCCGGTGCGGGTTCCCGCTCATTATGAAGCGGCCGCAGCCGCGGGAAGGCCCGCGCTGCGATGGACCGCCTGCCCGATCAGGGCGGTGTCGGGGTCTCGAAGCCGTCGATGAACAGGTCTTCACTGAGCGGGACGTCGCGGCAGTTGTAGCAGGCCAGCGCGAAGTCCTGGCGCGGCGGGCCGGGCGGGGCGGCATACACGTCCAGTGCGTCCTCTGCGAGGTTGGCCGCCAGCACCGTCACCGTGAACGGCTCGCCGGCGACCTGGTCGGCGCGCAGGAACACGCCTTCCATGTTGTTGATGCCATCCGGCGTTCCTCCGCTGGTCGAGAACCCGTCGGTTCCGAAGACGTTGCCGAGGTAGCTGCCGGTGCCGGTGTCGACGGACAGGTCCAGGTCGTTGACCCAGGCCGCAGTGGTTCCGCCGGTCCCCGGGCCGGGAGCGTCGGTCCAGACCAGCATCATGCGGACCGGCTCGGCCGGATCGGCCGGCTCCAGTAGCGCCGACCAGGACTCGCCGCTCTCGGTCAGCACGACCTGCTGGTCGAAGAACCGCCGTTCCAGCGGCGGGTTGATCACCGCGTCCAGGTCCAGCCGGCCCCAGCCCTGCTTGCGATCGGGACGGTGGCCGAGTTCCTGGCCATCGGCGTCGTTGTTGCCGACCAGGTCCGATGCGATCGGCGTGAACGCGGCCTTGACCAGGGCCGGACTCGGCTCGCTGCCGAAGTCGTCACGGTATTGCTGCCAGAACAACGCCACGCTACCCGACACGACCGGCGAGGCCATCGACGTGCCGCATGCCAGGCCGTAGCCGGTGCCGCTGTTCGGCGAGTCGGTGTTGCAGCCGGGCGCGACGATGTGCGGTACGAGGCGGCCGTCGCAGGCCGGGCCGTGGCCGCTGTTGCCTGACACGCTGAAAAAGTCGGCGGTATGAACGCCGACCCCGGTCTGCAGCCGCGTCGAGCCGACCGCGAACAGGTTCTTGGCCTCGTCGGGCGAACCCAGCGAGCTCGGTGCGCAATTGCCGAAGTCGTCCCCATTGCCATTCATGATCGACCACACCGCCAGCACCGGCTGCTGGCCGGGCGTGTCCGGGTCGGCGTCGCGGCTGATGAAATCGATCTCCATGGTCGGGATGTCGTAGCCCTGCGGGCTGCCGGTCGGGCCCCAGGAGTTGTTGGTCAGCTGCGCGCCGGAGTCGGCCGAGTCGCGATAGATGCTGAGCATGCCGTTGGGCACCATTCCGCCCGGACCACCGCCGACCAGCGGCCCGTAGAGCTGCTCGACCAGCGTCACGCCGGGCGCGACGCCCTGGCCGCGCAGGAAGCCAGCCGGGTCGACGACGCCGGAGCTGCCCGACCCACCGACCGCGCCGGCCACGTGCGTGCCGTGGCTGCCGCTGGCGTTGCCGCAGCTCGGTCCGCTGCCGGCACATGTCCCGATGTTGTCGACCAGGTCGGGGTGGGTCTGCTGGATGCCGTTGTCGACGATGCCAACGACGACGCCGCTGCCGGCCAGCCCGGTCGGCGTGAGCCAGTCCAGGTAGCCGGGCTCCAGCACGCGGTTGTCCATCGCGTCCAGCGTCCAGCCGCCGACCACCGACTGGTTGCTCATCTCGCCCCGCGGGCCGGCGTCCTGGCCGATCTGCTGGACCGTGAGCACGCCCGGGATGCGGGCGAGGGCGGCAAAGGTGGTCGGAACGGCGCGCAGCTGTACGGCGGCCAGGTGGGCGTCGATCCGCTGGGCGTCGCCGACGACCTCGACGCCGGCCTGGCGCAGCCGCTCGATCACCCGGTCGGCGGTGCCGGCGTGGACCAGGGCCATCGCGTGGGGATGCGGGTCCGGCGTGGTCCGGGCCTGCATCGGGATGCGCAGAACGGGGGGGAACTCACCGGCAAACCGAACGTGCTTCATCGCGCCAGCGGTCTCGAGCGCGGCCGGGTCGGCCCAGACGATGTAGCCGAACGGCGCCAGGAACTGGACCGGAACGGCACCGGCCGCGGCCAGCGCCTCGCGCCAGGCCGGCTTGATCGGCCCTTCGAACTGGACGAAGCGGAAGTCGGCTTCGTTCGAACCGGTGCCGCGCATCAGCCCGGTCGCGTCGGCGCTGAACGCTTCGCGCGGATCGACCCGTTGGTGGTCGATCCGCAGGTCGAACGGCCGCTCGACGGCGCGCACCCGGGTCGGATCGAGGCGCTCCACGCCGCGCGCCTGCGCGGCAGGCAGCCACAGGAAACCGCCGTAGTCGATGGCGTCTGCGGGCGCTGCGGCACGCTGCGCTTCGCTGGGACGGTCGATCCGGAGCCAGCTGTCGTCGGCGGAAGCCGTGCCTGCCGTCAGCAACAGGACGGTCAAGGGGAGATGTCTGAGCATTCGTGGACCCTTTCGCGCGGGAATGGAGGGCAAAAAAACCTAGCGCCGGACAATGTAGCCGAAACCGTGTCGCCATTCCATTGCCGATTCATCGGCCGCACCGGATCGGATCGTTCAGGCCGGGTTCAGCGCGGTCCGGCGAGACTGCATCCGCACGCTGGGGTGAGTCCGGCGCGATCCTCCGAAGAACCGATGGAACGCCACGGGCCCCGACGATCGGAAAAGCCGGTCGGGCGTAGAATGGAAACGACCCGCAGCGCGGGCAGCAAGCACTAGCCGTCGGGAGGGTGGCATGGCGAAGAAGATCGGTGACTACGAAATCATTTCCGAACTGGGCCGCGGCGGGATGGGCGTGGTCTATATGGCGCGCGAGGAGAGCCTGCAGCGCAACGTGGCGATCAAGATGCTGGGCAACCAGCTGGTCAACGACGACGCGGTCGCCGAGCGCTTCATGCGCGAGGCGCGCGTGGTCGCCGACCTGAATCACCCGAACCTGGTCCAGGTGTTCCGCGTCGATCGCCACGAGGACCAGCCGTACTTCGTCATGGAGTTCGTCGAGGGCGACTCGTTGAAGGCGCTGATCCAGCGCGAACGCCAGATGCAGCCGGCGCGGGCACTGAAGATTCTCGAGGAGGTCGCCAGCGGCCTGGCTGCGGCCCACGACAAGGGCGTGATCCATCGCGACATCAAGCCCGAGAACATCATGCTGACCAAGTACGGTGGTGTGAAGGTCGTCGATTTCGGCATTGCCCGCGACGAGAACGCCGAGACCCGTTTGACCACCACCGGCATCGGGCTGGGCACGCCGAACTACCTGTCGCCGGAAGTCTGCCTCTCCCAGGATGTCGATCAGCGCTCCGACATCTTCTCGCTCGGCGTGGTGCTGTTCGAGATGCTCACCGGCGACACGCCGTTCAAGTCCGACAGCCCGTTCGAGATGATGACCAAGGTCGTCGAGGCGAAGATTCCCGACATCAAGGAGCTGAACCCGAACGTCGACGAGGGCGTGAAGAAGATCCTGGCCAAGATGATCGCCAAGCGGCCGAAGAAGCGCTACCAGCACTGCAACGAACTGATCAGCGACATCGAGGACTATCGGGCTGGCCGCGAACCACGCTGGGCCAAGGACGTGGTCCTCGACGAGGCCGTTGAAACCGGCCGCAGCGCAGCGGCGTCGGATCGGGGCGCGGACGCCCCGACCCTGGCCGCGACCGCCGCGGTGCCGGGTCCGGATGCGCCGCCGACCGTGCAGGTCGGCGCCCCGGCGGCGCGGACCGAGCCGCTGGACACCGGCGGCTCGAAAAAGGGCCTGGCCGTGGCTGCGCTGTTCCTTCTGCTGTTGGTCGGCGGTGCCGGCGCGTCGACCTGGTACCTGCTGGCCGGCAGCGAGCGGCCCCTGGTCAACTGGTTCGCCGAGGACGACGCTGCGGCGAACCGCGTCGCCGACGCCGGCCGCGCGGTGAACGAGTTGCCGGATCCGGGCCTGCGCGAACCGATCGCCCCGGAACCCGGCCCGGCCGCGGTCGAGGCGGCGGTCGACGCGGTGGTCGACGCCGGGGATGCGTCTGCATCCGGCCGGGTGTCCGAGCCGCGCGCGACATCGGTGGCGAACCTGCAGGCGCGGCCGGCGGACGGATCCGCAGGCGGCCCGGTCGACGATGCAGTCGCCGCCGCCGGGCAGGCGCCCGGTTTCCGGTTCGACGTCGAGGCGTCGTCCGAGGCGGCGGACTCTTCGGAGCTCGACGCCGTGGCCGTCGTCGACGCCACGGACGCGAATGGCGATCCGGGGGACGAATCGACCGCGAGCGGCGCGGCATCGGCCGCCGAGGCCTCCGAGCAGCCGCCGGCCGGCCTCGGCGAGCCGGTGCTCGATCCCGAGCGGGCCGTTGCGCGCGTGGCCACGGCGCCGCCGGAGCCGGTCTGGAACCCCGCCGCACCCCGCGTGCTGGTCGTCGCCTCCGGCGATCCCGCGGTGGCCGAGCCGATCGAGCAGTTTCTCGAGCAGGCCCTGGATCGCGCCTCGTTCGAGCTGATGGACGAGGACCTGATGGACGGGATGGCCTACGCCGAGACGCTGCCGGACATCGTCCGCGCCGCGCTCGACGCCGGCGCCGACATCCTGGTGTTCGCCGACGTGGTGCCGACCGGCGAGCGCCAGCTGCAGTTCTACGGCCGCACCGACTACCAGTACCTGGCCAACCTGCAGGTACGGGTGGTCTCGCTGCACGAGCGGCGCAATCTCGGGCCGATCGTCCGGCAGAAACTCGAGTACGTCGGGCTGAACGCCGACGAGAAGGCGCGCGATGCAACGCGCAGCGTGGCCCGGGACGTGGTGTCGAGGCTGCGCGCGCTGCGCGCCGGCGCAGCGGCAGCGGCCGGTTGAGTCAGTCGGTGGTGGCCGAGCTGTCGGCAGCGGCCGGGAGCAGCGGCTCGGGCCGGCCATAGAAGAAGCCCTGGACGTAGTCGATGCCCAGCGTCCGGCAGGCCGCGGCCTGGGCTTCGGTTTCCACGCCCTCGGCCAGGGTCTCGACGCCGAGGTCCTGGATCATTCCGTTCAGCGTCTGCAGCAGGCGGTATTTCGGCGAGTCCGGGCCGTCGAGGCCGCGCATCAGCGCGATGTCGAACTTCAGCACATCGGGCGGGACCTCGATCAGCTCCAGCAGCCGCGCCTGGCCGGCGCCGAAGTCGTCGTAGGCCAGCCGGATGCCCAGCGCCCGCAGCCGGTCGCGGATCCGGGCCATTTTCTCGAGGTCGGTGACCGCGGCCTCGTGCACTTCGAACACCAGCGTCAGCGTCGGATGGGCCTCGCGCAGCGCGGCCAGTTCGTCGAGCAGCCGATCGTCGTCCCTGCACTCCTCGGGATGGGTGTTGAAGAACAGCGGAGCGGTCAGGCCGATCGCTTCAGCTTCGGCAAAGCCCGTACGCCGCAGCAGTTCGCTGAGCCGGACCTGTTCGCCGAGCGCCTCGGCCAGCATGAACATCGGACCCGGTCCGGCGTCCAGTCCGGGATGGGTGGCGCGGCCGAGCAGTTCGTAGCCGAACGGCGAGCCGTCGGCGTGGACGATGGCCTGGCGAAAACCGCAGACCTGCTTTTGTTCGAGCAGTTCGTTGAATTCCCGGGCCTGGGTCGGAAAGTCGCTGGGCAGCGTGGCGATACCGATTCGCGTCGCGTCTTCGAGACCAGGCCCGTCATCGACATCGACCTCGATCAGGCGGTATTCCTGGTCGCCGATGTGCAGCACGTCGCCGTGGACCAGTTCGGCAGGACCGGACAGGCGCTCGCCGTTGAGGTAGGTGCCGTTCGTGCTGCCGAGATCGGTGACCTGCAGCCGGCCGTCGCCGCCGCGATCGATGCGGGCGTGGCGGCGCGACACGCGTTCGACGTTCAGCGTGATCGCGCACTCCGGGTGCCGGCCGATCTCGGCCGGGAACCGGACCAGGTCGAAGCGCTGGCCCGGTCCGCGGCCGGAAAAGCTCTCGAGGAAGGCCTGTCGGGCCATGCTGTACTCCGCGAAACCGCATGCTGTGCCTCGATACTACTCTGCCGCCCGGCCGGCTCGCCACTCCCGCAGTGACGCCGGCTCGAAGGTATCCTCGGGCCATCCACCAGGAAGGATCGCACGATGAAATCCAGGCCCCCGTTCCGATGCCCGCTCGCCGCACTGGCGGCGCTGCTGGCTTCACTCATTGCCGGACCCGTTGCAGCGCAGGACTTCGCCTCCGTCGAGATCCGTTCCAGTCAGGTCGCCGACGGGGTGTACGTGCTGCAGGGCGCCGGAGGCAACCTCGGCCTGGTGGTCGGCAAGCAGGGCGCGTTCCTCGTCGACGACCAGTATGCACCGCTGACCGAGCGCATCCAGGCGGCGGTTGCCGCGATCACCGACCGGCCGATCCGTTTCGTGCTCAATACCCACTGGCACGGCGACCATACCGGCGGCAACGAGAACCTGGCCGAGGCCGGAGTGCTGGTCGTTGCCCACGACAACGTCCGCCAGCGTTTGTCGACCGGTCAATTCATGGCCTTCTTCGAGCGAGAAGTGCCGCCGGCGCCGGACGGCGCGCTGCCGGTGGTGACGTTCAACGACCGCGTCACCTTCCACCTCGGCGGACACACTGTCGATGCGATCCACCTCCCGCATGCCCACACCGACGGCGATGCGATCGTCCACCTGCGCGAAGCCGATGTCATCCACGCCGGCGACATCGTGTTCTACGGCATGTATCCGTTCATCGACTACGGATCGGGCGGCCGCCTGGACGGCATGATCGAGGCGGTCGACCGGATGCTGGCGCTGTCCGGCGACGCCACGCGGATCATCGTCGGCCATGGCGGGCCGGTCATCGGTCGCGACGAGTTGGCGCGCTATCGCGACATGCTGGCCACGGTCCACGAGCGCCTGCGTGCGCATCTCGACGCCGGCCTGGATCTCGAAGCGATCCAGGCCGAGGCGCCGACCGCGGACTTCGATGAATACTGGGGCGGCGGTTTCATCGGTCCGGAGCGCTTCGTCGAGATGAACGTCCGCGGCATGAGGCCGTAGAGCGATTCCAGCGCAAGCAGCGCTCCACGGGCAGCTGCCGCCAGCGCTCTTGCTGCATCCAGTTCAGGCGCGTAGCCTAGAAGACGAACCGATCAGATCGGCTGTCATCCCGGTCAGGAACGAGCGCCGGACATGGATCGCGAAGCCGCTGCAGTTGCGCTTCTTGAGTCCTTCGCCACGCGCACCGGACTCGTCGGCGATGCGCCGCCGGCCAGATATCTGTGGACGGATGCATTCGCCGTCTGCACCTTTCTTTCGCTCGATCGCCGCCGGCCGAACCGCGGGTTCCTGGATCGCGCACGCGCGCTGATCGTTCAGGTCCACGAAGTGCTGGGTCGGCATGCCGCGGGCGAGCGGCGCGGACGCCCGCTGGGCGGCAGGAACGAGGCGAATCACGCCGATCATCCGACTCGAAGTGGACTGCGGATCGGCAAGCCGCGGCCGGAGCGTGGCCCGGGTCAGCCCTGCGATGACCGGCTCGAGTGGGAGCGCGACGGCCAGTACTTCCACTACCTGACCCGCTGGATGCACGCGCTGGAGCGCTTCGCCGGCGCGACCGGTGAC
This sequence comes from uncultured Halomonas sp., assembly GCA_964548715.1. Lineage (GTDB taxonomy): Bacteria > Pseudomonadota > Gammaproteobacteria > Xanthomonadales > Wenzhouxiangellaceae. The sequence goes on along the minus strand of CAZJSH010000060.1, from coordinate 313 downwards.
GCCGATCCCCACCGCTGGGCCACGGAGCTGTGCCGGGCTGGACTCGCGTTCGTCGAGCGCGACGACGACGGTCGGCCGCAGCGCATGGTCTGGAAGCGCTCCGTCGATCTCGACCGCGTGCTGGTGGCGTCGATGGGTCAGCACGATCCGCTGGACGGCTGGACCACGGCCGCGGAACTGGCCCGTTCGCCGTTCGCCTCGGACGACGAGCGTCGATTGCTCACCGCCGTCGTTACGACCTACCGTGCGCTCGATCGTCGGGCGGCCTGGCCGACCGCCGATCCGCTCGGGCTGGGCGGGCTGCTGAACGCGG
>CAZJSH010000059.1:0-17298 GCA_964548715.1 uncultured Halomonas sp. | reverse complement strand
CGGCGATCTCGGTGTCGACCACCGGGAAGATGTCATCCGGGTAATCGGGCAGATCGTGTGGGCTGGTGTGGACTTCCCAAGGTATCCAGGTGTTGAGCTTGCGATACTTGGCGAGCACGCCGGACGGCCCGACCAGCGCGGTGGTGTTGAACACCGCACCCGGGAAGCGATCGTCGCGCTCGAGGAACGAGCCGGTCTGGATCCAGCAGCCGTACTTCTTCGCGAGTCGGGCGTAGGCCTCGGTGTGCTCGTTGGGCAGCTCGACGGCCAGGTCGGCCCTCAGCTTCGCCGGGTCGTCGTGGATCGGCACGGCGTGGGCGAATTCCGGAAAGGCCAGCAGGCGCACATCGAAGAACGGCTCGTAGCCGACCAGCGTCTGCTCGGCGATCTCGCACATGCGCTTGGTCCGCGCACCGATCTCGTCACGGTGACGCGGTGCGGGGAAATCGGTCTGGCAAGCGGCTGCGTAGTACACGAACGACCAGTCAGCAATGGTGTGATCGGCCGAAGAATAGCACCGCCGCTGCAGCGTCCGGTCGATTCAGCCGGCCGTTTCGCGCAGGAAACGGAACAGCGCTCGATAGCTCTTCCCGTGGCGCTGTTCTGGATCGCCGACCCCGCCCTCGCGACGGGCGGCGCGGACCAGGCTGCGCAGCTGCTGGACGTCGCAGCCCGGCTGTGCGTCGATCCACTCGGTGACCGCCTCGTCATCCTCGATCAGGCGGTCGCGCCAGCGCTCCAGCCGGTGGAGGCGCGCAGCATCGACTTGCTGCCCGGCCGCGCGCGCCTCGACCAGCGCGCGGATCGGTTCAGGATCGACCCGGCGCATCTGCTTGCCCAGGTACTGCAGCTCGCGCTTCTTCGCGCCGTGCGCGCGAGTGGCGTTGTAGCGCTCGATCGCATCGCGTAGCGTCTCGGGCAGATCCAGCGTGTCGCGGTCCCGGGCCGGCAGCCCGGCCAGCGCCTGGCCGAGGTCGCGCAGCGCCCGGGCCTCGGCCTTGCGCTGCGTCTTGCTCGGCTCGACCGCAGCATCTCCGCCGTGACTCTCGAACTCCTCGCTCATCGCCCTTTGAACTCGGGCTCGCGCTTTTCCATGAACGCGCGCATTGCCTCGGCGAAGTCCTCGGACTGCATCAGCATGCCGTTCAGCGTCGCAGCCTCGCGGTTGGCCGCCTTTGCCGTCCCGGCGATCCGGCCGTCCAGGACCTGGCGAATCCCGGCGACGACCAGCGGCGGGTTGGCGGCAATGCGAATCGCCCGGTCCAGCGCTTCGGCGCGCAAGGTGTCGCGCTCGCCGAAGACGTGGTTGACCAACCCGATTTCGCGCGCGGTGCCGGCATCGATCGGCTCGCCGGTCAGCGCAAGCTCGCGCGTCCAGCCCTCGCCGACCAGGAACGGCAGCCGGCCCAGCCCGCCGAGGTCGGCGACCATGCCCACCTGCACTTCGCGCAGCGCGAAACGCGCAGCGTTGCTGGCCAGGCGAACGTCGCAGGCGCACAGCAGCTCGATGCCGGCGCCGATGCACCAGCCGTCGATCGCCGCAACCACCGGCAGCCGGCCGGCGGCCAGCGCATCGAAGCCGCGGACCATCTCCGCAGCCTGCTCGACGATCGCCGATCGACCGGTCGCGCCGTCGTTCAGGTGCCCACTCACCTCGGCAGCCATGCCCTGGAGATCCAGCCCGTAGCAGAAGTGATCGCCGTCGCCGGTCAGCAGGATGCAGCGGACGTCGCGATCGGCCTGCAGCGCGGCCACGACGTCTGGAAACTCGCGCCAGAAGTCGGGGCCCATGGCGTTGCCGTGGCCCGGCCCCTGGAGGACGAGTTCGGCGACGTGGTCGGCGGGACGCTCGATGCGAACGGAACGGTAGTCGGTCATTGGCAATGCACGCGAGTGGATGTCACCGGTCAGTGTACTCGGCAGCGCGCGCCGGATCGGCACGCCGGCGCTGGCTGGGCAGGTGCCCGGTCTTCACCCAGATCACGGTCTCCTGCTCGACCCGAGGGTGGTGCTGACTCAAGTGCGGCGACCGGATCCAGCTGCCGGCCGGGTAGCGTCCGTATTCATCGATGAACTCGCCGGAAAGCACGAAGATCTCCTCGCCGCCGTAGTGGCGATGCGGCTGAAAGACCTCACCGGCGGGCCACTTGACCAGCGCGACGTTTTCGGCGCCGTGATGGTGCAGCGGCATCACCTCCAGTCCACCGATGCCCGGCCGCCACGGCGCGGTCCGCGTGTCGACCCGCACGACTTCGAGGTCATCGGGCTGGAACTGGTGCAGCTTGACGAACAGCGTGCAGCCGCTCTTGCTGAACGGAGAATGCCCGCTGCCCGGCGGGTTGCGCAAGTAGGTGCCGGTCGGGAAGTCGCCGGTCTCGTCGGAGAATACGCCGTCCAGCACCAGGATCTCTTCGCCCAAGGGGTGCTCGTGATGCGGGAAGGCCGCGCCGGATTGATAGCGAACGACGCTGGTCGCGTGGCCGCGCTCGGCCTCTTCACGGGCCAGCGGCTTGCGGTCCACGCCGCCGGCCGGGCTGGTCGTCCAGTCCATGGCCGCGGTATCGACGACCACGCGGCGATCGAACGCCATGTTCAGCATTGCAGCGGGCATGTGGAGAACTCAGCGCGCAGGATCGCGACGCTTGATCCACTCCGGCGTGAGTTCGTGCTGGGCGTCGTCGCGCCCGACGTACAGCACACCATCGGTGATCATCAGCGACCAGTCGATGCTGCGCGGAAGGTCCTGCGCCAGCGCGTCGGTCTCGGCCTGGGGCAACACCGCGATCTCCAGCGCATCGAGCTGCCGCACCTTCGGCAGCACGTTCTCGCGCCAGACGTCGGTCGAACCGTAGGCCAGCACCGAGGCGTGCGGCTGGTGACGCGATGCGCGGGTCATCCGGTCGGCGTCGGGGCGGCCGACATCGATCCAGTGCTCGACCTGGCCGTCCAGCGAGTGCCGCCAGAGCGCGGGCTCGTCGACGTCCGAGAGGCCCCGCCCGAATTCCAGCCGCTCGTGCCACCACAGGCCGAGCGCGAGAATCCGCGCGGTCAGGCGCAGTTCGGTTTCCGACGGGTGCCGGGCGATCGTGCGTCGAACGGTTTCGTAGACCCCGCGATCGGTATCGCTGAGGGTCAGGTGCAGCTTGTACGGAGTCGAGTTCGATGCCATGCGGTATTGTCCCATACCCGGCATCCCGCGGCCGTCGATCCAGGACCCGTTTCTGCGCGATGAAGCGGCGGTTTGTTAGGGTGGATCGCCACCCACCTTCGAACGGAGAAGCGCGATGACGACCGAATGGATTCTCGTGGCCGACTCGGCACAGGCCCGCCTGTTCAGCCGCAGGGCGGAACGCGCCGAGCTGGACGAACAACAGGACTGGGTGCACCCGGAATCCCGGCTGCACGGGCGCGAACTCGAACGGGATCGGCCCGGGCGGGTGTTCGCTTCGCAGGGTCCCGGCCGCAGCGACACCCGGGACAGTGAAACCCCTCACCGCAAGGAAGCCGAACGCTTCGCCGGCGAATTGGCCGAGGCTCTCGATCGGGCACGCACCGAGAACCGCTTCGAGCGCCTGATCCTGGTCGCCGAGCCACGCTTCCTGGGCCTGCTCCGCGATCACCTGTCCAGCGAAACGGCCGATCACGTGGCCCGAAGCCTGGACCTGGATCTGACGCGGGAATCCGCCGAACGCATCCGCGACGCGCTCGATCGGGACTGAGCGGGACCGGGCCCACGAGGCCCGGCCGAATGCCGGGCGCGCCACAGCGGCGCGCCCGGTGATGGATCGGCAATGGATCGGCGAGACGCTTACCGGCAGAGATTGCTCTCGGTTTCGTACAAGCGCTCGATCTCGAAATCGCCCTCGCCATAGCCGATGGTCGAACCCCACGCCACCGTGGCGGCGTTGCAGTCCTGGAAGCGGATGTACATCCGGCCCCAGGGCTCGATGTCGATCAGGCTGTTGTCGAAGCCACTCTGCCGGATCTGCTCGAAGGTCGGACCGTCGGTTCGGAACAGGGCCATGCCGACGCCGGAATCTTCGAACTGCTGCGCGGTTCCGATCAACCACATCTGCGTTCCGTCGTCATCGTAGGTGAACCAGATCGCGACCAGCTGGCCGAGATCGGTCACGTCGATCATGAAACCTTCCGCCGCTCGGTCGACGACCGACCAGTTGCCGCCGAGGCCGAGCAGACGGGAATCGGCCGACGATGGAGTCACGGTGATCGCCGCGTGGTCGTTGCGGATCGAGTCCAGCGGCGGCGTGGTGCCGTTGGTTTCGAACACGTCCGCGCAGGGGCCATCGCCGACATCGAAGAAGATCGACGAGCCCTCGGGCTGGAAGATGACCCGCTGGCTGAACGTGACCGTCGAACCCGGAGCGACCGACGCGTTGCGGAAGTCGAAGGTCACCGGCTCCGGCTGGGTTTCGTCCTCGATCTCGAAGACCCGGTCGATCGAGCCGATCACGGCACCGTCATAAGCACCCTGGCGCGCGGTCAGCTCGACGCGGTAGCGGCCGGGCGTGTTGACGCGATAGGTCAGCGTGACCCGACCCAGTTGATCGATCGGAAAGTCCGTGAGATAGATTCCACGACCGAGCCCGTCGCCAGCGCCGACGGTCGGACAGTTGTACAGCGGGGGCACCGGCGGCGGCGTGCTGGCGACCACTTCGGCGACCAGGCCCTGGGCCGGGCTGCCGCTTTCGCTATCGGCATTGCCGGAGAACATCCCGCTGGTCGCGTCGGTGCCAGCCACGGCGTCCATGAAGAACGCCGCACCGAGTGGGCAGTTCTCAACCACGATGTCGATCAGCAGGTTGTCGCCCTCGTCGCCGAACATGAAGCCGCCGCCGTCGACGACCACGATGTCGAAGGGGTTGGTGCCCATGGCGCTGGTCGCGGCATCGATCTGCAGATCGCCACTCCAGACCACCTGGCGGTCCAGGCCCACGTTCTCGTCGAAGTTCGGGCTCAGCGACGCCGCGTCCAGGTCGGTGGACGACAGCGTGACGGTGGCGTTGCCGTAGGTCAGTGGCCCGACCGGAGCGGCACCGCCATCGAGCCGGAACGCGATCGACCCGATCGTGCCGAACACGCCCTGGTCACCGTTGATCACCTGCTGATAGCGAAAGCCGTTCGAACACGCGGCCGTATCGCCGAACGGCAGCGAACTGGCCGAATCGCCCTCGACGCCATCCAGACCGTTGGGCACGGTGAACAGCGCGATGGCGGCGAACGCACCGGCTTGCGCGGTCACCAGAATGCCGGCCAGCAGGGCCCGACCGAACCAGGCGCGAAACTGAAACAAACGTGAAGAAACTCCCATGACATGCCTCCTGAGCTTCGAGGCCGCGTCGGTACCCTGAGCGCGGTGCGGCGTCGCGGCATGCCGTCGCCCCGCAACCCCCTCCTTCGCCACCGTTGCACCGCGCCGGTCGGGCCTCAACACGGGCCTTGCCCATATGCTGCGACCGATTCGCGTTCAGATTTCGAATTCGAGGGTCTGTAGTTCCAATAACGCAATCCGACCCCCGATGTCGTCATCGGGACCTTCGGCACTTGATTCCAGCCGCCAAACGCGCAAGATGAACATGAATCGCGACAACCCGCCGCAACCGCCGAAACCGGGAGAGGGGCATGCGCCTGATGCACACATTGATCGGAACCGGCCGGCGCCGCTGGATCACGCTGGCCATACTCGGCCTGCTGGTGCTGGCGACCGGCTACCTGATGTGGGTCGATCACGAACCCGGACGATTCGATCCGGTCGTCCGCGCCGAGGCGCGTGCCGAGCGCGAGGGGCATCAACTCGTCACCGGCTACGTGACCACCGTTGCGCTGATCGAGGTCATGGACACGCTGCTGCACAAGCGGGGCGGCTACCTCAACAACGACATCATGCCGCCGTGGGTGATCCTCGACAACATGCCGTCCTGGGAAGTCGGCGTGATCTTCCAGGCACGCGATCTCGCCCGCACGCTGCGCAACGATTTCAGCCGGTCACAGACCCAGTCGGCCGAAGACCCCGCCCTGGCCATCGCCGATCCGCAGTTCAGCTTCGACTACGGATCCTGGTGGCTGCCGTCGACCGAGGGCGAATACCGCAAGGGCATCCGGCAGCTCGAGGATTACCTCGACCGGCTGGGTTCACCCGGCGGCCCGGCCCGCTTCTTCGATCGGGCCGACAACCTGCGCGAATACCTGGCCGTGGTCGAGAAACGGCTCGGCAACATGGGCCAGCAACTGTCGGCCAGCGTCGGCGATCGGCGGCGAAATACCGATCTGACCGGCGACCGGGTCGCGCGGCCGGCCAGCGATCTCGGTCGGGAAGTCCGGGTCAAGACGCCGTTCCTGCAGATCGACAACGTGTTCTACGAAGCTCGCGGCACCACCTGGGCGCTGATCCATTTCCTTCGTGCGCTGGACCACGACTTCGCCGCGGTACTGGAAGACAAGAACGCCGAGGCCAGCCTCGACCAGATCATCCGCGAGCTGGAAGCCAGCCAGCGCCCGCTGTGGAGCCCGATGGTGCTCAACGGCAGCGGCTTCGGCACGTTCGCCAACCACTCGCTGGTGATGGCCAACTACATCGCGCGAGCGAATGCAGCCGTGATCGACCTGCGCCGATTGCTCGAGCAGGGCTGACCCCTGCGATGGGAAGGGACGCGGGGCGAGTTCATTCGTCCCCGGCCCGGGAATCGCGTCGACCGAGTGATTCCAACGGCGATCCGATCATGGATTGACCTCGATCAGATTTCGGGGAGGTCGGATATGCGATCGTCCCGCTTCAGCGCGCGCCAACGGGGCGTGCGTCCGACAGGAAGCGAATCATGGACATCTTCGTCGAACTGTTCTCGACCTTCACCGGCCTGCTTTCGCTGTTCGTCATCGTCTTCATGCTCGGCATGGCGGTGTTTTTCATTGTCTGGTTCATGAAGAATTCGAAACCGCCCAGCGAAGGCGGACCGAAAGACGGCGGCGGCGGATCGGCGTCTGCGAGCGGCCGGGAAACCTCCGGATCAGTCTGAGCGGGCCCGGCGAGGCGTCGTGATCAACGCGCCCGACCGTCGAATACGTGTTTCCGCGACATCAGGAAGTTGAAACACATGCCGACCACGCCCCCGATCCAGACCCCGGCCAGCGGCGCGAACAGCGCGACCTTGCCCGTGGCACCCAGCCGATCGGCCAGCGTCACGATCAGCGAGTAGACCGCGAAGTTCAGCGCACCGCCCAGCGCGTGGACGCTGAAGAAACGCAGCAGTTCGTCCCACAGCTCCCGCCCGCGCTCCAGGTGGTGGAAGGTGAAGTACCGGTTCAGGAAATAGCCGGCGCACATCGCGGCGAAATACGACACCACCCGCGCGGTATAGACGTTGAATCCCGGCAGATCCTTGAGCAGGTACAGCAAGCCTGCGTCGAGGACGGCGATCGTGCCGCCGACGCAGGCGAAACGAACGAACGTCGCGCGCGAACTCGTCGATTGCACGACGCGCTGGACCAGGTTGGAAACGGACGGAGCGGCGATGGTACGTCTCGAAATTTCGGCGATGGCGCATTCTAGTGCACCCGTCACCCCGGGGCCTGCGGGCAAAGCGTTTCGGTGTTGAAGACGGAGCGATCGGATCGAGAGGAATGAGTGCAAGGACGCGAAGGCGCAAAGAGAAAACCCGAGATTTCCTGTGTCGGGTGAACCAGGACACTTGAAGATGGATTGGTTGATCCAGTGGGCCATGCGGCACGTTAGGCCGCATGGCCCACCGGCCGCTCCCTCGACCTCGATTCGACGGGAATAGCGTCGACCTGCTTCCTCTGAACCAGATTCTTGTTTCTTCGCGCCTTCGCGTCCTTGCGCTCATCATCTCGCCGTTCGGACTTCGACAGGACTTTACGGATACAGAATCGCGGGCGATGATGACGACATGCCGCACTATGTCCTGAGCCACCGCCGCGCCGGCAAGCGCCACGATCACGAGCACCGCGCCGCACGAGCGGCCATGGCCGACGCGCTGGACCGGCACGTCGACCGGATCGCCGACGATATCCGCACGCATGAACCGCACCACGACACCTCGCGTCACGTCGCGCGGTTCGCGGCCGATCACGCCGACGTCGCGGCGGTCGAGTGGCACCCCGAGCTGATCTGCGAGCCGCTGATCCGGCATCGCATCCGGGCCCGTCACGCTCCCGAGACCGGCCGGGCTCTGGCGCACGAGATCGTCGTCCCGCTGCGCACCGGCACCGACCGGTGCCTGGTGGTCCATGTCGTCGACGAGGATGGTCTTCCGGTCGCCGACGTCGACGTGTTCGCGTATTTCGGCAGTGCTACCGACCGTGTCCAGGCCGCGACACGGACCGACGCAGACGGACTCGCGCGGCTGGATCACGACCCCGATCGGCCGCTGCTGGAACTGGCGGTCGCGCCACCCTCGCGCTGGTGGCCGCAGGTCGTGGACCACCGGGCCGGCACCGAACTCGACGTCCGGCTGGTCCGGCTTCCGCCATCCGAGAACGGCCTCGGCTGGTGGCATCGGGAAGCGGGCCTGGTGGCCATGGACCCGGATCGCGGGCGCGGAATCGCGATCGGCGTGGTCGATTCCGGGCTCGGTCATCATCCCGCGCTGGCCCACGCGAACAATCTCGGCGCCTTTCTCGACGGCGCCCATCGCCCCGACGGCGGTGACGACCGCGGCCACGGCACACACGTGGCCGGCGCGATCGGCGCCCGGCCAACGGCCGACACCGACTATGCGGGCCTGGCGCCGGGCGCCCGGCTCGACTGCTTCCGCGTCTTCGGCCCGGACGGAAGCGCCCACCAGGCCGACATCGCCCGGGCACTGGACGTGCTGGTTCACGACCGCGGATGCCACCTGATCAATCTGAGCCTGGGCACCGTGTCGCGCTCGGAACTGGTGTCCGACGCCCTGCTGGATGCCGTACAGAGCGGCACGTTGGTGATCTGCGCGGCGGGAAATACCGCCGGCCCGGTCGAGTATCCGGCCGCACTCGAAGAAGCGGTGGCCGTTACCGCCCTGGGCCGGCTCGACCAGGCCCCGGCCGGCACCCTTTCAGCTCACCGGATTCCGAGCGAGACACGGCTGCGCGCCGACCCCGTCTTCATCGCCAACTTCAGCTGTCACGGCGACGCGATCGACGTCGCCGGGCCCGGGGTCGGCATCATCTCAACGGTGCCCGGCGGCGGCTGGGCCGCCTATGGCGGTACCTCGATGGCCGCGCCCCAGGTCACCGGTGCGCTGGCCGGCCTGCTGGCCGAGGATGCCGACTACCGCGCCCTGCCCGCCGACGCCACGCGCACCACCCGCGCCGGCCAGGTCCTCATCGACCACAGCCGCGACCTCGGCATCGACCGGGCCTACCAGGGCCACGGCCACCTTCGGCGCTCATGATGAGTTCAGCGACTCGATCAAGCTTCCACAGATGATGAGCGCGAAGACGCAAAGGCGCGAAGGGAAGAGGGAAAACAAGTGGGTTGGTGACGAAACAGGAAAGGCTTTCGTCGTCTTGGTCTCGTCGTCCACCCCATTCACGCTATGCTCCGAAAACGGCTGGCAACACTGGATTGAAGAGGCTGTTTTTTTCTTCTGAAAGGGTTTGCTTTTTTCTTCGCGCCTTTGCGTCTTCGCGCCCATCCTCTAAAGAACACCGGCACGATGTCTCAACACCCCTTCAGCTCGACCGGCGGTATTTCTGGAACGAGGCTTCGATGAGGCCGGTCGGGTCGAGGCCGAGGCGGCGGAGGCGAGCTTCGTCGGGCTCGGGGATGCCGATCGGCGGGACGTAGAGGGTCGAGGCCTGGGTGAATTCCAGTTCGTGCAGACGGTAGAGCGAGACCGGCTCGGCGCGCACCTCGTCGAACGGGCCGACCGCGGCCTCGTAGACGGTCACGGCGTGATCGTCGGGATAGGCTTCGGCCAGGATCCCGGCCAGCGCGCGGACCCAGGCCGGGTCGGTGCGGAACGTGGAACGGGACCGGTCGCCGAGCACGGCCAGCTGCCAAAGCACGAGCGGCGTACGCGGATCGAACACGCGGGGATGCACCAGGAAGTCGGCCGCCTCGTAGGTCTGCAGGCCGGAAACGCCCGGATCGAGGCCGAGATCGGCGACCAGGCAATCCTCGGCCGAAACACCCGGATACATGATCGCCTCGAAGCCATCGGCCCGGGCGCGCCGGATCGACTCGTGGGCCGGCCAGACGAACACGCCGGGATGGCCGTAGAACGCCGCGCACACGTGCTCCCCGGCACGAACCGGCTCGAGCACCGCCGTGATCATCCGCTCGTAGCTCTCGTCGCGTGGCCGGCCCCGACGATAGTGCACCTGCAGCGAGGCCACGTTCGAGTTGAGCTCCCGCAACACATCGAGCGAGAACGGGTCGGCCAGCACCGCGAACACCCGGTCCGCGTGGCGGACCAGGTGGCGGGTTTCGACGGTCAGATGGCCGCCGAGCCGAATGCCGGTGCCGACCACGGACAACCGGCCGGGGCGGACCGACACCGGACTCAGAGAACGATGAAGTTCATGTGCGCGTCTTCGGCGCCGGCCTCTTCCTGCAGCGCTTTCTTGTCGCCGCTGCGGATCATCTCCTTGTGATCGTCCGAGAGCTCGTGCGAATCCATGACGGCCTCGGGGTCGGATTCGAACTTCTTGCGGGTTTCCGGATCCTCGGCCATGGTGCGGATGAACTTGCTCAGATTTTGCTTCGACATTGCAGATTTCCTCTCGGGTGGGGGTGGTGGGTGGGTAAATCAGGCGCGATACGGGGCCAGCGCGTCGGTTTCACCGAGCCAGCCCGGCGCGTCGAGGCCGAAGACGTCCTGCAGCAACATCTCTGCGGAAGTCAGCGCGCCCTCGGCCCAGCCCTGGTAGGCGCTGTAGGCCTCGCCGCAGATATGGATGCCGGACGTGCCGCGCAGCGTCGCGGCCGCTTCCCAGCTCTTCCAGCCCGGCGACCAGGCGTGCCAGCCGGCATAGTACGGCGGCGCCGCCCAGTCGACGAAGATGCCGTCGACCGGCGTCGGCACCTCCACGCCGTGCATTTCCGACAGCTGGCGGCACAGCTCGGTGGCCGCGCGCTCGGGGAGCGGCGTGGTCAATTCGACGCCGCGGCCGTCTTCGCGCATCAACGGGGGCCAGAACGAGACCGATCTCTCGTCACCGAAGGCGCCGAGCAGCAGGCCCTGGCCGGTGGCGGGGTCCTGGCCGAGATAGAAGCATTGGCGCATCGGAAGATCGGTGTGCGATGCGGAGAAGCAGCCTGGCCCGATATGTCCCGGACCATCCGGCACCTGTTCCCACCAGGGATGGTCGAACGCCACGAAGATTTTGCAGGCCGGTGTGCCGAACGCCGAAGCCAGCGCGGCGTGGACCGCTGCGTCGGCATCGAAATCCAGTCGCTCGAGCGCGCCGGTCGGCAGCGCGAGGATCACGCGTCGAGCGCGCAGCGGTTTGCGGCCGTCGGCAAACTCGATCCGATGGATCCCGCCGTCTTCGGCACGGACCGCGCTGACGAATGCGCCCGTCTGCACGTCGACGCCGGCGTCCTCGGCCCGCGCTCGCAGGCGATCGGGCAGGCGCTGATAGCCGTCGGGCAACCGATACCAGTTGCCGACCAGGTCGGCCAGGGTCGAGAAGGTGGCGTCCAACGCGTTCCAGTTGCTGAACAACGCATAGGTCCCCTCGACATCGGCAAGGGCCAGTCGCGCTTCGTTGCTGATCACGCGCGCGACCAGGTTCCAGAAACCCCAGCTGTGCAGCGGCCGGCCATCGAAGCTGACACTCCTGAGATAGCGCACGGACTCGGCCATCGACGACTCCGGATCGAACGGCCAGTACCGGTCGATTTCCGGGGCGATTCGGCGAACGATCAGCAGCAGCAACTCGTGCGGCAGCTTGCCTCGTTCGTCGTCGGCCAATCGATACGGCAATGTTCCCGGCTCGGCGAAATCGGCCATGTGGAAGCGGCTGGCGCGCAGCCAGGCGAAGTCCGCTTTCGGCGTCACGGCCTGCAGTTCGAGCTCGAGTTCGTCCTTGCACAGCCGATAGACGAGGTCCTGGGCATCGCTGAAGAACATGCCGCCCAGCTCGGCCGGAATCGCGCGCTCGCCCTTCAAGCCGACCGAGTAAAGCCGGCCGCCGGTCCGGTCACTGCCCTCGAGCACCGCGATGCTGCGGCCGTCGATGCCGCTGCCGGCAAGCCGCCACGCACTGTACAGGCCGCTCACGCCAGCACCGATGATCGCCGTATCGAGCACGGCGTCGGACTGATTCGTCATTGCTGTTCCATCCTCCTGGTCGCGCCTCGCTGCCGTGCGGCGCTCAGCGGGTCGGCGAACCGGCCACCCGGTTCCGTCCCTGCTCCTTGGCGGAATACAGGGCCTGGTCGGCCTTCCGCAGGGCGTCGGAGCGCGACATCCCCGGTCGAAGGTGATCGAGGACCCCGATCGACATGGTGAGGGCGAGCTCTTCGCCATCGTACTGCACCGGGGCGCCGGTGACCGCATGATGGATTCGCCGAGCCGCCTCCATCGCCGCGCGCCCGCTCGCCGAGCGGAGCACGATGGCGAACTCGTCGCCGCCCAGGCGGCACAGCACGTCGCCCTCGCGCAACTCGCGCAGGCAACGCCGCGTCAGCGACCGCAGCATCATGTCGCCGGCTTCGTGACCGTGCGTGTCGTTGGTCTGCTTGAACCAGTCGATGTCAAGAAGCAGCAGCGCGCTCTCCGACTGCGCTCCCGGCTGGTCCTCGAGCAGCGTCTCCAAGTAGTTCTCGAAGAACCTGCGGTTGTAGGCGCCGGTCAGGGCGTCCTGGTTGGCCAGAGTCATCGCGCGATGCTGTTCGAACTCGGCCCGGATTCGTTGCTCGCGCAACTGCCCGACCCGGTAGGAAAGACCAAGCGCCAGGATCATCGCCTCGAGCACGCTACCGACGTAGAGCGAATATTCCGCAACCGGGGTCCGCGCGATCGCCTCGACGCCGATCAGCGAGCGGATGAAGCCGCCGAGCAGGAACGCGCTCCAGCCGGCCAGGAAGATCCAGGCCGGGTTGGACCCGCGCCACCCTGTGAGCGCCGCCACCCCGATCAGCACGAAGATCATCAGCGACGTCATCAGCTGCGTCAGCGGGCCGAGCCAGGCCGTCGCTTCGAGCGGTGCGACGGCCGAGGTCCCGGCGACGACCAGGAACAGCACGACCACCAAGCTCAGCCCCTTGTTGATCCTCGGGACGCGCTCCGACGCACCGGCAAAGACCTGGAAGAACCGGATCGTGGCCGCCATCATCAGGCAACTCAACATCACCGTGATCAGCAGTTCCCGCTCGCGCAGGAAGACCGGCAGCAACTCCTGCAGCAGCCCGGCATCCATACCCATGAACAACAGCACGGCGGTCATCGCGAGCACGTACATGCGATGGCCCGGGGTTCGCAGGTTGAGGTAGAGCACCAGGTTGTAGAAGATCAGCGCAACCACGGCGCCGAAATAGAGACCGAAGGCCCACATGGCGTTCGCGCGTTCGCCGAGATATTCGCTTTCAGTCTGGACCGAGATGTCGAGCGGGCTCAGCGGACCCTGCAGCGTCTCCGCACGCACCAGCAGATCGGCGCGCTGCCCGGGCGCCAGCGCCAGCGGATAGACCATGAACCAGGCCGACAATTCGACCGGGTGATACTCGGCCATACTGTTGCTGTAGCGCTCGTACCCACCGTCGGCGTTGGGCACGAACAGCTCGAGTTTGCGGAAATACCGACGCTTGATCGTGAGCTTCCACGGGCCGGCCGATTTCTCTGGCGCGCGCACGGGAACCCGCATCCAGACGGCCCCGGAGGGCGGCGGCTGCAGCGCGGCCATCGGCTGGAAGCCGCCGGCGGCCAGGACCTCGGACGGACGCTCGAGACTCCCGTCGTCGACTCGGATCCAGGCCGCATCCTGCAGTCGGGTGATTTCCCCCGAGATCGGCAGCACGACCGGTTCCTGCCCGAGCGCGGGGCTCGCGCCCATCAGCAGCGTGCAGACCAGCAGCCACCGAAGCCTTTGGATCGCGGTGTTCACTCCGTCTGAATTCCTCATTGGACATCCGGTGCCGATTGCACCCGCCACAGGCAGTCTACTGAAAAGCCTCGCAGCGGTGCGAGGCGATGCACGATCGGAATGCCGAGGCGGGCACGTCGTCACGGCGCCCGACCCAGCGCTGCCCGACTTCGCGGTCGCCAGCGATCCGGCACCGAGCAATAGCAGACCTCGATCCTCCGGTCCTCGCGCAACGAGCGCATCAGCGCCGCGGCGTCGACGCTCGACACCTCGGCGTCTTCGGCATCGCGCAGTTCGAACGGCAGCAGGATATCGCCGGACGCCAGAATCCGGCTGGTCGAGGACTGACCGGCGAGGTCGGCGCCGGGCGACCGGACCGACGCCCGGATGTCCTCGCGCATCACCCCGCCCGGGTCCCAGCTGACCTACAGCGCGGCCATGCCGACCAGGATCGCCGAGATCGTATCGACCGTCTCGAAATGCTGGTGCCACGGCTTGCGGCCGACCTGCTCTCCCCTGTCAATGCTCCGCTCTCCCTTGGCGCGGATGGACCGCCCGCTCCCGGTGGCTGGCCCTACTTCTTCTTCGGCGCGTACAAGTCGGTGATCGTGCCCTCGAACATCTCGGCGGCCATCATCACCGACTCGCTGAGCGTCGGATGCGGGTGGATGGTCAGACCGATGTCCTCGGCCGTGGCGCCCATCTCGATGGCCAGTCCGATTTCGGCGATCAGGTCGCCGGCATGAAGACCGACCACGCCGCCGCCGATCACCCGGCCGCTCTTCTCGTCGAACAGCACCTTGGTGAAACCTTCGGCGCGATCCATGCCCAACGCGCGGCCGCTTGCGGCCCACGGGAACTTGCCGACGCCGAAGTCCAGCCCCTGCTCGTTCGCCTGGTTCTCGGTCAGGCCCGTCCAGGCGACCTCCGGGTCGGTGTAGGCCACCGATGGAATGGTCCGCGCGTCGGCGGCGCGCTTGTGCCCGGCCGCCACTTCTGCGGCCACCTTGCCTTCGTAGCTGGCCTTATGCGCCAGCATCGGCTGGCCGACCAGGTCGCCGATCGCGAAGATGTGGTCGACGTTGGTCCGCATCTGGCCGTCGACCTCGATGAAGCCTCGATCGGTGACGGCCACGCCGGCGGCCTCCGCGCCGACCGCGTCACCGTTCGGCCGCCGGCCGACGCAGACGAGAACGCGATCGAACTCGCCTGAATCCGGCGCGTCGTTCCCGTCGAAGCGCGCGGTCAGGCCGGACTCGCCGGCGTCCACACCGTCGACCTTCGTATTCAGATGAAAGCGCACGTCCTGTTTCTCGAGGTGCTGCCTCAGCGGCTTGACAAGGTCGGGATCGGCGCCGGGCATCAGCTGGCCCATCATCTCGACGACGGTGATGTTCGAGCCCAGCGCTCGATAGACGCAGGCCATCTCCAGCCCGATGATGCCGCCACCGATGATCAGCAGCCGCTTCGGCACCTCGGCCAGTTCCAGCGCGCCGGTGGAGTCCATCACGCGCTCGTCGTCCCAGGGAATGCCCGGGATCTTCATCACCCGCGAGCCGGCCGCGATGATGCATTGCGCGAACGAAACCGTGCGGCTCTCGCCATCGTGCTCGACGGTGATCTCGTGACCGCTGGAGAACGCGCCGCGGCCGGTGATCACCTCGACCTTGCGCTTCTTCGCCATACCGGCCAACCCGCCGGTCAACTTGTCCACGGTGTCCTGCTTGAAGCCGCGCAGGCGATCCAGGTCGATCTCCGGTTCACCGAACGCCACGCCGTGCTCGGCCATGCGGGCGGCCGAATCGATGACCTGGCCGACGTGCAGCAGCGCCTTGGACGGAATGCAGCCGACGTTGAGGCAGACCCCGCCAAGCGATGCGTAGCGCTCGATCAGCGCGACCTTCAGGCCCAGGTCGGCGGCACGGAACGCAGCGGTGTAGCCGCCCGGCCCGGCGCCGAGCACGACCAGGTCGAAGTCGGCGTCGCCGCTCGGCGATCCGGGTTCCGGGTTAGGGGTTCGGGGTTCGGGCACTTCCGTATCGGAGACAGCGGAAGACGCATCGACCGGGTCGTTCTCGCCGGCAGAGGCCGATCTCTCTCCGTCGTCTTCGCCCTCGACCTCGAGCACGCCGATCACGTCGCCCTCGGACAGCTCGTCGCCTTCCTTGACCTTCAGCTCGACCAGCGTGCCCGCTGCCGGCGCCGGCACCTCCATCGTGGCCTTGTCGGACTCCAGCGTGACCAGCGACTGCTCGGCCTCGATCGCATCGCCTTCGGCCACCAGCACCTCGATGACCGGCACCTTGTCGAAGTCGCCGATATCGGGAACGCGGATTTCGGTTCGTTTGCTCATGGTCCACTCGAATTCAGAAGCTGATTTACCGCAGATGAACGCAGATGCACGCAGATAAGAACTGAAACGCTGCGATCCGAGAACGCATCCGGCTCGAAAACGAACTGGTCACCTTTGTCCCACGAGTGCTCTGCTTCTTGCCTTTCATCCGCGTTCATCTGCGTTCATCTGCGGTAATCAATAGGGTTCAAAGCATCATCCGGCGGATGTCGCCGAGGACGTGCGCGAGGTACTGCGTGAATCGGGCCGCGTCGGCGCCGTCGATGACGCGGTGGTCGTAGGACAGCGACAGCGGCAGCATCAGGCGCGGCTCGAAGGCCTCGCCGTTCCAGACCGGTTTCGTTTCGGCCTTCGACACACCGAGGATCGCGACTTCCGGCGCGTTGATGATCGGGGTGAACGCGGTGCCACCGATGCCGCCGAGGCTGGAAATCGAGAAGCAGCCGCCGCTCATTTCTTCTCGCGAGAGCTTGCCGTCGCGGGCCTTGCCGGAAAGCTCGGTCAGTTCGTGGGCCAGCTCGAGCAGCGTCTTGCGATCGGCATCGCGAATCACCGGCACCATCAATCCGCTCGGCGTGTCGACCGCGACCCCAACGTGGACGTACTTCTTCCAGACCAGCGAATCACCGTCGGAGCTCAGCGAGGTGTTGAACTTCGGATACTTCCTCAGTCCCGCGACCACCGCCTTGATCAGGAATACCAGCGGGGTCATCTTCGTGCCGGCGGCCTCGGCATCGGCCTTGCTGGCCTTCCGGAACGCGTCCATCTCGGTGATATCGGCTTCGTCGAACTGCGTGACGTGCGGAATGGTCACCCAGTTGCGGTGCAGGTTCGGGCCCGAAATCTTCTGGATCCGCGACAGCGGCTCTTCCTCGACGTCACCGAACTCGGAAAAATCG
>CAZJSH010000058.1:16194-17452 GCA_964548715.1 uncultured Halomonas sp. | reverse complement strand
CCGACGGCCGCTACTGCCTCGGCGGCATCACGCGCGGCCACGTACTCGAGTTGTGCGAAATCAACGGCATCCCGTTCGCCGAGACCACGTTCACGCTGACCGACGTGTATTCGGCCGACGAGGCGTTCATCACCGGAACGCTATCGGGATTGAAGCCGGTCGGAACGGTCGACGGGCGGACGATCGGCTCCGGGCAGCGCGGGCCGGTGACCGAGAAGCTCCAGAAGCGATACGCCGATCTGCTGGCGGCCGAGGCCGGCCGGTGAGGTCATGCCGGATTCGCGCGCAAGCGCCCTCCAACAGGCCCGTCGCCGGGATCGAAGGCGAAGCCTGTTGGAGGCCGCTTGCGGGCGAAGGCCCGGCTGAGCAGGGCCTGCGGTATGGCTGCTGAATTACCCCTTCGTCTCGCCATGTGGTCCGGCCCGCGCAACATCTCCACGGCGATGATGCGCGCGTTCGAGAACCGGGCCGATACGGCGGTCGTCGACGAACCCCTCTACGGCGCCTGGCTGGACGAGACCGGCGAGTCGCATCCAATGGCCGAAGAGATCATCGAAGCGATGGAGGCCGACTGGCGCACGGTCTGGCGGCAGCTGGCCGGCCCGGTGCCGGGCGGCGAGGCGATCTGGTACCAGAAGCACATGACCCACCACCTGCTGCCGGCGATGCTGGATCGCGAATGGCTGGACGGGTTCACCCACGCGTTCCTGATCCGCGACCCGCGTGCGGTCGTCGCGTCCTACCTGAACAAGCGCGACACCGTGTCGGACGAGGCGATCGGTGTGCCGCAGCAGTGGGCGCTGTACCGCTTCGTCACCGAGGAGCTGGGCCAGGATCCGCCG
The DNA here is from genome assembly GCA_964548715.1 of uncultured Halomonas sp. Classification (GTDB taxonomy): domain Bacteria; phylum Pseudomonadota; class Gammaproteobacteria; order Xanthomonadales; family Wenzhouxiangellaceae. The sequence continues at coordinate 16,610 of CAZJSH010000058.1, read as the reverse complement.
ATCATCGACTCCGGCGAGTTCCTGAGCGACCCGGAAGGGCACCTGCGCGCGCTGTGCGCGCACCTGGGCATCGCCTTCGACCCGGCCATGCTGAACTGGCCGGCCGGTCCGCGCGACACCGACGGCATCTGGGCGCCGCACTGGTACGACACAGTCCGGGCATCGACCGGTTTCGGCCCGCCGCCGGCCCAGCCGCCGGTGCTGGAGGGCGAAGCCGCCGACGTGGCCGCGTGCTGCCGGGCCAGCTACCTGCGCTTGTTCGAGAAACGGCTCTGGCCCGACTGACGCGCCAGCGCTGCGACCCCGAGCAGGCCCAGCGCAATGCCCGTCAGGCCGATGCCCCACCGGCTCATCGTGGGGATCGTCGCGGTCACGCCGACTGCGAATTCGTCGTCCCAGAGCAGGGCGCCGTTCTC
>CAZJSH010000058.1:8053-16094 GCA_964548715.1 uncultured Halomonas sp. | reverse complement strand
CACGGCCTGCCAGCGTTCGGGCAGCAGGGCCAGGGTGTCCGACGAGGCTTGCGGCGGTAGGCCGTCGGTGCAGCTGCCGCCGGCAGCGGCGAGCCAGGCGCGGGCCAGGCAGAAGCGCAGCCCGAGCTCCCGCTTCCCGTCCAGCAACGCGCAGTCATCGGACCAGGGGCCGAGCATGTCGGCCGCGTCGGGTTCCTCGAACTCCAGTGCGGCCAGCCCGGCCATCGCAGGAACCCAGCTCACCATCGGGTGCTCCGCGTCCAGCGCTTCGGCGATCCGGTGGCCTTCTCGGCCATGGGAGAGCGCCTGCCTGAATGCGCCGCGTCGATACAGCGTCCAGGCGAGCATGCCGTGGGTATAGCCTTTCGCCGGATGCGGCTCGTCGCCGTGGACCAGGGTCAGCGCTTCGAGCTGTTCGCGCCAGACCCGTTCCGCGACGACCAGGTCGCCTTGTTCGGTCCGGACCGCGGCAAGGTTTCCGAGTGCGGTCAGGGTCTGCGGATGGACGTCACCGAGTACGCGCTGCTTGTGATCCACGGAGCGCTGGAACAGGTTCGCGGCATCCTGCAGGCGTCGCTGCCGCCACCGGACGATGGCCAGTTCCTCGAGGATGAAGGCGTAGAAGACGTGGTTCGGATCCAGGTCGGTCTGAACGTCCAGGGCCTGCTCGAGCGTCGCCGCGGCTTCTTCGAAACGATCGGCCTGTTCCAGTGCACCGCCCTTGACCCGGAGCGCATAGGCGCGCAGTTCCGAATCGTCGATGTCGACCCAGGGCTCGATGAGGCCCAGGGCGGACTCGGGTTCGCCCCGGATGACGTGCATGTCGGCGAGATGCACCGCGTGGTAGGCGCGCTCGTTCGGTGGCAGGCGGGCTCGCTCGGCCCGCTCCCGGGCTTGGTTCATCCACTCGATCGACGCGTCGAGGTCGCCCTGCTCGAAGGCGACCATGCCCCGGTCGGACAGCGCTCGCGCATGAATGGCTGGGTCGACAGCATGATCGTCGATCAGCGCCAGCGCGCGATCCAGGGTATCGGTCGCGGCCAGAACGAGGCCGCGCTGCAGCTGGATGCCGCCGATGACCTGGAGCATTTCGGCCTGGGTCCCGGGTTGTTCGGCGAGTTCGTCACCGACGCGTTCGGCACCGCGCTGGAGGAGCTCCGAAGCCGGCGGGTCGTCGCCGTCTTCCCGGGCCGGGTCGGCGGCCTCGAACAGGCCTACGGTGAAGTCGCGGACCGCCAGCGCTTGGGCCGCTTCGGCGCGGGCCAACCCTGCCTGGTGCAGCGCGGCGCCGGCGCCCCCGATCAGCGAAAGTCCGGCCAGCAGGCCCAGCGATGCGGCCACTCGATGCCGCCGGAACCACTTGGCGAGCGCATAGCTGCGCCCGCCGCCGAATGCGGCCACCGGTCGATGATCCAGCCACGCCCGGAGATCGGCGGCCAGCGCGCCGACCGAAGGATATCGCGCCTGGGGCTCGCGAGCCCTTGCCCGCTGCAGCACGGCGGCCAGGTCGGACGGGAGGCGGCCGGAGCCGTCATGGGCCGGCATCGCACGGGGTGCGAGTTCCTCGGTCGGCGTGCGCCGGCCGGTCAGCGTGTCGGCCAGCGCACGGACGCCGCCGTCGACCAGCAGCTCCGACAGCACCGCGCCGAGCGAGTAGACGTCCTGCGCCGTGTCCGGTCGGGCGCGGTCGTAGCATTCCGGCGCGGAGAACCCGGGCGAACAGAAGCGGTGCGCCTCTTCGGTGTCGGGGTCGCCGCGCTGGGCCAGCGCGGCGATACCGAAATCGACGATGCACGGCCGGCCGTCGGCGCGAACCAGGACATTGGCCGGCTTGATGTCGCAATGCACCACCTGGCGCTGGTGGGCGTACTCCAGCGCATCGGCCATGGCCAGCGCCAGGCGGACCCGGTCGCGGGTGTCCAGATCCTGCGCGGTACAGTGCCGGTCGATCGGCGTGCCGTCGATGAACTCCATGACGAGGTACGGCTCACCGTCATCGCCGGCGCCGCTGTCGATCAGTCGGGCGATGCCCGGGTGCTGCAACCGGGCCAGGATGCGGGTTTCGGCCTCCAGCCGCTCCGGAGCGATGTTGAGGCGCCCGGACTTGAGGACCTTGATCGCAACCTGCATCTCGAACCGCCCATCGGCCCGCTCGCCGATGTAGACCACGCTCATCCCGCCTTCGGCCAGCCGACGCCGGACCCGCCACGGCCCGAGCGCGCGGCCGGTCCAGTCGGGCAGCGATCGATCCGCCTCGGGCAGGCCCAGCAGGTCGGCCGCCGAGCCGGTCAGCAGGGCGTCGTCGGCATCGTTGGTGTCATGGGCGGCGAGCAGCTTCTCGAGTGCGGCGCGGTGCTCCGGCGGCAGGTCGGCGGCTTCGATCTCGGCGGCGCGCTCCGACGTCGGACGATCCAGCAGCCGGTCGAACAGCGGGCCGATCCGCGTCCAGGTCTCCCGATCGATGCTCATCGCCTCAGCCTCCGGCCAGCGTCACCTTCAGCAGCGCCCGGGCCTTGGCCCATTCGCGCGCCACGGTCCGCGGCGAGACCTCGAGCACGTCGGCGGCCTCGTCGCAGCTCAGGCCGCCGAAGAAGCGCAGCTCGACCAACTGCAGCAGGTCGGGATCGACCGTTTCGAGTTCGCCGAGCGCACGGTCGATGTCGAGAATTCGCTCCAGCGAGACGCTCTCCGGTTCGGCCGGGTCGCCGAGCTCGACGTGCGTCACGTCGCCACCGCGCTTCAGCGCCGAGCGCTCGCGCGCGTAATCGACGACCAGTCGTCGCATCGCCACCGCGGCCGTGCCGAGGAAATGCCGCCGGCTCTCGTAGTTCGACGACTCGGGCGAAAGCCGCAGCCAGACTTCGTGGACCAGGGCCGTGGTGTTCAGGGTGGCCGACGGCATGCGTCGGCGTTCGCGCCGGGCAATGGTCCGCAGCTCGTCGTACATCTGGCGGACCTGCTCGGCACTGATGCCGCCGCGTTCCGGTCGCTCGCTCATGGCCTGCTCTTCCACTGCCGATCGGCAGCGCTCGTGGGGTTCATCGCGAAATGCCGTTCCCCGGCCCGTCACCGGGCCTTCTTCATGGTACGGCAGACGGTGATCCACGAAAAGCCTGCGCCGGTCCGTCGTCGAGCCGGATCACGCAGGGGTCGCCGAAGCCGATCATGGCCGCAACCGGTCCGCCGGCAACCTCGATCCCGGTGAACAGCAGGCCGTACGGCGGTCTGACGAAGCTCAGTCCGCGGTCGAGGCCGGCGGCCTGCAGCGCGGTGATCAAGAGGGTCCGGGACTCGAGGATCCAGTGGGTGCGTCGGAGCGCCATCGTTCGTGTTCTCGGCAGGATGGGCCCGCCGATCCGGACGCCCGAGCCGGGCAAAGAGTCGAAGTTACCCGCAGGTCGCCGGTCGCGCCAGCCGGTGCAGCGTTTCGGCCATGCCCCGGCCGAACGGGACGTAGCTGGTTTCCGAGGGGTGAAAACCGTCGGCAGAGAACGAGGCGCGGTCGGCGGCGGCTGCGGCGTCGATCTCGACCGCTGCGTGGGCTACCCGTGACCGTTTTGCGGCGACCTGCTGCATGACCCCGTCCAGTTGCCGGCCGCGCAGGCCGAACGCGCGCTTCAGCGCCGGCGGCAATGCGGGGAAGGTCTCCAGGGGCGGCAGCCCCGCCAGCGCGATCCGGGCGCGCGGCGCGGCCCGTTCGATGGCGTCGAGCAACGCTTCGAGATCGCGTTGGAACCGGGTCGGCCCGTGCAGTCGGGTCAGGTCGTTGACGCCGGCCGAGACGATCACGGCGTCGGCGGCCGCCAACGGCGCGGTCGGCAGCAACCGTTCGCGGATCGCCGCCGAGGTCGCGCCGCTGCGGCCGATCGCGGTCCACTCGACCTGGACGTCTTCGAGTCCGGCCAGGGATTCGGCCGTGCGGCCGACCAGGCCGACCGCATGGGTCGATGCGCCGACCCCGGCGATGATCGAGTCGCCGAGCCCGACCAGCTTCAGCGAGGGGCCGTCGCCGACCGTGCCGGTATCCGACCCGGCCGCGCCCTCGGCGCGCACCGCCGTGCGGCGCGTTCGCACCGCGGCCGGCAGGGCCAGCGCGAACAGGCTCCAGAACTTCAGCGATTGCATTCGCGTACGGGGTTCAGCCGGTTGCCGGGCCGGTGTAGATGCAGCCGGCGGTGCAGGTCTCGCGCACGACCACCTTCGACAGGCCGGGCAGGGTCGGCGCCAGCCGGTCCCAGACCCACTTGGCCAGCACTTCGCTGGTCGGGTTCTCCAGCCCCTCGATCTCGTTGAGGTAGTGGTGATCGAGCCGGTCGTAGAGCGGCTGGAACGCGCGCTTGATGTCGGCGAAGTCCATCACCCAGCCGGTATCCGGGCCGGGTTCTCCGGAGACGTGCACGGCGATCCGGAACGAATGGCCGTGCAGGCGCGAGCACTTGTGGGTGGCGGGCAGGTTCGGCAGCCGGTGCGCGGCCTCGACCTGGAATTCCTTGAAGATTTCCATGCGGCCCATTCTACGCGGGCCAGCGAGCGGGCCGCGTCCGGCGCGCCGGATCACGACCGGGTGATCAATCGATCAGGAAATGCAGAACCCAGCCGCCGAGCAGCGCGGCGATGGCGAGTCCAACCACGGCGTCCTGGATGCCGAATCCGCCATCGTCGTCTTCATGACCGCCGTCGCCGGACGGGGCCGCCCGGTGCCGGCGGTGCAGGGCGATCAGGACAGCGGCGACCAGCACGAAGCCGACGTTGAGGAAGAAGGTGTAGTCGATCGCGAACGCATCGCCGGCGGCCTGGTCGGCCGCACCCTCGGGCCGCAGGCCGAAGGCGCCGAAGCCGAAGTCCAGCAGCAGGGCCGTGCAGACGATGCTGACGAACATGATGCCGGCGATGTACAGCGCAACCTTCCAGCCGTAGTACTGCGCATTGACGCGGACCAGCGGCGGCACCATCAGGTCGGAATAGATGAACGCCATCAGTCCGGCGAAGCCCACCCCGCTGCTGGCCAGCACCGTGGCCAGCGGGATGTTGCCCATCGAACCGATGAACGTCGCCGCGGCGACGAACGGGGCGACGATCACGTTCTGTAGCGTGACGACCCAGGCCGCGAGGTCCAGGTCGAGGCCCTGCAGGAACAGCGCCTCCCAGAAGGCGGCAGGAACGAAGGCCTTCATGAAGCCGGCGATGGTGAAGCCGATCAGGATTTCCTTCCAGACCATCTGCCATTCCATGACGAACTGGTGACCGACCCGCCGCCAGCCGTCCCACGAGGTCATGCGCTGCCAGGGGTCGAACTCCTCGTCTTCGCTCGGCGCCTCGTCGCGCACCTTCTCCCGCGCCTGGTCCAGCCAGCGCTCCGGCCAGGTCCAGCGGATCAGCAGCGAGCTGATTGCGATCAGCACCAGGCCGCCGATGATCTCGGCGACCACGTACTGCCAGCCGAGGAACAGGTAGATCAGGATGCCGAGCTCGATGACCAGGTTGGTCGAGGCGAACATGAAGGCCACCGCGGCCACCCAGTGCGCGCCCTTCATCACCAGCGAGCGCGCCGCGGCGAGTGCGGCGAACGAGCACGACGAGGAAATCGCACCGAACGCGGTCGCGATCCCGGTGCTCTTGAAACCCGCCTCGCCCATGTGGCGGGTCAGGCGGTGCTTGGGCACGAAGGTCTGGATCATCGCGCTGATCGAATAGCCCAGCACGAAGGCCCAGCCGGCTTTCCAGAAGAAGCCCAGCGAGGTCCAGGCGGCTTCGCCCCAGGTGGAGAGAGCGCCCTGCATGTCGATCACCCTAACGCATCGGCGCGCCGCTTGCCGTCGGGCGCGGTTCAGTCGATCGCGGCGCGGCGCAGCCGCAGTGCGTTGCCGATGACCGACACCGAGCTGAACGACATCGCCGCCGCGGCGATCATCGGCGACAGCAGCAGGCCGAAGAACGGATACAGCACGCCGGCGGCGATCGGCACGCCGAGGCTGTTGTAGCCGAACGCGAACAGCAGGTTCTGCTTGATGTTTCTCATCGTCGCCCGGCTCAGCCGGATCGCGCGGACGATGCCGACCAGGTCGCCCTTGACCAGGGTGACGCCGGCCGATTCCATCGCCACGTCGGTGCCGGTACCCATCGCGATGCCGACCCGGGCAGTGGCCAGCGCCGGGGCGTCGTTGATGCCGTCGCCGGCCATCGCGACGACGCGGCCTTCCTCCTGCAGCTCGCGGACGTGGTCGGCCTTCTGCTCGGGCCGGACGTCGGCGAAGACCTCGTCGATGCCGAGTTCCCGGGCCACGGCGCGGGCGGTGGTCTCGCTGTCGCCGGTCAGCATGACGATCTCCAGGCCCTCGTCATGCAGTGCCCGGATCGCTTCGGCGGTGGTGTCCTTGATCGGGTCGGCGACCGCGACCAGGCCGGCGGCCTGGCCGTCGATCGCAAGGAACATCGCGGTCCGACCCCGTTCGCGCAGTTGTTCGGCCCGGTCGGCCAGCGCCGACGCGTCGATGTCCTCGGACTCCATCAATGAGGCGTTGCCCAGCGCGATTCGCCGGTCATCGATGGCGCCCGTCACGCCCTGGCCGGTGACCGAGTCGAAGTCCTCGACTTGGTGCAGCTCGAGCTCGCGCTCGCGGGCGCCGGTCACGATCGCTTCGGCCAGCGGGTGCTCGCTGCCGCGCTCCAGGGAGGCGGCGATCTGCAGGACCTCCGATTCATCGAAGCCGTCGGCGGCGACGACCTCGGTCAGCGTCGGTTGCCCCTCGGTCAGCGTGCCGGTCTTGTCGACGACCAGCGTATCGACGTCGCGCAGGGTCTGGATGGCCTCGGCGTCGCGGAACAGCACACCCATCGAGGCGCCCCGGCCGCTGGCGACCAGGATCGACATCGGCGTGGCCAGGCCCAGTGCGCACGGGCAGGCGATGATCAGCACCGCCACCGCGTTGATCAGCGCGTAGGTCATCGCCGGGTCCGGGCCCCAGACCGCCCAGACGATGAACGCGATCACTGCGCACAGGATGACCGTGGGCACGAACCACGCTGCCACCCGGTCGGCCAGGCCCTGGATCGGTGCGCGCGAGCGGCTGGCCTTCGCGACCATCTGTACGATCTGGTTCAGCATGCTGTCCTGACCGACCTTCGCGGCTTCGATGACCAGCGACCCGGTGCCGTTGACGGTCGCGCCGATGACCTCGTCGCCCTGCTGCTTCTCGACCGGCACCGACTCGCCGGTCAGCATCGACTCGTCGATCGAGGACCGGCCGTCGACCACTCTGCCGTCGACCGGCACCTTCTCGCCGGGCCGGATGCGCAGGCGGTCGCCGACCTCGACCTCGTCGAGCGGGACGTCGTCCTCGTTGTCGTCCTCATCGATCCGGCGGGCGGTGTTCGGCGCCAGCTCCAGCAGGCTCTTGATGGCCCGGTTGGTCGAGGAGCGGGCGCGCAGTTCCATGACCTGGCCGAGCAGCACCAGCGTGACGATCATCGCGGCAGCCTCGAAGTACACCCCGACCTGGCCGGACTCGCTCCGGAACGACGGCGGGAAGATGCCCGGCGCCACGGTCGCGACCACGCTGTAGAGATAGGCCACCGACACGCCCAGCCCGATCAGCGTGAACATGTTCAGCGAACGGCGCTGCACCGAGCGGACGCCGCGGACCAGGAACGGCCAGCCGCACCACAGCACCACCGGCGTGGCCAGCGCCAGCTCGAGCCAGACCCGGATCCCGTGCGGAACGAGCGCATTCATATCGACGCCGGGCACCATGCCGCCCATCGCCAGCACCAGGATCGGCATCGTCAGCGCCGCGCCGATCCAGAACCGGCGCGTCATGTCGTCGAGTTCGGAGGTGTCTTCCGGTTCCAGCGACACGGTCTCCGGCTCCAGCGCCATGCCGCACAGCGGGCAGTCGGCGGGGCCGGGCTCGCGCACCTCAGGGTGCATCGGGCAGGTGTAGACCGTGCCGTCGAAGTCCTCGGGCACGTGGTCGTAGTTCCTGCCCGGTTCGGGCTCGGCGTGGTCACCGTGGCAGCAGTGGTCGTGGCCGGATTCGCTCAT
>CAZJSH010000058.1:0-7953 GCA_964548715.1 uncultured Halomonas sp. | reverse complement strand
GGCCCGGTTACCACCCCTGCCAGAACGGCCCGTCGGCGAAGTCCCACAGCAGGTTCATCTGGGCGACGTAGTCGAAGCGGTCGCGCTCGGTGATCGGAACCTGCAGGCCGAAGTTCAACGCGACGTGGCCGCCGCGGGTCAGGCCGACACGGGCCTGGGGGATGATCGAGATTTCGGCGAAATCCGCGCCCGAGGGCCGATCGAACGGAATCTCGGCCAGCACTTCGAGCCCGGGAAACACATTGCGCGGCCACGGCGAATGGGTCCAGTGGACGATGCCGGCCAGCTCGGCGCTGCCGTCGCCGAAGTCGCCGAACGGCAGTTTCGCCCGTGCGCTGCCCTGGAAGGTCCACTCCGGTCCGAGCACGCGGCCGAAGGCCAGGAAGGGGATGAACTCCTCGTCGCCGCCGTGGACCGGGAACTCGACCTTGCCGCCGAGCGTGGTGATCGAGGTATTCGCGGCGTTGGTGTGCAGCACGTACTTGCCGCCGACCTCGATCTTGTCGAAATCGCTGTCGCCCTGCTCGACCGACTGGACCAGTTCGACCAGCAGCTGACCGCGCTGGCCGACGCGTTTCTCGAATTCGAACACGTTTTCCCACACGTTGGCGCCGTCGCGGACGACGTAGTCGCTCTTCCAGACCACCTCGTCCTCGGGGAAGGCCTTGACGGTGTTCAGCGGCAGGAACAGGTTCAGCGCGCCGTCCGGATAATCGTGCTCGCCCGGGATGCCCTTCAGGTAATCGACCAGTGAAGTGATTTCCTGTTCGGTCAGCGTGCCGTCGAAGGCCGGCATGCGGTCCGAGAGCCCCAGTGCGGCGCCACCGTGCTGGATGACCATCGCCCAGTCAGCGGCCGGCTCGCGGCTGTTGAACAACGGGTCGGTGAAGTTGGCCGGTACCACGCCGAGCCCCTGCACGACCGGGCCGTCCGGATCCGGTGCGCCGGTCGGGCCGTGACAACTGGCGCAGTGGGTCTCGTAGAGGGCCCCGGGGTCCGGATCGGCCAGTGCGTCGAGCGAGGCAAGGGCCAGTGACCCGACGGCTAGGAGAATAGGAAGGGAGAGTCGGCTCATGGCGAGGCCCTTGAATCGATAGGACGGCCCTTAGTATATTCATAGATACGAATGTAAGTATGATCCAGATCAACCCACGCTCCGCTGCCGGGCAACCCGCCCGGCGGCGCCGGCAGGTCGTCAAGCGCTGCGGATTCGCTGCCGGAGCGCTCGATCGAAGCGATCGGTGGTATGCCCACGGAAACGACGCCGGCGGTTCGGACTGTCCGCCACGCAGGATCGAGCGCATGCGCGTGGTCCCGTGCTCATTCGCCGAAGCGGATCCGGACCCCGCCATTGACCACGAACCCGTCGTTGCGCGACCAGATGTCGGTGGTCCACTGGCCGACGCGGCCGGTCGCATCGTCGATCTGCTCGCCGCGCGGGCCGGGCGAACCAGCGGGTCCTCGCGGGTCTGGCGGACGTTGAGCAGGTTCTCGAAGTTGATGAACCAGCTCGCCCGGCCCAGGGTGATCTCGCCGAGCAGGCCCAGGTGCCAGTAGGGTTTGCTTTCTTCTCGGTACGGATTGTCTTCCAGCCGCTGCGTGCCGGTGTAATAGGCCTCGAAGCCGACGCGCCCGCGGCCGTGCTGTTCCCACATGGCGACGAAACCGGCCGAGTGCTCGGGCGTCAGCGGGATCCGGCGGCGGCCGTCGCCGACCAGGTTCGGCTCTGTGGCATCCAGGTACAGATAACTCCCGGTGAACTTGAAACTGTTCCAGTAGTAGCGCAGCAGCAGTTCGGTCCCGCGGATCCGGCTCTCCCCGGAGACGTTGATCAGGCGTACGCGGTCCAAGGGGCCGTCGACTACGGACGAGAACGGCTGCAGCCGGGTCACGCCCTCGACGTTGGACGCGAACAAGGTGGCGTTGGTCTCGAGGTTTCCCCAGGAATAGCCGACGTCGATCGACGCCGTCTCCGCGGTCTCCTCCTCGACGCCTTCGAGTGGCGCCAGTCGGGACAGGCCGGCGGCCTCGATTTCTTCCACGAAGGGCGTGGGCGCGAAGTAGCCCTGGCCGTAGGAACCGCGAATCGTCCAGTCGCCGGGGCGGTACAGCATCGAAATGCGAGGACTGAACTGCGTGCCGTACTCGCTGTGGTCATCCAGCCGGGCGCTGACCGACGTCGACAGGTCGTCGCTCAGGTCGTAATCCAGCTGACCGAAGACGCCGGGCACGTCGTAGGCGTAGTCGAAGGCCGGGAAATCCTGCGAATCGAACCGGTCGGACTGCAGCGCAACACCGACCACCCAGTTCGACAGCAGCGTGTAGCCGTTCAGTGAACTCTCGAGCAGATAGCTTTCATGACGATCGTCTTCGGTGACCTCGCCGAAGCGCTTGTCGTGGTCCTGGATCATCGCCGAGCCGCGAAGGTTCCAGCCCAGCACCTCGCCGAGCGGCCCGTCGGCGATGAATCCGCTATCGAAGCGCCGGGTGTCCTGGGTCTGCGGGAAGGCCGTGCCGTCGGGCACGGTGCGGCCGGGCAGGGTGCCGCCGATCCGCTCTTCGGCCATGAAGCCGGCGGTGGCGTAGACCCGGGCGCCGTTGTCGCCGGTCCAGAACACGCGGGGCCGAGCCGTCACCCGATCGTATTCGGCCATATCGATCCAGCCGTCCCCGTCCAGGTCCTTTGCGCTCTGCCGGTGCGCGCCCGCCGTCAGCGAGGCCTGAAAGGAGTCGTTCAGGGATCCGGCCAGATAGGTCGTTACGTCCTGGCCATTGCGGGTGGTCAGGTTGACCAGCGCTTCGCCTTCGAAGGCATCGCCGGGTCGCCGTGAAACGAGGTTGATCACACCACCCAGGGCCGAGCCACCGTAGAGCGAAGACGCCGAGCCCTTGATGACTTCGACGTGGCCGAGGTCGGTCGGCGGGATCTGCAGCAGGCCGATCGAGGCGGCCTGTCCGCCGTACAGCGGCAGGCCGTCGGCGAGCAGCTGGGTGTAACGGCCGTACAGGCCCTGCAGCCGGATGTTGGCGCTGCCCAGCGCCGGTGACGTGGTCTGGACGCGCACCCCGCCGGTCTCGGCCACCAGCATCGAGATGTTGCCGGGGCGCATGATCGCCTTTTCCTCGATTTCTTCGCGGACGATCACTTCGACCCGGATCGGCTCGTCGCTGGCCGAGCGGCCGACGCGGGTGGCCACCACTTCGACCGCGTCGAGTGAATGGCCGTGGCCCTCGTCGCCGCGTTCGTGGTGGTCTTCATGGCCATGATGGTGATCCTGTTCCGAGGGTGATTCGTGGGCAGGCGAGCCGGGGCGGTGGTCATCGTGCGCCCGGGGGTCGTCGAGCGCGCCGGCCGGGCTCACGCAGGCCACGGTCCACAGGGCGGCGAACAGCGTCGACACGCGACGTGCGGCGAGGGAAACGGACATCGATCGATTCTCCTTGGCAGGGTCGGGAATGGGGGGATGCGGGGCGCGATCCGAATGGCGCGCACGCAGCGCTGCTGCGGTCCCGGCGCCCGACCGGGGTCGGACGGCGAAGATCTGGGCCCGGTGGGTGCGGCGGCGCCGTGCGGGCGCCGATTCATGGGGGTGCGCCACCGTCATCTGGACCGCCCGTGCCACAGCCGGTAGGCGGCCGGCAGGACGACCAGCGCCGAGAGCCAGACCGCGAACACCCCGCCGATCATCGGCGCGGCGATCCGTTGCATGACTTCCGAGCCGATGCCCGCGGTCAGCATCACCGGCAGCAGCCCGAGGAAGACCGTGGCTTGGGTCATGGTGATCGGCCGGACTCGGCGGACCGCGCCGTCGACGATGGCCTGCTCGAGGCTCGCGTCATCGCCGGGGTGCTCGGCGTCACGGTCCGCGACCGCCTGGTTCAGGTAGACCACCATCAGCACGCAGACCTCCGCGGCCAGCCCGGCCAGCGCAATGAAGCCCACCGCCACGCCGACCGAAAGGTTGTAGCCGAGCAGCCACATCAGCCACAGGCCGCCGGAGATCGACAGCGGTGCGACGAGCAGTACCAGCGCGACATCCGAAAACCGGTGGAAGGTCAGCATCAGCAGCACCACGATGATGGCCAGGGTCACCGGAATCATCAGCTGCAGCCGCTCCGAGGCCCGTTCCAGGTACTCGTACTGGCCCTTGATCGCGAACGCGTAGCCGGGCGGGAAGTCGACCTCGGCGGTCAGAAGCTCGCGTGCCCGGTCGACCCAGTCGCCGAGGTCCTCGCCGTCGACCTCGACCAGCACCAGCCCGGCCGGCCGGGTGTTCTCGGTGCGAATCCGCGGCGGTCCGTCGTCGATCGCCACGTCGGCGACCTGGCCCAGCGCGACCGTGGCGCCGCCCGGAGTCACGAACGGCAGGTCGACGAGCTTCTGCGGCGAGTCGCGCCAGTCGGCCGGCAGGCGAAGCGTGACCGGGAAGCGCTCCAGCCCCTCGACCGTCTCGGTCACCGTCGCGCCGCCCAGCCCGAACCGGACCACCTCGTGGACGTCGGCGACCGACAGGCCGTACCGGGCCAGCGCGGTCCGGTCCAGCGACAGCGTGACGTAGCGGCCGCCGGCCGGCCGCTCGGCGAACGCGCTGGCCGTGCCGGGCAGCGGTTCGACGACCTCGGCGATCCGCGTGGTCAGGTCCTGGATGGTGGCCAGGTCCTCGCCGGTGACCAGGATGCCGACGTCGGTCTGGATGCCGGTCTGGAGCATGTCGATCCGGGTCTGGATCGGGAACACGAAGGCGTTGGTCAGGCCCGGGAAATCGACCATTTCGCCGAGCTCGCGCTGGATGTCGGCGGTGGTGACGCCGGGCCGCCATTCGTTGCGCGGTTTCAGCGTGATGAAGGTCTCGATCATGGTCAGCGGGGCCGGATCCGTGGCGGTCTCGGCGCGACCGATCTTGCCCATCACGCGTTCGACCTCCGGGTGCCCGGCGATGATCCGGTCGGTCTGCTGCAGCAGTTCGCGCGCCTCGCCCGGGCTCAGCCCCGGCAGCGTGGTCGGCATGTACATCAGGCTGCCTTCGTCGAGCGTCGGCATGAACTCGCTGCCGATGCGGGCATAGGGGAACAGCGCCGAGAGCCCGAGCGCGAGGCCGGCGACGACCACCGCCAGCGGACGGCGCACCGCGAACGCGACGATCGGCCGGTAGGCGGCCTGCAGCCCGCGCGCGATGGGGTTGGCCTCGCGCCCGCGCAGCCGGCCGCGGATGAAGTACCCGGCCAGCACCGGCACCAGCGTGATCGCCAGTCCGGCGGCAGCCGCCATCGCGTAGGTCTTGGTGAAGGCCAGCGGCGCGAACAGCCGGCCCTCCTGGGCCTGCAGCGCGAACACCGGCAGGAACGACAGCGCGACCAGCAGCAGCGTGAAGAAGATCGGCCGGCCGACCTCGAGCGCGGCACGCTCGACCACCGCCCAGCGCCGGCGCTCGTCCGGCTCGCCCTCCTCGCGCTCGAAGTGCCGGTGCACGTTCTCGATCAGCACGATCGCCGCGTCGACCATCACGCCGATGGAAATGGCGATGCCGCCCAGCGACATGATGTTGGCGTTGATGCCCTGGACCTTCATGATCACGAACGCGGCGATCACGCCCAGCGGCAGCGAGACCAGCACCACCAGCGACGAGCGGAAGTGCCAGAGAAAGACGCCGATGATCAGCACCACCACGACGAACTCGCCGATCAACTTGGTCCACAGGGTCGAAACCGCCGCGTCGATCAGCCCCGAGCGATCATAGGTCTCGACGATCTCCACGCCGTCGGGCAGGCTGCCGGCCAGTTCGGCCAGCCGCGCCTTGACCCCTTCGATGATCGCGCGGGCGTTCTCGCCGTGGCGCATCACGACGATGCCGCCGACGACCTCGCCCTGGCCGTCGAGTTCGACCATGCCGCGCCGGGCGACCGGGCCGCGCCGGATCTCGGCCACGTCGCCGAGCAGCACCGGCGTGCCCTCGGCGACGATTCCGGTCGGCACCGCGCGCAGGTCGTCGATGGACTGCAGGTAGCCATCGGCCCGGACCATGTATTCGGCCTCGGCCAGCTCGATCAGCGAGCCGCCGGTCTCGGCGTTGTTGGCCTGGATCGCCCGCTTGAGCTGGCCGAGGTCCAGCCCCAGTGCGCGCAAGCGGTTCGGGTCGGGCACGACCTGGTAGCCGCGGACCTGGCCACCCATGGTGGCGACCTCGGACACCCCGGCCACGGCCTGCAGCTCGAACTTCAGGAACCAGTCCTGCAGCGCGCGCAGCTCGGCCAGGTCGGTGTTCCCGCTCCGATCCACCAGCACGTACTTGTAGATCCAGCCGACCCCGGTGGCGTCCGGGCCGAGCTCGGCCCGGACGCCGTCGGGCAGGCGCCCCGAGACCTGGCTCAGGTATTCCAGCACCCGGGCGCGGGCCCAGTACGGGTCGGTGCCCTCGTCGAACAGCACGGTGATGAAGGCGTCGCCGAACATCGAGAAGCCGCGCACCGTGTGGGCCCCGGGCACCGCCATCAGCGCGGTGGTCAGTGGGTAGGTGACCTGGTTCTCGACCACCTGCGGCGCCTGGCCGGGGTAGGGCGCGCGGACGATGACCTGTGGGTCGGACAGGTCGGGGATCGCGTCGACCGGCGTGGCGCGCAGTGCCCAGAGGCCGGCGCCGAACAGCACCAGCGCCAGCACGACGACCAGGCCGCGGTTGGCGATCGATGCGCGGATGACCGACTCGATCATGGCCGGCCCCCGGCGGTCCGCACGTCCATGCGCGGGTCAGTGGTGTGCATGCCCGCCTCCTTCGATCCGCGCACCGTCGGCGGCGACACTGGCCTCCGAGTCGAGCAGGAACTGGCCCGAGGTCACGACCGTCTCGCCGGGCTGCAGCCCGGCCAGGATCGCGACGAACTCGCCGGACTCCATGCCGGAGGTCACCTCGCGCACCTCGAAGGTCTCGGCCTCGCTGCGGACGATCACGCGTTCGTTCATTCCGGTGCGGATCAGCGCCTCGCGCGGGATGAACACGTTGCCGTCGACCGGACCGGCGAAGATCCGCACGTCGACCCACATGCCGGGCTTGAGCAGCGGTTCGTCGAGGTCGACCGGCAGGCGGACGCGCTGGGTGCGGGTGGCCGGGTCGAGTTGCGGATAGAGGTAGTCGATCCGTGCCCGGAACGCGGTGCCGGGCCGGTAGTCGGTGGTGATCTCGGCGACCTGGTCTTCGCGCAACCAGTCGACCTGGCGGCCGGCCACGTCGGCGATCACCCAGACCGGCGTCTCCGCGGCGATCTCGACCAGTTCGAGTTCCGGGGTCACGCGCATCCCCTCGCGGGCGCCGAGCATGCTGACCACGCCGGAGCGCTCCGCGTACCAGGGCAGGTACTCGATCGCCCGGCCCTCGCGCTCGATGCGCTCGATGACGGGTTCCTGCACGCCGAGCGTGCGCAGCCGGGCGCGTGCGCTGGCCAGCAGGCCGGCGCCGCCGTTCCGGGCGCGCAGCAGTTCGTCCTGCGCGTTGACCAGGTCCGGCGAATACAGGGTGTAGAGCAACTGGCCCTCGGTCACCGGGTCGCCGACCGCGTCGATCGCCAGTTCACCGATCCAGCCCGACACGCGCGAATGCACGTGGCTGATCCGCTCGGCGTCCCAGGCGACCCGGCCGACGGTGTCGATCCGGCGCCACAGCCGGCCCTCGCGGACGCTTGCGGTGCGCAGGTTCATCTGCTGTTGGACCGCCTGGCCGACCCGCACCGTGCCCGACGGCGCGAGTTCGTCGACGTAGACCGGCACCAGGTCCATGCCCATCGGCGACGTGCCGGGCCGGTCGCGCCGGAAGTTCGGGTCCATCGGTGCGACCCAGTAGGCGATCTCGCGCTCGCCGTCGCCGGATGCCGAGGCAGGGTCCATCTGCGAATGGTCCATCTGCGAATGGTCCATCTCCGAGTGGTCCATCTCCGAGTGGTCCATCTCCGAGTGGTCCATCT
>CAZJSH010000057.1:0-17650 GCA_964548715.1 uncultured Halomonas sp. | reverse complement strand
GCAGCAGCATCTCGGCCCAGTCCTGGGCCTCGGTGCCGCCGGAGCCGGCCTGGATTTCGATGAAGCACGGGCGGTTGTCCATCTCGCCGGAGAACATCCGATGGAACTCGAGTTCCTCGATGGTTTTCTCCAGCGACTTCAGGTCGCCCTCGACGCTGGACAGGGTGTCGGCGTCGTCTTCCTCGACGGCCATGTCGAGGAGTTCGCCGGTATCGCGCACGCCTTCGAACACCTCACGCTGCAGCGAAACGGACTTGTCCAGCGCCGCACGCTCCTTGTTCAGATCCTGGGCGCGCTCGGCGTTGTCCCAGACCTTCGGATCCTCGAGCTCACGGTTGACTTCCTCGAGTTTTTCTACCTTGCCATCGTAGTCAAAGATACCCCCTGAGCGACTCGGCTCGTCGGGAGAGGTCTTCAAGCAGGTTCTTCAGCGCGGTCTGTTCCATGACGCGTGGGGCCTCGTTGCGTGCAAACCCGGCATTGTACCGCTTGCAAGGGGTTGCGGGCCGCAGGCCGCCCTCAGCCTTCGCCCTCGACCCAGTGCTGGATGTTGAGCTGCGGCGTCACTCTTCCTCGCCAGCGATTGAGCTCGAGCCGATAGGTCACGTGCAGCGGTTCGGGCAGGTCTCGATGGCACCAGTCGCCGGCGCGGAACGCGATGGCGTCGAGCGCCGGACCGCCGCCGAAGGGTTCGAGCAGCATCTTCAGGTGGTCCTTGCCGACCACCCGGCGTTCGAGCACGCGGAAATGGCCGTCGAACAACGGCTCGTCCCAGCCCTGTCCCCACGGACCGGCCTCGGTCAGCGCCTCGGCGGTCGCGATGGTCAGTTCCGCCGGCGCCAACGATCCGTCGGACAGCACGGCATCGGGCGGAAACTCCAGTGCGGCGACGTGAGCGTCGAAGGCCTTGCGGAAGTCGTCGAAGCGAGCATTGTCGAGGCTGAGGCCTGCAGCACGGGCATGACCGCCGAACCGGTCGATCAGGCCCCGGTGGCGCGCATCCAGGACGGCCAGCAGGTCGCGCATGTGGACGCTGGCCGGCGAACGGCATGAGCCCTTCAGCTCGCTCGCACCGGGTTCGGCCGGGGCGAACGCGATCACCGGGCGCTGGAGCTGCTCGCAGATCCTGGAGGCGACAAGGCCGACGACGCCGGGGTGCCAGTCGGCGTCGTACAGGCACAGCCCGCCGGGCTCGCCCTCGATGCCGGCGGCCAGCTCGGCGGCCAGCTGCTGCGCGGTCTCGACCATGTCGCTCTGCAGCTGCTGGCGATCGCGGTTGAAGCGGTCCAGTTCGCCGGCCAGGCGCATGGCTTCGTCGGCATCGTCGGTAAGCAGGCAGCGGATGCCGATCGAGATGTCGTCGAGTCGGCCGGCCGCATTCAGGCGCGGGCCGGCGATGAAACCCAGGTCACCGGCCGCGACGTGCGCGAGATTGCGCCCGGCGACTTCGAGCAGCGCGGCCACGCCGGCCGTGCAGCGCCGACGGCGGATCCGATCCAGGCCCTGGCGGACCAGTCGGCGGTTGTTCTCGTCGAGCCGGACCAGGTCGGCAACGGTGCCCAGCGCGACCAGGTCGAGTAGCGAATCGAGGCGAAATTCGGCCGTGTGGCCGCGCCGGCGCAGTTCGGCACGCACGCCGATCAGGACGTAGAACAGCACACCGCAACCGGCCAGGTGCGGCGACGGGAAGTCGTCGTCGGACCGGTTCGGGTTGACGATGACGTCGGCCGCCGGCAGCGTCGGGCCCGGCAGGTGGTGATCGGTGACGACCACGCGCACCCCGGCGTCGCGCATCCGGGCCACGCCTTCGATCGAGCTGATGCCGTGATCGACGGTGACCAGCACGTCGGGTTCCAGCGCCAGGCACTCTTCGGCCAGCTTCGTGCTCAGGCCATACCCGTGGCGGATTCGGTCGGGCATGCGCCAGCACACGTCGGCGGCGCCGAGACCACGCAGGCCGCGAACGGCCACGGCCGTGCCGGTGGCGCCATCGGCGTCGAAATCACCGACGACCAGGATGCGCCGTCCCTGCTCGATCGCATCGACCAGGAGCCGGGCCGCCGCTTCGAGATCGGCCAGCGTCGGCGGCAGCATCGAGGCCAGCGCGTAGTCCGGCGGCCGGCTGCATCCGCGCGCGGCCAGCACGCGCGCGGCCACCGGATCGAGTCCGGGCAGCGGCGTGGCGGCCGGCCTTCGGCGAACGCGGACGCGGCGGATCACGACACCAGGCCCGGCGGCGAACGGCGCCATGCCGCCAGCGGGCTCCACCGGCCAGCCTCGACGCGATGCCGGGTTCCGATCAGCTGCAGCGATTTCAGGCGGCCGCGCCGCAGGGCCGCCCAGGCCGGCTGCAGCAATCGGGCATCCAGCGCGGCCAGGTGGCGCGCTGCGTCGTCGCCGAACTCGGCCTCGACCAGCGTGAGCCCGCCCGCCCCGGCCTCGTCCCCGGCCAGCAACTCGACCGTGCGCCCCAACCAGTGCGCCCGCCCGTCATCGCCGTTCGATCCGGGTGCGCGGACGACCCGGTCGACGACCGGGACGTCGGCCGATTCGGCCGGGACCGGACCGGCACCCCAGAACCACAGGCCGTAACCGCCCGGGTTGGGATCGTCGAGCGCGCGGAACTGGTGGAAGACCATCTGGATCTCGTTGATCAGGCCGTGCCATCGACCTGCCCCCTCGCCGCGCGGCAGGATCTCGTCGAGCCGGCGCCCGCGGGCCTCGACCAGGTCGGTGAACTGCACGGCGGTGTCGGCATCGAGGCGGACCCGGCCCGGTCGCCCGGTCGCGGGGGCACGCCAGTCGAGCCCCGCCTGCGCGAAGGTTTCGGCCAGCGCCTCCTGGAGCGGGGCCATCGTTGCCCGGTCCCAATCCAGCGCCGCAGGGCCGCGCAGCCACACGGCGGTCAGATCCGGCATCAGCGAAACGGGGTCGGCGCGCAACCAGCGCGAGCCGGCCGACGGTTCGTCGCCGGCGGCCAGCGCTGCACACGGACCGGCCGCGGGCAGCGCGTCGATGCCGAGCGCGCCGGCCAGCGCCGCATCGCCTCCGGATGCTTCGACGCGCCCGCGAGTCAGGATCGACCGCAGGGCCGGCGGACAGGCCAGTTCGCCGTCGAGCACGGCGTCGAGCACCGGGATCGCAACGACCAGCCTCGGTCGGCGTTCGGCCATTCCGGACTCAGTCTCCGCGGTCGTAGCGGACTTCGACGATTTCGTAGGTCCGGATTCCGTTCGGCGTCTTGACATCGACCGTCTCGCCTTCCTCGCGCCCGATCAGGGCACGGGCCAGCGGTGCCGACACGGCGAGGCGGCGGTGCTCGACGCTGGACTCGAGGTCCCCGACGATCTGCCAGGTGACTTCCTCGGCATCATCGACATCCTCAAGCAGCGTGACGCGCGCGCCGAAAACCACCTTGCCCTCGACGTTGAGCTCGGCGACATCGATGACGCGAGCATGGGACAGCGAGCTTTCGAGTTCCTGGATGCGGCCCTCGATGAAGCCCTGCTGCTCGCGCGCGGCGTGATACTCGGCGTTTTCCTTCAGGTCACCGTGCGCGCGCGCCTCGGCGATGGCTTCGATGACCTTCGGGCGCTCGACCTTCTTGAGTCGAGCCAGTTCTTCGCGCAGGCGCTCGGCGCCTTGCTTGGTCAGCGGTGTCTGCTGGGACATGTCGATTCTCAGTTCGTTGAATGGAGTTCGGCGAGCGATCTGACCTCGCGCTCCTGCCAGTGCTCGAGCGCCCGCAGCGTCGCGCGGGCGCCGGCGATCGTCGTCGAATAATTGACCTTCCGCTGCAACGCTTCGCGGCGGATCGAGAAGGAGTCGGTGATCGCCTGCCTTCCTTCGGTCGTGTTAACGATGTAATCGATCTCGCGGTTCTTGATCAGGTCGACGATGTGCGGCCGACCCTGAATCACCTTGTTGATGTAATCACAAGGGACGTCGTTTTCAACCAGGAAGTTCCAGGTGCCCTCGGTGGCGACCAGCTCGAAGCCGCGTTCGATCAGCTCGCGGGCGACCGGCAGCAAGTCGTCCTTGTCGGCGTCGCGCACCGACAGGAAGGCGCGACCGGACGCCGCGGCCTGGATGCCGACGCCCTGCTGGCCGCGCGCCACCGCGGCGCCGAAGGTCCGGCCCAGACCCATGCACTCGCCGGTCGAACGCATTTCCGGGCCGAGAATCGGATCGACGCCGGGGAACTTGATAAACGGGAACACCGGCTCCTTTATTGAATAGAATCGAGTCTCGAGATCGCTGGTAATTCCTTGTTTATCAAGCGTTTCACCGACCATGCAGTTGGCTGCGACCTTGGCCAGTGGAACGCCGGTGGCCTTGGAGACGAACGGCACCGTGCGAGACGCACGCGGGTTGACCTCGAGGACGAAGATTTCGTCGCCCTTGACCGCGAACTGCACGTTCATCAACCCGATGACCTTCAGCGCCAGCGCCATCCTGCGGGTCTGCTCGGCCACCTCGGCGACGATCTCGTCGGACAACGAAAACGGCGGCAGACTGCACGAGGAATCGCCGGAATGCACGCCGGCCTGCTCGATGTGTTCCATGATGCCGCCGATGACGACCCGCTCGCCGTCGCAGACCGCGTCGACGTCGACCTCGATGGCATGGTCGAGGAACCGGTCGAGCAGCACCGGCGAGTCGTTGGACACGCTGACCGCCTCGCGCATGTAGCGCTTGAGCTCATCGACGGAATGAACGATGTCCATGGCCCGCCCGCCCAGCACGTAGGACGGCCGCACCACCAGCGGAAAGCCGACCTCTGCCGCGAGCACGATCGCTTCATCCGGCGTGCGCGCGGTGCGGTTCGGCGGCTGTTTCAGGCCCAGCCGATTGAGCAGGTCCTGGAATCGTTCGCGGTCCTCGGCCAGGTCGATCGAGTCCGGGCTGGTCCCGATAATCGGAACGCCGGCCGCTTCGAGGTCGCGCGCCAGCTTCAGCGGCGTCTGCCCACCGAACTGGACGATCACGCCTTCGGGCCGTTCGACGTTAATGATCGCCAGCACGTCCTCGAGGGTCAGCGGCTCGAAGTACAGGCGGTCGGAGGTGTCGTAGTCGGTCGAAACGGTCTCCGGGTTGCAGTTGACCATCAGCGTCTCGAAGCCGAGCTCGCGCATCGCCATGGCCGCGTGCACACAGCAGTAGTCGAACTCGATGCCCTGCCCGATCCGGTTCGGCCCGCCGCCGAGGACCATGATCTTGCGCCGATCGGTCGGGCACGCCTCGTTGTCCAGCTCCCAGGTGCCGTACATGTAGGCCGTGGTCGTGGCGAATTCGGCCGCGCAGGTATCGACGCGCTTGTAGACCCGGCGCACGTCCAGCGTCTGGCGCAGGTGCCGCAGCGCCTTTTCCGAGGTGCCGAGCAGCTTCGCCAGCCGGGCGTCGGAAAAGCCGTGACGCTTGAGTTCACGCAGCCGTGGCTCGTCCAGCGCCTCGAAACCATCCGAGGCGATCCGCGCTTCGAACTCGACCAGCTCGAGAATCTGGTCCAGAAACCACGGGTCGATGCGCGTCAGGCGGTGAACCGTATCGAACTCCAAGCCGCGCCGGAACGCCTCGGCGACATACAGGATGCGCTCCGGACCGGCTTCGCGCAGCTCGCGGCGCAGCAGCGTATCGGCATCGATGTCGGGGTGGGCTTCGAGCTCGATCGAATCGAAGCCGTCGAGTCCGACCTCCAGGCTGCGCAGGGCCTTCTGCACCGATTCCTTGAACGTGCGGCCGATCGCCATCGCCTCGCCGACCGACTTCATCTGCGTAGTCAACTTGCGGCTCGCTGCCGGGAATTTCTCGAACGCGAAGCGCGGGATCTTGGTAACAATGTAGTCGATGGTCGGCTCGAACGAGGCCGGCGTCGCGCCGCCGGTGATCTCGTTTTCCAGCTCGTCGAGCGTGTAGCCCACGGCCAGCTTCGCCGCGACCTTGGCGATCGGGAAACCGGTGGCTTTCGAGGCCAGCGCCGAGGAGCGCGAGACGCGCGGATTCATTTCGATGACGATCATCCGACCATCGTCGGGATCGACCGCGAACTGCACGTTCGATCCGCCGGTCTCGACGCCGATCTTGCGCAGCACGGCGATGGAGGCATCGCGCATGCGCTGGTATTCACGGTCGGTCAGCGTCTGGGCCGGGGCCACGGTGATCGAGTCGCCCGTGTGGATCCCCATCGGATCGAGATTCTCGATCGAGCAGATGATGATGCAGTTGTCCGCCTTGTCGCGGACCACTTCCATTTCGTATTCCTTCCAGCCGAGCACCGACTCCTCGAGCAGCACCTCGTTGGTCGGCGACAGCTCGATGCCGTGCGAGACGATCTCGAGGAACTCGTCGGCGTTGTAGGCGATGCCCCCGCCGGAACCGCCCAGCGTGAACGAGGGCCGGATGATGGTCGGAAAGCCGATCCGTTTCTGGATTTCCAGCGCTTCCTCCAGCGTGTGCGCGACCTCGGCGGTCGGCGTTTCGAGGCCGATCTCGGCCATCGCCGTCTTGAACTGGTCGCGGTCCTCGGCCATGTCGATGGCGGCCTGCGACGCGCCGATCAGTTCGACGCCGAATTCCTCGAGCACGCCTTCGCGGACCAGATCCAGCGCGCAGTTCAGCGCCGTCTGCCCGCCCATGGTCGGCAGCAGCGCGTCGGGCCGTTCCTTGCGGATCACCTCACGCACGTAGTCCCACCTGACCGGTTCGATGTACACCGCGTCGGCGGTCTCCGGATCGGTCATGATCGTCGCCGGATTGGAGTTGACCAGGATCACCCGGTACCCCTCCGCCCGCAGCGCCTTCACTGCCTGGACCCCCGAGTAATCGAACTCGCAGGCCTGCCCGATCACGATCGGCCCGGCGCCGATGATCAGGATGGATTGAATGTCCGTTCGTTTAGGCATGGTTCGGATTCCTACGGCAGATGAACGCAGATGAACGCAGATGAAAAACCGGAAGGAACGTCACGTCTCCCGAAGTCGGTTGACCATGCGTTTGACCTGCGCTCGCGGTGTGCCGCAATTGATCAGCAGACCGATTCGCAGACCCGAAGCGTTCGAGTAATTGAGAAGCTGGGCCTGATGTTCGGAACCGATCGCGCGCACGGCCTTGATCTCGATGATAAAAACCCGCTCCACGAGGAAATCCGCTACGAATTCGCCTACGACGGTTTCGCGATACCCCACCTGACGCCGTTTCTGTTGCTCGAAGTTCAATCCATTCGCTCTCATTTCCAGCGCCAGAGAGCGTTCGTAGACACTTTCGAGAAATCTGCAACCCAGCGTTGAGCTCACCGTATAGGCACAACCGATTATGCGCTCGCTGACCTGCTTCAAATCTGCGTTCATCTGCGGTCATCTTCGGTTTCATTTGCCTTTGGATTCAAGCATCGTAGCTACGAACGCATCGAACAGCGGCCGGAGGTCGTGGGGGCCGGGGCTGGCTTCGGGGTGGCCCTGGAAGCCCATGGCCGGGGCGTCGGTGATCCGGATGCCCTGCAGGCTGCCGTCGAACAGCGAGCGGTGAGTGGCCTGGACGCGGTCCGGCAGGCTGTCCTCATCGACCGCGAATCCATGGTTCTGCGAAGTGATCATCACCTGTCCCGTAGCCAGGTCCTGGACCGGATGGTTGGCACCGTGGTGACCGAATTTCATCTTCAGGGTCTTCGCGCCGCCGGCCAGCGCAAGCAGTTGGTGCCCGAGGCAGATGCCGAAGGTCGGCACTTTCTTGTCCAGCAGGATTCCGATCGCCTCGATGGCGTAGGTGCAAGGCTCGGGGTCGCCCGGCCCGTTCGACAGCATCACGCCATCGGGGGACAGCGCGAGCACCTCGTCGGCCGGCGTCGTGGCCGGGACCACCGTGACGCGGCAGCCGGCGTCGACCAGGAGCCGCAGGATGTTGTGCTTGGCGCCGAAGTCGTAGCAGACCACGTGGGGCGCCGAAGCGACGGCCGCCGGCGTGCGCGACTCGATCGCCGGCGAACCCTCGGTCCAGTCATGGCGTTCGGCGCAGGTGTTGTCGCGGGCCAGGTCCTGGCCGGTCATCGGAGGACAGGCGCGCGCGGCTTCCAGCGCCTCGGCCGGATCGACCGACTCGCCGGTCAGGATGCAGCCGTTCTGGGCGCCCTTCTCGCGCAGCAGCGCCGTAAGTGCGCGCGTATCGATGCCGGCGATCGCGACCACGTTCTGCTCGACCAGCCACTCCGGCAGCGTCTGCGTGGCTCGCCAGGAGCTGGCCCGGCGCGGGCAGTCGCGGACGATCAGGCCGGCCGCCCGGCCGCGGTCGGACTCGTTGTCCTCGGGATTGCAGCCGGTGTTGCCGATGTGCGGCATGGTCAGCGTGACCAGCTGACCGGCATAACTCGGGTCGGTCAGGATTTCCTGGTAGCCGGACATCGCGGTATTGAAGACCACTTCGCCGACCGCCCTGCCGGGCGCGCCGAAGCCAATGCCGGAAAACAGCGTGCCGTCTTCCAGCGCCAGTACTGCATCGAGATTGGACAATTCGTGCCTCCGGATTTGCGAAGCGGCGCTCGGAGGGTCCGGGGGACCGGGGCCGGGAACGCCGCTCGTCGAAGGGTCGTCGTGCGACCTGTTCGAGCGAGCATTGTACGCCAGTCCCGCGGTTCGAGGGCCGCCGACTGCACACTCGACGGCCGCGTCACCTCAGTCCTCGGCCAGGACGTCGTCCAGGCCGTACAGGCCCGGCGGCCGACCGATCAGCCAGCGCGCGGCGCGCAGCGCGCCGCGGGCGAACAGGCTGCGGTCGGTGGCGCGGTGGGCCAGCACCAGGCGTTCACCGTCGCCGAGGAAGTGGACTTCGTGCTCGCCGACCACGTCACCGCCGCGCAGGGCCTGCACACCGATCCGCGCCGGGTCGCGGGCGGCGCCCGCGTGGCCGTCGGTGCGCAGAGCAGTGGCCGGTTCCAGGCCGCGGCCGTCTGCGGCAGCGCGGACCAGGCTCAGTGCGGTGCCGGACGGTGCGTCGATCTTGTCGCGATGGTGCGCCTCGACCAGCTCGATGTCGAAGTCCGGACCGAGCCGCTCGGCAGTGTCGCGAACCAGCTGCGCGAGCACGTGGACGCCGATCGCGAAGTTCGCGGCTCGACACACCGGAATCGCCTCGGCCGCCCGGCGCAGCGCGCGCTCGCTCTCGTCGTCGAGGCCGGTGGTGCCGGTGACGACCGGCAGCCCGTGCCGTGCGGCCAGGGCGAGCGCATCGGCCAGCCCAGCCGGGCGGGAGAAATCGATCAGCACGTCGGCTCGGCCCGGTTCCGCGAGGGGTTCGGCCCGCGAACCGCGGCCGACGATCTCGAGCGCATCGTCCTGCTCGGCCAGGGCGAGCATGCAGCGCCCGACCTTGCCGGTGGCGCCATTGAGGAGAATCTTCACGACATCCGGGGTCCCGATCGGCGTCCCGGGATTATAGCGACCGGGCGCGTACCACCCGGACTGTTCGCGGCAGGCGTCCGCGAGTTCAGAAACCCATCCGATCGAAGAAGTCCTTGACGCTGTCGGTCCAGCTGCGCGATTTCGGGCTGTGGTCGGCGCTCTGCGAGCCGGTCAGGGTCTCGTCGAAGCGCTTGAGCAGCTCCTTCTGCTCGCGGGTCAGGTTGACCGGCGTCTCGACCAGCACGCGCACCAGCAGGTCGCCGGTGCGTGAACTGCGCACCGACTTCACGCCCTTGCCCTTCAGCCGGAACGTGCGCCCGGTCTGGGTCTCGGCCGGAATCTTGAGCATCACCGAGCCGTCCAGCGTCGGCACCTTGATCTGGCCACCGAGCATTGCCGTGGTGACCGGGATCGGAATTTCGGCGTTCAGGCGGTCGCCGTCGCGCTCGAACAGCGGATGCTCGCGAACATGGATGTCGACGTACAGGTCGCCGGCCGCACCGCCCTGCAGGCCGGCACCGCCCTCGCCGGACAGCCGGATCCGATCGCCCTCGTCGACGCCGGGCGGCACCTTCACCTGCAGCGTGCGGGTCTCGCGGACCTGGCCGGTGCCGTCGCAGCCGGTGCAGGGGTCGCTGACTTCGCGGCCGCTGCCGCCGCAGTTGGGGCAGGTCTGCTGGACCGAGAAGATGCCCTGCTGCATGCGGACCTGGCCGGCCCCGCCGCAGGTGGTGCAGACCTTCATCTGCCCGCTCTTCGATCCGGAGCCGCTGCACTCGGAGCATTTGCCGATGCCCGGCACGCGGATGTCCCGGACCACGCCCTGCACCGCCTCTTCGAGCTCGAGCTCGAGCGTGTAGCGGAGATCGTGACCGCGCCGCGAGCGGCTCTGGCCGCCGCCGCGACGGCGACCCCCGCCGAAGATGTCGCCGAAGATATCGCCGAAGATGTCGTTGAGGTCACCGAAGCCGGCCGCACCCGGTCCGCCGCCGAATCCGCCCGGCCCCTGGCCGTTGATCGCGTCGTGACCGTACTGGTCGTAGGCCGCGCGCTTCTGCGGATCCTTCAGGACCTCGTAAGCCAGCTTGGCTTCCTTGAACTTGTCCTGGGCGGTGTCGTCGTCCGGGTTGCGGTCCGGGTGGTACTTCATCGCGAGCCGACGATAGGCCTTCTTCAACTCATCGTCACTGGCGCCGCGCTGCACGCCCAGCACTTCGTAAAGGTCGCGTTGACTCATCGCTTGCTCCGTTCCCTGCCCCGTGGTTGTTCACATGGTCCGCTTGGACGAACGCCGCCGGCGGGGGCCGGCGGCGTCGGGCGGCAATGACGCCGGGCGGGACCCGGCGCATCGATCACTTCTTGTCGTCGTCCACTTCGGTGAACTCGGCGTCGACCACGTCGTCGGCCGTCTCTTCGGCCGATTCCGACGGCCCGCCGTCGGCGGCAGTGTCGCCGGCGCCCTGCTCGGCCTGCGCGGCCGCCTGGTACAGCGCGGTGGCCGCCTGCTGCAGCTCGTTGACCGCCGACTCGATGGCGTCCTTGTCGTCGCCCTTGATCGCTTCTTCGACCTTGCCCAGGGCATCCTCGATCGGCTTCTTCGCATCGTCGCCGAGCTGTTCGCCCTGCTCGCTCAGCATCGACCGGGTCGAGTGCACCAGTGCATCGGCGCTGTTGCGAGCCGTCACCAGTTCCTGGAAGCGCTTGTCTTCCTCACGGTGCGTCTCGGCGTCGGAGACCATCTTCTCGATCTCCTCCTCGCTCAGACCCGAGCCGGCCTTGATCTCGATGCGCTGCTCCTTGCCGGTCTCCTTGTCCTTGGCCGACACGTGCAGGATGCCGTTGGCATCGATGTCGAAGGTTACTTCGATCTGCGGCATCCCCCGCTGCTTCGGCGGAATGCCCGCCAGGTCGAACCGGGCCAGCGACTTGTTGGCCGCGGCCTGCTCGCGCTCGCCCTGCAGTACGTGCACGGTGACTGCACTCTGGTTGTCCTCGGCCGTCGAGAAGGTCTGCGATGCCTTGGTCGGGATCGTGGTGTTCTTCTCGATCAGCTTGGTGAATACGCCACCCAGCGTCTCGATGCCCAGCGACAGCGGGGTCACGTCGAGCAGCAGCACGTCCTTGACGTCGCCCTGCAGCACGCCGCCCTGGATCGCGGCACCGACGGCCACGGCTTCATCCGGGTTGACGTCCTTGCGCGGCTCCCGGCCGAAGAATTCCTGCACGGCTTTCTGGACCATCGGCATGCGGGTCTGGCCGCCGACCAGAATCACCTCATCGACTTCGCCGATCTGGAGACCGGCATCGTTCAGCGCGGTCCGGCAGGGTTCGATCGAGCGCTTGACCAGTTCTTCGACCAGCGATTCCAGCTTGGCACGGGTGACCTTGATGTTGAGGTGCTTCGGGCCCGAGGCGTCGGCCGTGATGTACGGCAGGTTGACTTCGGTCTGCTGGCTGGACGAAAGCTCGATCTTGGCCCGCTCGGCCGCTTCCTTCAGGCGCTGCAGGGCCAGCGGATCGGCCTTGAGATCGACGCCCTGGTCCTTCTTGAACTCGGCGATCAGGTAATCGAGCAGGCGGGTGTCGAAGTCCTCGCCGCCGAGGAAGGTGTCGCCGTTGGTGGCCAGCACCTCGAACTGCTTCTCACCGTCGACGTCGGCGATCTCGATGATCGAGACGTCGAAGGTGCCGCCGCCGAGGTCGTAGACCGCGATCTTGCGGTCCTTGCCTTCCTTGTCGAGGCCGTAGGCCAGCGCCGCGGCGGTCGGCTCGTTGATGATCCGACGAACGTTCAGGCCGGCGATCTTGCCGGCATCCTTGGTCGCCTGGCGCTGCGAATCGTTGAAGTAGGCCGGGACGGTGATCACCGCCTCGCTGACTTCTTCGCCCAGATAGTCCTCGGCGGTCTTCTTCATCTTCATCAGCACACGCGCGGAAATTTCCGGCGGCGCCATCTTCTTGCCGTCGACTTCGACCCACGCATCGCCGTTGTCGGCCTCGACGATCCTGTAGCTGACCAGGTCCTTGTCCTTCTGGACGACCTTCTCATTGAACTTGCGCCCGATCAGGCGCTTGACCGCGTACAGCGTGCGGTCGGGGTTGGTGACGGCCTGGCGCTTGGCCGGCTGTCCGACCAGCACCTCGTCGTCCTTGGTAAAGGCCACGATCGACGGTGTGGTGCGATCGCCTTCGGCGTTCTCGATCACGCGCGTCTTGCCGCCTTCCATCACGGCCACGCACGAATTCGTGGTTCCCAGGTCGATTCCGATGATCTTGCTCATTTCGTGTGCATCCCGTTGATTCGAGTTCAGTTGGGTGCGAGGCGACTCCCCGCGTGCTTATCCGGTGAATGGGGCCCGGCGGTTCCGATTTCAAACCAACCCGGACCGACCGCCGGCCCGTTCGCTCCTGTCTTCAGGGGCTCCGGGCGACGACCACGCGAGCCGGCCGCAGCAGACGGCCGTGCAGCGCGTATCCGGTCTGCAGGACCTGCAGCACGGTATCGGGCTCGGCCTCCTCGCTCGGTGCAGCGGTCATCGCTTCGTGCCAGTTGGCGTCGAACGGCTGGCCGTCCGGATGGATCGTTTCCAGCCCGTGCGACTCCAGCACTTTCAGCGCCAGCTTGCGCGTCAGCACCAGCCCTTCCTGAGCGGTTTCGCCCTCGGCGTCGCCGGAGGCCGCCAGCGCCTGGTCGAGCGAATCGAGCACCTGGATGAAATCGCGCATCAGGCGTTCCAGCGCGAACTTGCGCGCCTTTTCCATCTCCCGCTCGAGGCGGCGTTCGTGGTTGAGCATTTCGGCCTGCGTGCGGGCCAGCGCATCGGTCAAGCGCTGGATTTCGGCCTCGGCGCTACCGGTCTCGCTGTCGCCGGAGGGCGTGTCCTGGCAGCTCGGGTCGGCGGCTTCGGCCTCCGGCCGTTCGCCGGCATCGTCGGTCGGCGGCTGCGTCGGTCGGTCGTGTTCGCTCATCGGCGTGGACTCCTCGGTTCATGGCGCACTCGGACATGCGCGTATTTTCCTGATGCGTCGCAACATGGGGCCCGGCGGCACCGAATCCAACCGATACAATAGAGACCACTGCCCGGGGCTGGGCCCAAGGAACCGAACCGCACCGATGCTGCGCTCGCTCGCCATCACCGACTTCACGATCATCGATCGGCTGGAACTGGACTTCGGGCCCGGATTCGGTGCCATCACCGGCGAGACCGGTGCCGGCAAATCGATCCTGATCGATGCGCTCGGGCTGCTGCTCGGCGACCGGGCCGATACCTGCGTGGTCGCCACCGATGCGCGCCGGGCCGACCTCTCGGCGCGCTTCGAACTGTCCGACGGCCATCCGGCGATGGCCTGGCTGGTCGAGCAGGCGCTCGACGATGATCGCGAACTACTGCTTCGGCGTGTGGTTCCGGCCGATGGCGCTTCGCGGGCATGGATCAACGGGCAGTCGGCGACGATGGGACAGCTGCGCGAACTCGGCCAGCACCTGGTCGAAATCCACGGTCAGCACGAGCATCAGCGGCTGGCCGAGCCCATCCATCAGCGCGCCTGGCTCGATCGGGGCATCGATCGCGACCTCCGCAAGCGCGTGGCCGAGGCCGCCGGCGCGTATCGAGATGCACAGACCGTGCTGGAAAACCTCGAGGCCGAAGCAGGCAGCGACGTCGAGCTTCTGCGGTTCCAGCTTGATGAACTCGACAACCTGAATCTCGGCGACGCCGAGCTGGCCTCGCTCGAGGCCGAACAGCGCCGGCTGGCTTCGATCGACGATCTGCAGCAGGCCTGCAGCGAAGCGCGGTCCGCGCTGGAGGGCGACAGCGAGGAAGGCGCGGTGAGCGCCGCGGTCCGAGCGATCCGGGCGCTCGAACCGGTGGCCGATCGCGACACGGCGTTTACCGAAATCCTGGAGATGCTCGGCACGGCCCGGGTCAATCTCGAGGAATCCACGCGCGCGCTGGCCAGGACCACCGACGACCTGGAAGCGGACCCGGAACGGCTCGACACTGTGGATCGGCGGCTCGGCCAGGCGATGGACCTGGCCCGCAAGCACCGCCGAGAGCCCGAAGATCTTCCTGAACTCCGGCACGAGCTGCGGGCGAGGCTCGAGCGGATCGACGGCGCAGCCGAAGCCCGCGAAGCCGCCGCGCAGGCCCTCGACCGCGCTCGCTCGGACTGGCTGGACGCGGCTCGTGACCTCCACGACCATCGCCGCACGCTGGCCGATCAGCGAACCGCTACGGTCGGCGAAGCGCTCGCCGCGTTGGGCATGGAGACGGGCCGGCTGGAGTTCGCGATCGAGTTCGACGAGGCGGCCGAAGTGGCCGAGCACGGCGCCGACCGGATCGAGATCCTGTTCTCCGCCAACCCCGGCCAGCCCCCGCGTTCACTGAAGCGCGTGGCCTCGGGTGGAGAACTCTCGCGCCTGAGCCTGGCCATGATCATCGCGTCGGCCGAGCCGGCCGCGGGGCTGGTCAGAATCTTCGACGAGATCGATGCCGGGGTCGGCGGCGAAACCGCCCACAAGGTCGGTGAATTCCTGCAGCGAGCCGGCGAAGGCGGACAGTCGTTCTGCGTGACGCACCTGGCTCAGGTGGCGGCGCGCGCCCGGCGACAGTTCCGGGTCCTGAAACGAACCGAGGGTGGTGAAACGCGGGTTACCGTCGAGCCACTGGACGGGGAAACCCGGGTGGCGGAACTGGCCCGGATGCTGGGCTCGACCACCGGCGAAACCAGCCGGCGCCACGCAGAAGCCCTGCTGGCCGGCAATACCGGCTGACAGCGACGGAGGCCCGCCAAAGCCGTCGAAGTCGGCGCGCGCCCGGGGCTAGCTGCCCTTCTTCTGGACGTAGAGCACCAGCGCGTGATCGATGATCTCGTACCCGTGATCGCGGGCGATCTCTTCCTGCCGTCGTTCGATTTCTTCGTCGAAGAATTCGATGACGTCGCCGGAATCCAGGTCGACCATGTGGTCGTGGTGTCCACCTTCGTCCAGCTCGTAGCTGGCCTGCGGCGCCCGGCCCGAGCCGTCGTCGAACATGTGCTTGCGCACCAGGCCGGCGGTCTCGAACTGGTTGAGCACGCGGTAGACCGTGGCCAGGCCGATGTCCTCTCCCTGGTCGATGAGCTTGCGATGAACGTCATCGGCGGTCATGTGCTTCTGCGCCGCCCCATCCAGCAACTGCAGGATCCGCAGCCTCGGCAGCGTGACTTTCAGGCCGGCCTTGCGGAGTTCACGGGTTTCTTCGGTCATGGGCAGCAGTCGCCGGTAGAACTTGCATCCATTGTATCATTCGGGTCCTTCCTGCCGTGGTATTCCTGAACCATGTTCCGACTCGCTCTGCTCGCGCTCACCCTGCTCCTGGCCGGCTGCAACGTCATCTACAAGCAGAACATCCCGCAAGGCAATGTGCTGGATGAAGACGATATGGAACAGCTCGAGGTGGGGCTGACCAAGCGCCAGGTCGAGGTCCTGCTCGGTAGCCCGGCCGTGCGCAGCCCGTTCCACGACAACCGCTGGGACTACATCAACTCCTTCGCCCTCGGCGGGCGCAATCCGGAGCAGCGGACGCTGACGGTCGTGTTCGAAGACGATCGGGTTGTGGACTTCTACGGCAGCTACCTCGACAACGCCGGGATCGCGGGCACCGACCCGGAAGACCTCGAGATCATCGATCCGAACAGCAATCAGCCGATCCTGCCGCGCAACGAGCGCGAAATCGATGAAGACGAGCCGGTACCGACGGCCGAACCGCCACGCTGATTCCCCGCCCGATCACTGGACTGACCGGGCTCAGGTGCCCCGCTTCTGCCGCTCGGCATTGATCCGGCGGATCGTCTTGGGATCGAGTTTCAGCGGACGATAGAGCTCGACGCGGTCGCCGTCGTCCAGCACTCGATCCGGCCGGCACAACTCGCCGAAGATGCCGAGGTGATCGTCGCGAATCTCGAGTTCCGGGAATCGTTCGACCAGACCGGATGCGCGAACCGCATCGGCGACCTTGCTGCCGGTCGGCAGTTCCAGCTTCACGAGGACCTGGCACTCCGGCCAGGCCGCGACCACCTCGATTCCGATGCGCTCATCGCCCATACAGTGCGTCGGCCCGGCGGCAGAAATCGTCGACCATCCGGTTCGCCACGGTCACGAACCCTCGGTTGAAGGCCGCCGCCAGCACCGGGCTGTCGAAATCGAAACTCAGTATCAGCTCGACCTTGCAGCCGATGCCGAGATCGGCGAACCGCCATTCCCCGCCGAAGCGCTGGAACGGCCCCTCGTCGAGGTGCATGGTCAGGCGCTCTGCGGCTACCAGTTCGTTGCGGGTGCGGAACCGGCGGGTCACACCGGCCACGCTGACCTCCAGCGAGGCCAGCTGATGGGTGGGATCCTGCTCGTGGACTTCGGCGTCCTTGACCCAACTGAGAAACGTCGGGTAGTGCTCGACGTCCCGGACCAGTTCGAACATCTTCCCGGGCGAATGCGTAACCAGCGCCGATCGGTTGACTTCAGGCATGGTCGGCATCATACCCAAACCGGTGCAACGTAAAGCAGCTCGATCCTGTGCCGCGCGATTCGATAGACTGCCCGCCCCGGATCACAGATTCCGAACCCGAGAACCCGACCATGAGCTCCTCGCCCTCCACCATTGCGCTGAACAAGCGCGCCCGCTTCGAGTACCACCTCGAGGAGCGGACCGAGTGCGGCATCTCGCTGCTCGGGTGGGAGGTCAAGTCGCTGCGGGCCGGCAACGTACAGTTCAGCGAGAGTCATGTCCTGCTGCGCAGGGGCGAGGCCTTTCTGTTCGGCTGCGTCATCCAGCCGATGACCTCGGCCTCGACCCACGTCAACACCGATCCGATGCGCACCCGCCGCCTGCTGCTGCACAAGCGCGAGCTGGATTCGCTGATCGGCCAGGTGGAACGCAAGGGCTACGCCCTGATCCCGACCGCGATGTACTGGAAAAAGGGCAAGGTCAAGGTCGAAATCGCGCTGGCCAAGGGCAAGAAGCAGCATGACAAGCGGCGAACCCAGAAGGACCGGGACTGGGAGCGCCAGAAGGGGCGCATCCTCAAGGCGCGCTGACCCACGGCCCGGCCCCTGCGCTTGGGCGAGGATCCCCCCCCTTGAACGCACGACCCGTTGCAGCCATGTATAGTGCCGTCATGGAACCATCGGCGCGGAATCGTGTCATAGGTTTCGAACACCGGGGGCGTACTGGCTTCGACGTGGATCGGACGTACCCTGGGGCATGCCGAGGAGGCAGCAATCC
>CAZJSH010000056.1:0-17887 GCA_964548715.1 uncultured Halomonas sp. | reverse complement strand
GTGGCGCTGGGGATTTCGGAGTTGTATGGGGTGTTTCGGTTGAAGGGGTAGGGTGTTTTTTTGGCCTGCCTCGCTTTTTGTGTCATCCCAGGCTTGACCTGGGATCCAGCGGCTTTGATTTCAGGTCGAGCACTGACAAATTCTTTGCCTGCATGCTTCGCGGGTTTTTTGGAAAGATTCGATTCTGATGACAAGTTGTGTCCACAAAGATCCCCGACGCGCTGCGCGGGCTTTGAGTTGCTCCGGTGTTGCCATCGGCTTCAAGGACCGAGTGGGTGCTTTCTTTCAGTAACGCTTGCGCTAACCGGCGCCGGCTTGCCCGGCGTCCGGGTTGAGCGATTTGTTATGCGCAGCTGCGGCCCACCAAAACAGACCTCCTCCCAACGCACCCGATACCAAGACGAGAGCAACAAACAACGGTTCCTTGAAGTCATAGGCCATCAGTATCGCGACCGGAAGAACACAAGCCATACCGGCAAAGACAACTTGCCACCAGGCTAACCATCCGAACTTGCACAACAGCAAGTACATAGGAAAACCGAATAACAAAGCAACGAGGATCGCGGCGGGCAAAACCAGGAAAACTCCAATAGCACCAAAAAAGAACAGTCCGGAGAAAACTCCCGAAAGAATTGCTGCAAAAACCAATCCGCCGAAAATCTTCATATCCGCATAACTAGAAAATATGTGGCAAAAGTGCTGTGTAGCGAATAGGCACGCAAAAGTGCGCGTTAGTACGCGTGTTCGCGCAATCGGAGATTGCCAAGTCTTTGAATTCCAACGTCCTGCCCCACAGTTCGTTCGCGGCTATCCTGCACGAACGCCGCTTAGCGCGCAAGTCTAGTCGTTCCTTGACGCGGCCCCCGGCCTTCAAAGGCTTCCGCCGACTCGCCTGTCTGGGTGGACCGCGCTAGTTCTGGTCGGTCTGCCTTAGCCGAACCACGTACGCCATCCCGATCGACTTCGGGGTGGTCGGTTCGAACCCGAATCTGGAGTACAGCCTCGGCGAATGGTGATCGGCGATCAGCGAGACGTAGGCGGTCTCCGGTGCGTTCTCGTCCAGCCACTGTTTGATCGCCTGCATGATTCGTGTGCCGAGTCTCTGCTGCTGGTGATCGGGGTGAACGGCGACGTCGACGACTTCGAAGTTGCAGCCGCCGTCGCCGACGATGCGGCCCATGGCGA
Organism: uncultured Halomonas sp.; assembly: GCA_964548715.1. Taxonomy (GTDB): domain Bacteria; phylum Pseudomonadota; class Gammaproteobacteria; order Xanthomonadales; family Wenzhouxiangellaceae. Next base: position 16,702 of record CAZJSH010000056.1, on the reverse strand, counting down.
TGAGTTCGCCGTCGAGACGGATCGTGGTCGAGAACAGGCTGTTCGGCAGGCCGCGCTCGGCGGCCTCGGCCGTCTTCGGCGAAAGCGCGCAGCCTTCTCGGAGCCGGCAGTATTCGGTAACGCCGGGAATCTCGGACCGCTGGATGCAACCTCCCGGGTCCGGGCTCGTGTGCTTGGGCATGGCGGCGTGCCGCAGCCGGGCTACGGCAGGTCGGCCTCGGGCTCCGAGACGACGTTGATCACGACAGAGGTGCCGTCCGACATCACCTCGACGCGGTCCGATTCGGGCAGGTGCGGTTCGAGGCTCGAGACCGAGCGGCCGTCGACCAGGAACATCAACTGGTCCGGTTCGACCGGCTCGGTCCGGTCGGTGTCCTCGACGAACTGCGCGACGATGTCGGTCACGTTGTTCTTGCCCGACACCTGGAGTTCGGCGGTGGAATAGGTGATCCTGTCCGCACCGAAGCAAGTGGTGGAATAAAGAACGAACAACCCCGTGATGAGAATTCGTTTCATCGAGCGTCTCCCGTAACGATGCCAGTGTACGAACCGAACCTACGGTTCCCCAGGTAAAGAATTCGCTAAGCCGCCACCGGCCTATGCGAAGAGCCCAGGACCGGCTGCTCAGTCCGCTTCGCGGCGGAGCAGGGTGTCCATGAACCGCACGCCCCAGCCGGCGTGACCGACCGGCGCGGTCGGCGTGGCCTCGTCGCGCCAGTCGACGCCGGCGATATCCAGGTGGACCCACGGCAGGTCCTCGGCGATGAAGGTGCCGACCACGGCGGCGCCGATCGAGGCGCCGGGCGTCCCGCCGGTGTTCTTGATGTCGGCGATCGGGCTTTCGATCTGCGTGAAGTGGTTCGGGTGCAGCGGCAGCGGCCAGACGTCCTCGCCGGCAGCCTCGCCGACCTCCATCATCTCCAGGCTGAACGTCATGTCGCGGGTGATGACGGCCGCGTATTCATCGCCGGTCGCGCGCGCGGCGGACCCGGTCAGGGTCGCGATGTTCAGCAGCAGGCGCGGCTGGTGCTCGACCTGGGCGTAGTGCACCGCATCGAGCAGCAGCAGGCGGCCTTCGGCATCGGTGCTCATGATCTCGACGGTCCTGCCGGACATCGAGGTCAGCACGTCGCCCGGGCGGATCGCGTCCTGTGACGGCATGTTCTCGGCCAGCGGCATCAGGCCGACCACGTTGATGTCCTCGCCGCGCTTGGCGGCCGCGAGGACCGCGCCTGCCACCGCGGCGGCGCCGGACAGGTCGGACTTCATGTACCACATGTTCTCGTTCGGTTTCAGCGAGATGCCGCCGGTATCGAAGGTGATTCCCTTGCCGACCAGCGCAACCGGCGCTTCCTCGTCGTCGGCGCCCCGGTACTCGATGACCAGCAGGCGGGGGTCGTGGATGGACCCCTGGCCGACGCCCATCAGTGCACCCATGCCGCGCTCGCGGATGGCGTCGGCATCGAGCACACTGAGCGTCACGTCGTCGACGTCCTCGAACGCCGATGTCACGTGCTCGACGAACCGCTGCGGCCAGAGGGTGTTGCCGGGCTCGCTGCCGAGATTGCGGGCCAGCGTGATGCCTTCGGCCAGGTGGACGAGATCGTTGTCGAAGCGCCGGTGGTCCGATCGGCTGGAGCCGACCACGGTGACCTCGCCGTCTTCGACGATTTCGTCCACGGTCTTGTAAGTCGTGAAGCTGTAATCGCCCAGCGCATAGCCCAGCGCCAGGTGCGCGCCGATGTCATCCACGGCCGCCTCCAGGCCGTCGACGATGATCGTCAGTCCTTCGTCGTCATCGGCCGCCATGGCAGCAAAGCCGCCGAGATCATGGATGTCGCGCGCCTCGAGTTCGTCCTCGCCTGCACCGATCACGACAACCTCCCGGAAGGGCGCCACGGCCGGCAGCGTCAGCGTCTCGCCGAGCTCACCGGAAAACCCCGTCACTTCGATGGCATTCGAGACGCGGCCACCGGTGGCGGCATCCAGTCCGATTCCCAGCGCACTGAGTTCGCCGCCGGCGGCCAGGTAGAGCACGACCCGGCCGTCCTCGGGCAGGTCGTCGGTATTGAAACTGAAGTCCGGCATGGCCAGGGCCGCCCCCGAAAGCGCCAGGGCGCTGGAAAGGAGTGCGGCCTTGAAGAGATGAACTGGTGACATCGAGCGGTTCTCCATGGTGTGGTTCGGCTACAGCATAAACCGGGTCGGTCGGGTAAGAGCGCCGATCCTGTATGGCTGGTGTCGGTGTCGTGCGAATGTCATCAAGACCTCTGACCGAAGGTGGGTCGAAAGGCCTGTCCAGCCGATCTGCAGGACCCGGGCACTCGCTGCAGTACGAGCGCGCTCGATGCGTGGCATCCCGGTGGGTTCACGGCCTGGAACGGTGGAGCGCGCAGGCGGCGAGTCCTAGACGTTCGACTTGCGCTGGCCGCCATCGACGCACAGGCAGGCGCCGGTGATCCAGCGGGCGCGCTCGGAGACGAGGAAGACGGCGACGTCGGCGATTTCCTCGGGCGTGCCGAGCCGGCCCGACGGAATGGATGACAAGGCCATCTGGTAGAACCCGGGATCGTTCTCCTTGGCGTCTTCCCAGAGGCCGCCGGGAAATTCGATCGAGCCGGGCGCGATCACGTTGACGCGAATCTTCTGCGGGGCGAGCGCGATGGCCAGGGTCTTGGAGTGACTGATCAGCGCTGCCTTGGCCGCCGCGTAGGCGGGCGGCGAGCCGGCTTCGAGGCCGGAGATCGAAGAAATGTGCAGGATGCAGCCACCGCCGGCCTCGGTGAACCAGGGGACGACCTTGCGACTGCCGCGCACCGCGCCCATGACGTCGATATCGAACCCGGCCCGCCAGGCCGCATCGTCATCGGCAAACGAATTGTCGAGTGCGGAGGTGTTGTTGACGAGAATATCCAGCCGTCCGAACGCGTCGTGTGCCGTGTCGAGAAAGCGATCGAAGGCTTCCGCATCGGAAACGTCGCAGACCTCGGCGACCACGGTGCTACCGAATTGGCGGAGCTCGGCCTCGGTCTGCCGCAGCGCCTGCTCCCCACGCGCACAGATCGCGACGCTTGCCCCTTCCCGGGCCAGCCCGAGCGCAATCGCCCGGCCGATGCCCTTGCTGCCGCCGGTAACGACCGCGCATTTGCCGTCGAGTCTCAGATCCATGTGTGTCTCCGTGTCGGGTTCGGGCGCGCTTCATCGATACCGCGCCGCCAAGGGTGGATCGCAGCGCGATCGTCGGTCGGAACGCAGGGTTCCGGATCGACCGAACTGGCCGTATCGTCATGCAGAATCCGGCGTATCGAAACTCTCGAAGCCGAAGCGTTCTCCCGCTTCCCATGCCTCGCGGTCATTGCCGCGGTTCGGGATTCCACCTGCCGTCTTCAGCATCCGAGCCAGGTGCATGCAGTTCCAGGTCATGATCGTGGTGTTGCGCTGCGTGAATTCGTTGTCGAACCCGACGCGCCCTCCGTCGTCCTTCGGGTCACCGAACGAGGGTCCGGGACCGGCTTCGCCGATCCATCCGCAATCGGCCTGCGGCGGCAGTGTGAAGCCAAGATGGTTCAAGGCATAACCAATGGTCATCGCGGTATGCTTGATGCCGTCTTCATTGCCCGTGATTGCGCAGCCGCCGACCTTGCCGTAGAAGATCGACTGGCCGTTTTCGTTGAGCTCGCCGGACATGGCATACAGACGCTCGATCAGGATTCGGCAGATCGAGCTTTCCTCCCCCAGCCAGATCGGCGTGCCGACGATGAGAATATCGGCTGCCTTCACTTCCTTCCAGAGCGCCGGCCAGTCATCGTCCGCCCGGCCGTGCTGCGTCATGTCGGGAAAAACTCCGGGTGGAACCTCGTGCTCTGCAAGATGCAGGAATTCCACTGGAATACCGGCTTTCATCATGATGGCAGCGGACGCTTCCAGCAGCAATCGCGTGTGACTGTCTTCGGAATGCCTCTTGAGCGAGGTGTTGATGAACAAGGCGGTCAGCCCTTCGAATTCGCTCATGGTTGCTCCTGGTTGGTGTGCGCGGTGTTCGGTGCCCGACGGATCGAAGCGGTGTGCATCGGAGCGTGGCGGCCGTTCAACCGTCAGCAACCCCCAACGCCGCGAGTCGCTGTCGTGCCTGCTGGCCTATCGGTGCATCGGACCGCGCTGCGATTCGATAATGTCGAATGGCCTGGTCGCGATTTCCATCGCGCTGTTCGATGGTGCCGAGCAGGTAGTGGCCGATGGCGGTGGGCATGCGCTCGTTGGCAGCGGCCAGGTCGGTGCGGGCGGCGTCGTGCTGTTCCAGCTCGTTGCGCGCCATGCCGCGGCGGAGGTGATGGTAGAACCAGCCGTCGTTGCGGGCCAGGGCGTCGGTGAAGGCGCGCTCTGCCCGGCGGTAGTCGCCGCGGGCGGCGAAGACGTCGCCCTTCAGCGCATGGAAGCGCGGCTCGGCGGGCTCGAGTCGGATGGCGTCCTCGACCCGGGCGAGCGCGGTGTCGTAGTCCTTCTCGTCGAGCGCCTTGCGGCCCTCTTCGTAGGCGTCGTAGGCCGGCTTGGCGGCGCGCAGGCGGGCGGTGGCGCGCTGGTAGTCCTCGCGGCCGATCTCGCCGCCGGCGCCGAGTTCAGCGAGTAGTCGGCGGTTGTTCTCGACCCGCTCGCGGCTGGGCGGGTGCGAGGCGAACCAGGCGTCCCAGGCGCTGCTCTGGCGGCCTTCGGAAAGGCGGACGAAAGTTTCCTGCAGTTCGACGGCGCCGACCGGGTCGTAGCCGGCACGTTTCATCATGCGCATGCCGTAGAGGTCGGCCTCGCGTTCGGCATCGCGCGAATAGCGCTGGTTGATCAGCTGGGCGCCGACCATGCCGCCGAGCAGGGCGACCTGGCCGTAGCCTTCGTCATCGGTGGCCGCGCCCACGGCGATGCCGCCGGCCAGCACGGCGCCTTGCAGCAGCAGGTTCCGGGTCTGGCCCTGGGCCCCGTGACGGGCGGCGGCGTGGACGATTTCGTGGCCCAGTACGGCCGCCAGTTCGGATTCCGACTGCATCTCGGTCAGCAGTCCTCGGTTGATCGCGATCTTGCCGCCGGGCAGGGCCCAGGCGTTCGGGACGGACTCGTTGATGACCTCGAACTCGTAGGGAAGATCACGCGCCGCGACACCGGCCAGCCGCTGGCCCACGCCCTGGACGTAGTCGACCAGGCCGGGGTCCATCGTGAAGTCGCCGCCCTGAGCCTGGCGCAGCGGAGCGTACTGCTGGCGGCCGACGTCGAGTTCCCACTGCTCGCCGACCATGCTGAGCTCACGCTGGCCGGTGACCGGGTTGACGGCGCAGCCGCCGGCGAACAGCACGGCGCCGAGCAGCAGCGCGAGACGTGAACGATGCGATCCGGAACGGTTCGAACGCGCCATGGCGAGTCCTGACGGTGAATGAATGACGCCCAGTCTAATGGACGCCGCTGCTCGTTCCTTAACCTTGATCGAGCCGGCTGGCGCGGTGCCGGAAGGCGGCAGTTGCCGGTGATCCCGAAGTCCCCGCAGGCAAGCGTGGCGTCCGCGCCCGGATGCCGCCAGCGACGGGGAAGTCACCGCGTGCCGGGTCAGGGGGCCGCGCTGGATTCCTCCACCGGCTTGCACTCGCCGCCCGGAGCCGGCAGGCGGTCGGCGGGGGAATACTCGATCAACTCGATGACCAGCCGGTCGTCGTCTTCGTGGTGCAGGGTGCGGACCGGGATCCAGTCCAGTTCGGCGGCGTGCCAGCCGATGTAGTTGCGCGACGAGCCGGGCTTGCGGAAGCGCTCGATCACCGCGGTGTCGAAACAGCGACCGGCGATGTCGACGGTCTCGCCGCCGAGGAAGCGCACCTGTTGAGTTTCCAGTTCGTCGCGCTCGACGACCAGGAACGGCAGGCTGCGTGCCTCGTCGGCGGCCTCGGGCAGGACGGCGGCAACGGCCAGCCGCAGGGTCAGCGGATCGAGCGCGCCCCGGGCCAACGGTACGCGGGTCTCGCCATCGTGGGTGATGGTGTCGGTGTGCAGGCCGTCCCAGTCGTAGCGGTGCTGCCAGAAGCGGTCCTTGCCCGGCCGGCGCGAGACGTGGTGATAGGTCAGCGGCACGATGCGGCCGTCGCGCCAGTCGAACCAGCCGGATTCGACGGTCGACACGCCGAGCATCCGGACCAGGAACGCGGTCGCCTCGGAGTCGATGCGGTAGTACCAGAGGCCGTCGTCGCGGCGGGTCAGTTCGGCGTGCATCAGGCCCAGCTCGTCGCCGTTGCGAGTGACGCGATAGACCGCGCTGTGCTCGCGGAATGGCGCAGCGCGGTCGGCGGCCGGGTCAGTCGTCTGTGCCTGGGCCGGCCCGGCTGCGGCCGGGGCCAGTGCGACGGCCGTCCACGTCCAGGTCGCGATCCAGCAGCAGCGGAGCGTTCGAAGATTCATCATCCGCAGTTCGGACCGCATCGCGGCCGAGAAGTGCCAGAACGGCGGGATAGAGACGGTGTTCCTGTTCGAGCACGCGGGCGGTCAGTGCGGCGACGTCGTCGCCGGGCTGAACCGGCACGCGGGCCTGGGCGATAACCGGGCCGCCGTCGAGCTCGGGGGTGACCCAGTGCACGCTGGCGCCGTGTTCGGTCACGTCATCGGCCAGCGCGCGAGCGTGGGTGTCCAGGCCGCGGTAGGCCGGCAGCAGCGAGGGATGGATGTTCACCATGGTCCCGGCGTGGCGCGCGACGAAGCCGTCGGACAGCACGCGCATGAACCCGGCCAGCGCGACCAGGTCGGGCGCGAAGGCGGTCAGTGCTTCGTCCAGCGCCTGTTCGAACGTTGCGCGGTCCGGAAAGGCGCGGCGCGGGATCTGCACGGTGTCGATTCCGCGCTCGGCCAGCCGGTCCAGGCCCTCGGCCGGCCGGTCGGCGATGGCGGCGACGAAGTTCATCGGTATGCGCCCGGCGTCGATGGCGTCGAGGATGTTCAACGCGTTGCTGCCGCGGCCGGACAGCAGGAGGACCAGCCGGGGTCGACGGGGGGCGGGCTGCATCGGCGGTCAGGCGTCGCGGTAACGCACTCGATCGGCCCCGGCGTCGTCGATGACGCGCCCGATCACGCCCAGTGACGCCTCGCCGGCCTCGTCCAGCGCTCGCAGCACGGCCTCGGCCGCGTCGGCCTGGACGATCAGCACGAAGCCGACGCCCAGGTTGAAGGTGCGGCGCATTTCGGCCGGCTCGATGCGGCCGACCTGGGCCAGCCAGCCGAACAGGTCAGGCGGCGTCCACGACGCACCGTCGAGCTCGATGCCGAGTTCGTCCGGTACGACCCGCACGATGTTCTCGGTCAGGCCGCCGCCGGTGATGTGGGCCATCCCGCGGATCGGGTGGGTATCGAGCAGCGGGCGAACCGCGTCGACGTAGATGCGGGTCGGCGCCAGCAGGGCCTCGGCGCGCTCGCGCTCGGCGGCCACGCCGCCGGCGCGATCGAGCACCCTGCGGATCAGCGAATAGCCGTTCGAATGGGGGCCGGAGCTCGGCAGGCCGATAATGGCGTCGCCGGCCCGGATGGTGCTGCCGTCGATCAGCCGGTCGCGTTCGACCGCGCCGACCGTGAAGCCGGCCAGGTCGTAGTCGCCGGGGCCGTACATGCCCGGCATCTCGGCGGTTTCTCCCCCGATCAGCGCGCAGCCGGCCTGGCGGCAGCCCTCGGCAATCCCGGACAGGACGCCGGCGGCGGCGTCGACGTCGAGTGTGCCGCAGGCGAAGTAGTCGAGAAAGAACAGCGGCTCGGCGCCGGTGACCAGGATGTCGTTGACGCACATCGCGACCAGGTCGATGCCGATGGTGTCGTGCCGATCGAGCGCGCGGGCCAGCAGCAGCTTGGTGCCGACACCGTCGGTGCCGGAGACCAGCACCGGATCACGGTACTTCTGGCCCAGTGCGAACAGGCCGCCGAAACCGCCGAGACCGCCGAGGACTTCCGGTCGCGTGGTGGCCTTGACCAGCGGCTTGATGCGGTCGACCAGCGCGTTGCCGGCGTCGATGTCCACGCCCGCGTCGCGGTAGCTCAGGCGCTCGTTCTGCGGGTCATGGTCGGGCGGCTTCGAGGCCATCGGAGTCCCCTCGTGCGGGTGCGTGGGCGGATGCGGCGCATTGTGCCCGATTGTGCGCCGCGCGGGGGTTCGACGCACGGCCGCGAGCCCGGCGCTGTGCTATCGTTCCGCGAATCATGCAAGCGCTGCGATTCGTCCGATCGTTCATTGTACCGACCCTGCTGTCGCTGGCCCTGGCGGCCCCGGTGGTCGCCCGGCCGTCCGCTATCTCGGCGCTGTACGTCGGCGAGGTTCCGGTGGATGCGCCCGCTGGGGACGTTCTCGCCGACGCCCCGCCGCACACGCCGCTTCTTGCCGCTCTGAACCAGGTCCTGGTCCGGGTTACCGGGCAGGTCGGGGCCGACCTGGTCGGCGAGCTCGGCATCGATCGCAGCGAGGCGCTGTCGCTGTCGCTGGCCCGGCAGTATCGCGAAGTGGAGGTGCCGCAGGCCGACCGGGGCCCGCGGACCGAGCGGCGGCTGCGCGTGGACTTCGACCCGGCTGCCGTCGATCGTCGGCTGGACGCGGCCGGCCTGGCCCGGTGGGGCAGGGAACGGCCGGAGATGCTGCTGTGGATTGCCGACGACGGGCCGGACGGCGCGCGCTACCTCACGCCCGCCCCGGTACTGGACCACGCCCTGGACCAGGCCATGTTCCGCTACGGCCTGGCGATCACCCGGCCGATTCTGGATGCCTTCGACCGGATCGAGGTCACGCCCTCGGACATCCGCGGCGGGTTCGCCGGCGTGGCCGAGGCGGCCCGGCATCGCTACGGCGCCGACGGCGTGATCCTGCTCGATCTGCGCGAAGGTGCGCAGTACTGGACCGGCCGCTGGGTCTGGCGGCTCGGCGACATCGAGTTCGGATTCTCGCGCTCCGGCGCGACGCCGGCCGAAGTGATCGAGCTGGGCATTGCCCGGATCGCCGGCGCGCTGTCCGCCCGGTTCGCCGTGCAGCCCGGCGTCGAAGCGCGCCGCCGGCTCGTGGTATCCGGCATCGATCGCCCGGTGCACTACGCCGAGGTGCGCGATTTCCTCGATGGGCTGACCGGCGTCGAGGCCGTGCGCCTGCTGGGCGCGGAGCGCGACACGCTGACTTTCGAGCTCGACTCCAGCGCCGACGGCCTGCAGCAACGTATCGAGCTGTCGGGCCTGCTGCGGTTCGAGCGCCACGACCTGGCTTCGGGCACGCTGTACTACGCGCTGGCGCTGTGAGCACGGCGTCCGGGCAAGCCTCCGCCTGGCGCCAACTTCCCAACGTGCTGACCGCGCTGCGGCTGGTGCTGGTGCCGCCGATCCTGATCCTGCTGGTCGAAAGCCGCTATGGCATCGCGCTGGCGCTGGTCATCGTGGCCGGGATCAGCGATGCGCTGGACGGCTGGCTGGCCCGGCGCTTCGGCTGGCAGAGCCGGATCGGCGGCATTCTGGATCCGCTGGCCGACAAGCTGCTGCTGGTCGGTACCTACGTCACCCTCGGCCTGCTCGGCCACCTTCCGGCCTGGCTCGTGGTGCTCGTAGTGCTGCGCGACGTGGTGATCGTGGCCGGTGCGCTCGTTTATCACTTCAGGTTCGAGGTCGTCCAGCCCGAACCCACCCAACTGTCCAAGATCAACACCGTGGCCCAGCTGATGCTGGTCCTGGTCGTGATGGTGGAACTGGCCGGCGGGCCCGTGCCGCTCGTCGTCGAAGCCGGCCTGGTCTGGACGGTCGGTGCGCTGGTCGTGCTGACCCTGGCCCAGTACGTCTGGATCTGGAGCCTGCGCGCATCGCGGATCGCACGCGAACGGAGCGGCCGATGAGCGCGCCGCAGCTCCCGCTCGCGCTGTCGCCGCCGCGCCGGCCGCGGTTTGCCAATTTCATCGCCGGCGACAACGGGCTGATCGTGCGGACCCTTCGCGATGGGCTGGAGCCGGGTCAGTGGGTGCGGGTCTCCGGTCCGGTCGGATCCGGTCGCAGTCATCTCGCGCTGGCCACGGTGGCCGGGCTGGCCGAGCGGAATCTCCGCTGCGTGTTTGTGCCGGGCGCGACGCCTGCGGCCGCGGCGCTGCTCGAAGCAGCCGGCGGCGACTGGGTGGTGATCGACGACTACGACGCGCTGGGCAACGACGACGAGCGCGAACGAGCGCTGTTCAACGCCTTGAACCGCTGGCGCGCCGAGCGGACCGGCGTGGTGCTGATCGGCGGCGATCGCTCGGCTTTCCGCCTGCCCGACCTGCGTTCGCGGTTGGGGCAGGCCGCTCACCTGGTGCTCAGACCGCTCGACGATCGCTCACTGGAGGCGCTGGTACGCCAGCTGGTCGAGGACTACGGCGTGGTCGCCGGACGTGGGGTGATCGACTATCTGATGCGGCACGGGCCACGGGCCGTGGCACCGCTGGCGGTGCTGGTCGAGCGGATGAGCCAGCGGGCGCTGGCCGAACGGCGGGTGCTTTCGATTCCGCTGGCGCGCAGTTGCCTGGAGGACGCCGGCGAGGCATGAAGATGCCGCGCGGGAGGCCGCGCGGCATCGTCGATCCCGATCAGTCGAGCACGGATTCGTTCAGCCGGGCGTCGAATTCGAAATCGATGCCGGCCTCGCTCAGGCCGATGCGGAACGCGCCCTGGTCGTACAACTCGGCCATCTGCGCGTACTGCGCCTGCTGCTCTTCGAGCATGGCCGCGGCTTCCGGATCGATCTCGGTGCCGGTGGATTCCATCGTCTTGTTGACCACGTTCATCAGCTCGACGAGCAGGTCGAAATCCATGCGGCCGGCGATCAGGTACGGATCGGGCTCGGTCCGGTCCAGGCCTTCGGTCATCGCGTCGATCTGGTCTTCGCCGATGGCCATGCCGATGGCTTCTTCGCTCATCGCCATCCAGGCCTGCAGACCGGTACCGGCCAGCTGCGGAATGGCTTCGACCGGTACCTTCTGCGGCTCACCGCCGGGCTCGAGGGTCAGCTCGGCGACCTGCGGGGAGAACATCTGCGCCATGCCGACCAGCAGCTGCGGATCCTTCATGAAGAAGGCCAGCGTGCCGCCGCCGGTGGGCAGGCCGCTGTCGCCGAACTCCAGGCTGCTGGCTTCGAGGAACAGGCCCTTGAGGTTGGTCACCATCGGCGGAATCGGGCGATTCAGCGCGCCCTGGATCTGCGGAGCCTGCTGGGCGATGGTCGTGAAGGCCGCGCACTGCGGCGGGTTCTCGACCCAGCCGTCGACCAGCCCGCGGGCGAATTCACGCGCCGCCAGCAGGTCGATGGACATGCCGAAGTTGACCAGCCCGGTCAGTTCTCGGTCGATCGAGGCCGGAGCGCGGGCGATCGCGGCGATGCCCTGGCCGATGGCCTCCGAGGTCTCGATGCGCAGTAGCGCGTCGGCATCGGTGGCGGTCATTTCGGTATAGCCCATGACCATGCGCGGCATGGCCGCGGTCAGCGCCTGGAACTCGGCCGGGCAGGCCGGGTCGTTGCGGAAGGCATCGAGTTCGGCGTCCATGCCGAGCGCGCCGATCACCGGGTCGGGGCCGAGCACGCGGGCGACGATGCGCTGGAAGTCGACATAGCCGCTGCCGAAGGGGGTGAACCCGATATCGCGGTTCAGCGCGCTCAGCGCGGCGGCATCCATGGCCTCGACCGGATCGGTCGCGCCGACCAGGCGGCTGAGCACCGCCGGCTGATCCGGCACCATGCCAGCGGTGACTACGCCGTCGTCGATCACGACCGCGGCACCCAGCGGCGGCTCGATCGGGAACCAGATGACTTCGCGGCCTTCGATCTGGCGGCGCTCCAGCGGCGCTTCCAGGCCGGCCTCGATGCGCGCGATCTTGGCCCGGAAGGCATCGGCGTCGCGCAACTCCAGGTGCACGACCGGAAACAGCGAAATGCCGTGGAACGCATACATCGGATTGGTGTGCAGGCCGGCGGCCTCCCAGCCTTCGCGGGTCAGCAGCGAGCTGACCTCGTTGACCAGGGCGCGGGCCTCGGGTGGCAGGTCCTCGTCTTCGGCCACGGCGTCGAGCATGGCCTGGTTGCTTTCGGCCGAGGCGTCGTTGATCGCCCAGGCCGCATCGACCAGGTCTTCGGGCGTGCGCACGAGGTTGGCGTAGATGTAGGGCGTATCGGCGTCGATCCGATCGAAGAAGGTCGGCCCGGCCTCGCCTGCCGCCTGCGCCGTAGCGCGGTCGGTGGCCGAGTCGGCGGCTGAATCGGGCGCCGTGTCGTCCCCGCAGCCGGTCAACAGCAGCGTGGTGCTCAGCAGGGCAAGGGGCAGCAGTCTCATGATCATCGCTCCTGGATGGTGGGTTCCGGTTTGCCGGCCGCCCCTCGGCCGGACTGCAAGGAGCAGCGCGGCCGGGAGCGCCCGGCGTGCATATATAGTGTTATACAACAGTAACACACTGTCAAGTCCCCTTGGCTGCGACCGGACCCGGCCGTCGGCGCGAACGGCACCTTCCGGGCCCGGATCGGTCATACTTCGCGAGGAGTCGGCCAGACAGTCGCTGGTCCCGGTTTCCGGGGCCGGAGGAAAGTCCGGGCTTCACAGGGCAGGGTGCCAGGTAACGCCTGGGGGGCGCGAGCCCACGGAAAGTGCCACAGAAAACAGACCGCCTGCGGCCTTCGGGCCGTCGGTAAGGGTGAAAAGGTGCGGTAAGAGCGCACCGCGTCGCGGGTAACCGTCGGCGGCACGGTAAACCCCACCCGAAGCAAGGCCAAATAGGGATGCGATGGCGCGGCCCGCGCTGCATCCGGGTAGGCTGCTCGAGGCGGCTGGTGACAGCCGTCCCAGACGAATGACTGTCCTCGACAGAACCCGGCTTATCGGCCGACTCCTCTTCTTCTGTTCCACCCGGTCGCCCGTAGTCGGCGACCGGGCGTGATGGGCGTCACAGAAACACAAGCTCTGTACCTTCATACAGTGCTGCATCTTGGATCCCGTCGAACCCTCTCAACGCCCTGATTTACCGGGCCAAACCGGCTTGACAGCCTTGTGGTGAGGGTCTATTGTGGCGCTCAGTGGGAAATTGTGGGATTAAGTGGAGAATAGGTGCCAGCCATGTTTTTCGGTGAAACGGCGATCAACCTCGATTCCAAGGGCCGGATGGCGCTGCCGACGCGCTATCGCCCCGGTATCGAGGAGGCCTGCGGAAACCGGCTGGTGCTCACCTATTCGGCCTTCGACGCCGGATGTCTCTGGTTGTATCCCGAACCCGAATGGGAGCGCGTCCGCGATCAGGTGATGGCGCTGTCGACCTTCCAGAACAGCCATCGCAGCCTGCAGCGCAGGCTGGTCGGTTCGGCCACGCCGCTGGAGCCCGACGCCAGCGCCCGGTTGCTGCTGCCGCAGACATTGCGCCAGGTGACCGGGCTGGAAAAGAAGGTGGTGCTGATGGGCATGGGCGCGCGATTCGAAATCTGGAACGAGAACGTGCTCAACCAGCGGCGCGCGGAAGAAGAGCGGTCCATGCAGGAGCAGGCCTCGCCCGAAATGGCCCAGCTGGTTCTCTGAGTCGTGGCCCATGTCCCGGTATTGCTGGAGGCGGCGGTGGATGCGCTGAACATCATCGAAGACGGGACTTATGTCGACGCGACGTTCGGTCGCGGCGGCCACAGCGCGCGCATTCTCGAGCGGCTGGGTCCGTCCGGCCGCCTGATCGCGATCGACCTCGACCCCGAAGCGCTGGCGGTCGGGCGGGAGCGGTTCGGGGCCGATGCGCGCGTGACCTTCGCCCGGGCCAGCTTCGGCGAGCTCGGCGAACTGGCCGAGCAGCTCGGAATCGAGGGCCGGGTGGACGGGTTGCTGATGGACCTGGGCGTGTCCTCGCCCCAGATCGACGATCCCGAGCGCGGCTTCAGTTTCCGCGAGGACGGCCCGCTGGACATGCGCATGGACCCCGAACGCGGCGTCTCTGCCGCCGAGTGGCTGGCCGGCGTCGACGAGCGCGAGTTGGCCGACGTGCTTTTCCGCTACGGCGAAGAGCGGCATTCGCGCCGCATTGCGCGGGCCATCGTCGATGCGCGCGCCGAGACGCCGATCACCCGCACCCTGCAGCTGGCCGACATCATTCGCTCGGCGGTACCGAAGAAGGCCGCGGCCCGCGACCGGATCGATCCGGCCACGCGCAGCTTCCAGGCCATCCGCATCGCGGTCAATGGCGAGCTTGAGGCGATCGAGCGCGCGCTGGACTCGGCGCTGGAGGTGCTGGCCGCGGGCGGCCGGCTGGCCGTGATCAGCTTTCACTCGCTCGAGGACCGGATCGTCAAGCGGTTCATCCGCGAGCACGCGCGGCCTCCGGCGGCCAGCCGACGGAGGCCGGCGGTGCCGTTTTCGGCCCGGCTGCGCGAGATCGGCAAACTGGTCCGGCCCGAGGAGGCCGAGCAGCAGGCCAACCCGCGCGCCCGCTCGGCGCGGATGCGGGTGGCCGAACGGCGGGCCGCCGGAGGTGCCGCTTGAAGGCGTGGATCGTACTGATCGCCCTGCTGGTCGCGACCGTGGCCAGCGCAGTGGCGCTGGTCGGCGCGCGGCACGACGCGCGCCAGCTGTTCATACAGCTCGAGGCGGCCGCCCAGGACCACGACGACCAGCGCGTCGAATGGTCCCGCCTGCAGCTCGAACTGGCCTTTCTCGGCGAATCCAGCCGGATCGAGGCCCAGGCTCGCGAGTCGCTGGAGATGCGGCAACCGCGCGATATCGGACTGTTGGTGCGTAACGATGGCTGAGGCGACCTCGAAACCCGCCGGCAGCCGGCTGCGCGTGGCGATGCTGCTAGCCGTCATGGCGCTATGCGCACTGGGCCTGGTGGCCCGTGCGGTGAAGCTGCAGGTCATGGACACGGAGTTCCTGCAGGGCGAGGGCGAGGCCCGGTTCCTGCGCCAGGTCGAGATCCCGGCCATGCGTGGCTCGATCCTCGATCGCAACGGCGCGCCGCTGGCGGTGTCGACCCCGGTCGAGTCGGTCTGGGCGCACCCCGGTGAACTGCTGCAGGCCGCCGACCGCATTCCGATGCTGGCCGGCGTGCTCGGCCAGGACGCCGAGGCCATCGAACGCCGTCTGACCCAGCGCGCCGACCGCGAGTTCGTCTGGATCATCCGCCGCATCGCGCCCGACCTGGCCGAGCGTGTCCGCGAGCTGGACATCCCGGGCGTGTTCCTGCAGCGCGAATACCGTCGCTTCTACCCGACCTCGGACGTCAGTTCGCAGGTCGTGGGTTTCACCAACATCGATGAAGTCGGCCAGGAAGGGCTGGAGCTGGCCTATGACAGCTGGCTGATGGGCCAGACCGGCGCCAAGCGGGTGATCAAGGATCGCCTTGGCCGGGTCGTCGAGAACATCGAGCAGGTGCGCGAAGCGCGGCCCGGACAGGACCTGACGCTGACACTGGACCGGCGCCTGCAGTACCTGGCCTACCGCGAACTGACCCGCACCGTGGCCGAACACCAGGCCCGGTCCGGCTCGGTCGTGGTCATGGACGTGATCACCGGTGAGGTTCTGGCGATGGTCAACGTGCCATCGTTCAACCCGAATTCCCGCGACCTCGGCAACCCGGAGGGACGGCGGAACCGGGCGCTGACCGACGTGCTCGAGCCCGGATCGGTGGTCAAGCCGTTCGTCGTGGCCGCTGCCATGGAAGCCGGCCTGGCCTACCCGGACCTGGTCGTCGATACCACTCCGGGCACGATGCAGGTCTCCGGCCACACCATTCGCGACGTCCGCAACTACGGCGAGCTGACCGTGACCGGCATTCTGACCAAGTCGTCGAACGTCGGCGTGGTCCAGCTGGCGCTGGGCATGGACCCGCGCCACTTGTGGAGCATGTATTCGCGGCTCGGCTTCGGCCAGGTCACCGGCACCGGCTTCCCCGGCGAATCGGCCGGCGTACTGCGCGACTACGAGCGCTGGCGCAAGCTCGAGCAGGCGACGCTTTCCTACGGCTACGGCCTGTCCGTCACGCCCCTGCAGCTGGTCCGCGCGATCGCCTCGATCGCCGACGACGGCCGGCTGCGCCAGCCCAGCTTCGTGCTCGGCAGCGACAATCCGGTGCAGACTGTCATGGACCCGTCGCTGGCCGGAGAGGTCAGCGCCATGCTCGAGACCGTGACGCTGCCGGGCGGGACGGCCACCCGCGCCGACGTGCCGGGCTATCGCGTGGCGGCCAAGACCGGCACGTCGCGCAAGGTCGGCGTCGGCGGCTATGGCGATCGCTACGTCGCCAGCATCGGCGGATTCGCGCCGGTCTCGCGGCCGAAGCTGGCTGCCGTGGTCGTCATCCATGACCCGCGCGGCGACGAATACTACGGCGGCGCCGTTGCTGGCCCGCTGTTCGGCCGCGTGATGGCCGACGCGCTGCGCCTGATGAATGTCCCGCCGGATGACGTCGGCACGCTGATCGCACGGCTCGGAGACTCGCAATGACCCGGCTGGCGACACTTCTTGGCGGCTGGCCGGGCACCCCGGAGCCGCTGCCACCGCTCGACGTCGGCGGCTTGAGCCAGGACAGCCGCCGGGTCCGGCCGGGCGATGCGTTCGTTGCGCTGCCCGGTGCGCAGGCACACGGGATGGCGTTCGCCGCCGAGGCGTTGGCCGCTGGCGCGGTGGTGGTGCTGCACGATGCCGCAGACGCGCCGCCGGCCGACATCGCCGCTTCCTGCATCGCCGTCGCAGGG